>DATMIH010000001.1:0-22780 GCA_035554595.1 Solirubrobacterales bacterium
GCGCCAGCCGCGAGCCCCACTCCGCGTAGCCCATGATCGCCGCCCGATGATCGACGCCCCCTTGCCGCGACGTCTTTTCGCCGAGTTCCTCGGCTCGGCCTTCCTGGCCGCCACCGTGATCGGCTCGGGGATCGCTGCCGCCCAGCTCTCACCGAACGATGTCGGGCTCCAGCTCTTCGAGAACGCGGCGGCAACGGCCGCCGGCCTGTTCACCTTCATCCTCATCTTCGGTCCGGTCTCAGGCGCCCACTTCAACCCGGTCGTCTCGCTGGTCGACGCCGCCTTTGGCGGCCTGCGCTGGCGCCACGCCCTCGCCTACATCCCCGCCCAAGTCATCGGCTGCATCACCGGCGCGGTGGCGGCGAACCTGATGTTCTCGCTGACGGCGATCTCGATCTCAACCCACCATCGCGCCTCTCCCGCGCACCTCTTCGCCGAGGTGATCGCGACCCTCGGCCTGCTGCTCGTGATCTTCTCGCTGGCGCGGACGCGGCGAGGCAACCTCGCCCCGGCCGCGGTCGCCGCCTACATCGGCTCCGCCTACTTCTTCACCAGCTCGACCAGCTTCGCCAACCCGGCGATCGACATCGGCCGCATCTTCTCCAACACCTTCGCCGGCATCGCTCCCGCCTCAGTCCCGTCCTTCATCGTCTTCCAACTCATCGGCGGCGCCGTGGCAATCGGCGTCATCCGCACGCTCTACCCGGACCTCACCGCCGAGGAGGCAGCGGAGATCCTGCTGCCGCATGAAGGCGACGGAGCCGCCGCATGACTGGCGGTCAACCCTCGCCCTCGAGATATGGCGGAGCGAGGCCCCAGCCCCAGCGAGGCATCGGCGCCTGCTCGGCCACTTGCGCCCGTGGCTGGGAATTGTGCAGCGCCAGCCGCGAGCCCCACTCCGCGTAGCCCATGATCGCCGCCCGGAACTCGGGGTCCGCTGGCAGTTCCGCATCGTCTGCGGCTCGGCTGAGAAGCGTCACGAACCGCAACCGTTGCTCCGCCGTGATTTCCAGTCCTCGGTGATGAGAGAGCATCGCCTCATAGCCGCCGAGCTCATCGCCGTAGCGTGAAGGGCCTCCCATCACCTCGACCCACCAGGCGACCACATGGTCCCGATGCTCCGCACCGACCGTCCCACCGAAAAGCGGGGCGAGCAGATCGTCTTCTTCGACCAGGTCGTAGAAGGCGTTCAGCCACAGCTCGAAGGCCTTTGTGCCTCCGGCACACTCGTAGATCGTCGGGGTCTCAACCACGGGTCACGAGGATGGCAAACCAACGACATGTCGAGCCGCCCGGCATCCTCAATTGGACATACCTCGCGAAGCAAAGTTGCTGATTAACAGCGGCTTGCGATGGCGAACAGGTCTCACCGGTCAAGGTTGCCGCCCCAGGTTCCGATTGATGGGGGTGGTATCCGGGCTGAGCCAGCGCGAGCGAAGGATCGTCCTTGTCGGCGGCCTCCTAGCTCTCTGCCTGCTCGCCGCCTTCACCGCGCACGTCGCGGTCGGGTTTGGCGGTCATGGCACCGATGCGCTTTTCAACACCTGGGTCTACAACGCCCTGATGCTGACAAGCGCCGCCGCCTGTTTGCTGCGGGCCGCGCTGATCCGCCGCGAGCGGGCTGCCTGGGCACTGCTCGGCGCCGGCTTGCTGCTCTACACCGGCGGAGAAATCTATTACGCGGCAGTGCTCGCCGGGAAGGCGTCGGTGCCGATTCCGTCGCCCGCCGATGGCGGCTACCTCACCTTCTATCCGCTCGCCTATGCAGCGCTGATCGTCCTCCTGCGGGCGAGGATCGGGTCCTTTCCGGTCGCGCGATGGCTGGACGGCGCGATCGTCGGCTCCGCCGCCGCGGCGTTGGCGGCGGCGCTCGCGCTCGGACCGATCGTCGATGCGTCCAGCGAAGGCCAGACGCTCGCCGTCGCAACCAACCTGGCCTACCCAATCGCCGACCTGACCCTGTTGACGATGGTGGCAACCGCCGCCTCGTTCACCGGCTGGCGACCGGGACGCAGCTGGACGGTCCTTGGTGCCGGCCTTCTGCTGCTCGCCGTCTCCGACGGCGTCTACTTGCTGCAGGCCGCCAACGGCACATACCTCGAAGGCACGATTCTTGACGCGGGCTGGCCATGCGGTGTTCTGCTGGTGGCCTGCGCGGCGTGGATCGAGCCGGGCACGACGAAGCCACTGCAATCACGGGCGGTGCGGATCATCGCGATACCGGCGGCCGCCGCTCTGATCGCGATCAGCATTCAGGCAGCCGAACGATTCGCCACGGCCCCTACCGCGGCGGCGGTGATCTCCCTGCTCACCCTGATCGCGGTCGTCGTGCGCCTGGTCCTCTCGCTGCGCGAGAGCCAGGGGGAAGCTCGCACGAGGGCCCAGGAGTCGCGCACCGACGAGTTGACTGACCTGCCCAATCGCAGGGCGCTGATGCTGGACCTGGAGAGCGCGATAGCGCAGGCGGCCCCCGCCGGGTCCCTTCGCCTCCTCGCGCTGTTCGACCTCGACGGCTTCAAGCTCTACAACGACACCTTTGGCCATCCGGCCGGAGACTCCCTGCTGGCGCGACTGGGCGGGCGACTTGGGCGCTTCGTCGCCTCGCAAGGCGGCCACGCCTACCGGCTGGGCGGCGATGAGTTCTGCCTGCTCGCCGAGTGCACGGCGGCGGAGGTCGACGCGATCATCGCCGGGGCCGGCGCGGCGCTTTCCGAGAGCGGCGAGGGCTTCGCGATCGGCGCCTCGCAGGGCAACGTCCTCTTGCCGAGCGAGGCAGCCTCGGTCAAAGAGGCGATGCAGCTCGCCGACCGGCGGATGTACGCGAACAAGGTCAGCGAGCGGACCTCGGCCGGCTCACAGTCACGCGATGTGCTGCTGACGGCGCTGCGCGAGCGCCAACCGGAACTGGCCGAGCAAGCCGTGGACGTCGCCGAGCTGGCGCTGGCGGTCGCCGAGGAGCTGGGAATGGAGGCAGAGCAACGCGATGAGACCTACCGTGCCGCACAGCTGCACGAGACAGGGAAGATGGCAATCCCCGACGCGATCCTGAATAAGCCTGGCCCGCTCGAGGAGCCGGAATGGGAGTTCGTCCGCCAGCACACTCTGATCGGGGAGCGGATCATCGCCTCGGCGGCGGCGCTCGTGCCGGTCGCGCGCCTGGTTCGCTCGAGCGGCGAGCGCTGGGATGGCGGTGGCTACCCGGACTCCCTGCGCAGCGATCAGATCCCCCTTGGCGCGCGGGTGGTCGCCGTTTGCGACGCCTACGCGGCGATGGTCTCAGAGCGCCCCTACAGTGTCGCGATGCGCCCCTCGCGAGCTCTCGAAGAGCTACGCCGCAGTGCCGGCTCGCAGTTCGACCCCGAGGTCGTTGCGGCCTTTGAGAAGGTCGCTGTACGGCGCGGCCTTCCGATCGGCTAGAGATTGTCTCCCGATTGAGAAGAGACACTCGTCTCAAACAGCAGAAACCCGCGCTAAACCACGGTTGCCGAGAGAGGGTGGCTGACCGGATTCGAACCGGCGACCGCCTGGACCACAACCAGGAGCTCTACCAACTGAGCTACAGCCACCACGCCGCTTTCAATCTAGCGGGCCGGCGGACGAGGCGGGAGCTTAGCTGGGGCGGTGGGATGCGACCAGGGAGGCGAAGGCTTCCAGGCCGGGGGTCGTGCGGGCGAGCAGTTCCGCCTCGGCAGCTTCGGCTTGGGCCGGAAGCGCGGCGGCTCCGTGGTCACCCAGGGCCACGCAGGCGGCGTGGACCATCTCGGGCACGGCCAGCCACGCCTCCAACAGGGCGAAGTCGGACTCGGGGTGGAAGAGCACGCCCCAGGCATTGCCGTGGCGGAAGGCCTGGACCTCGGTGCACGCGGAGCGGGCCAGGTGTTCGGCGCCGTCGGGTAGATCGAAGACGTCGCCGTGCCAGTGCAGGACGGTCGTGCTCGGGGCCAGGGCGCCGAGGATCGGGTCGTCGGGATCGAGGACCTCGACCGGGGCGTAGCCGAGCTCCGGGCTCTCCCCCGCTCGCACCTCCGCACCAAGCGCTCGCGCCAACAGCTGCGCGCCGAGGCAGACGCCTAGCACCGGCAGGTCCCGGCGCAGCGCCTCGGCCAACCACTCGCGCTCGCTCGCCAGCTCGGGATGGGCCTCGACTTCGTTGACGTTCATCGGACCGCCCATCACGACTGCACCGGCCACCCGGTCATGGTCCGGCAACGGCTGGCCCGCCAGCGGTTTGACCGTGTGCACATCGAGGCCGCCGCAGGCGTCGAGGATGCGGTGGGGGCCCTCCCAGGGCACGTGCTGGATCGCCAGCAGGATCGGTCGCTCGTCCGCGCTCATCAGCGCCCCAGGCTAACCGCGCTACGGTTTCGGCGATGCCGCAGCGATACGGGATCTCCTTCTTCCGACCCGAGGTTCGATCGGCCGTGGCGACGGGCATGCAGGCCCGCGGCGCGATGGCGATCGGTGCGCTCGCGGTCGGCGCTGCCGCCGTCGGTGGCTTCGCGAGCGCACAGACGCAAACCGGAGTGCGTAGCCGACATTGACCTCACCAGGGGTGGGTCAAAGTCGGATGCGCCGGCTCGCCGGCGCGATGGCACTGCTGGCGCTGGCGGTCGCCGGGGCGACTGGGATGACCTCGGCCGCCGCCGTCGGCCCCTACCCCGACCTCGGCAGCTGCTCCGTCTTCCCCGACCCCCCGCCCGGCACCGCCGCCAACGCCCCCTCCCTCCCTACCGAGGCCGCCTGGAACCAGGACATCTCCAAGGCGCCGGTCGCCCCCAACTCGGCCGCGACGATCGCCTACATCAACTCCCACGGCGGCAACCTGCTCCACCCCGACTTCGGCTCACCGCGCGCCTACGGCTTCCCCTATGCCGTCGTTAGCGCCGGCCAACGCAAGCTGCCAATCAACTACACCGCCTACGGAGACGAGAGCGACCCCGGGCCGTTCCCGATCTCCAAGGGGGCGCCAGTCGAGGGCGGCGACGACAGCGACGGCGACCGCCACGTGCTCGTCGTCGACCGCTCCAGCTGCACGCTGTACGAGCTCTACCGCGCCTTCTTCAAGGGCGGAGGCGCTGCCCACTGGAACGCCGACTCGGGCACCCGCTGGGATCTGCGCTCGAGCGACCGCCGCCCCGACTCCTGGACCTCGGCCGACGCCGCCGGGCTGCCGATCTTCCCCGGCCTCGTCCGTTACGACGAAGTCGCCGCCGGCCACTTGGAGCACGCGATCCGGGTCACCTTCGACAGCACCCGCAACGCCTGGGTCCACCCCGCCTCACACTGCGCTGGCGATAGCTCGGACCCCAACGCGCCGGCGATGGGGACGCGGCTGCGGCTCAAGGCCGGCTACGGGCTCGGCGGCTTCAGCGACGGCGCCAAGGTGATCGCCGAAGCGATGAAGCACTACGGGCTGATCGTCGCCGACAACGGGTCCAACTGGTACTTCAGCGGCAGCAGCGACCGCCGCTGGGACGACGAGAACCTCAATCAGCTCAAGCGCATTCCCGGCAGCGCCTTCCAGGTCGTCAAGAGCGCCGCCCGCCCTCACCCCTGCTGAGCTCGATGTGATGGAACTCGGCTCGCAGGCGTGAGCGCAGCTCGCCGGCCGCCTCCTCCGCCTCATCGCTCTCGCCGCTGACGAGCACCACCTCGGTCGCCGGGTAGCTCTGCAGCTGATCCTCGACCGCCTGCACGATGTCCTCGTCGCCAACCCGCGCCTCGGCCGCCACGCCAGCCTTGGCCAGGGCCGCCACGGTCATCACCAGGCGCTGCTGCGCACGATGGCGAGCGTCCTCCACATCGGAGGCCCAGCGATCGAAAAAGCCGATCCGCGCCGGCGCCAGCACCCGCACCTCGTCCGCCTCGTCATCGTCTCCCCGAAGCCCAGCGACGCGGGTGATCCGCGCCACGTCGGCCGGGTCCTCCACCCCGCCGGCAGCAACGATCAGCACGTGGTGCTTGGCGTCCCGGCGATCGGCCGAGGCAATCGGCCCTTCGGGCCGCTGGCGGATCGCAACCACTACCAGCCCAAGCCCCGCAAATGCACCTATCGCGACCCCCACACCCGGTCCACCGAGCATGAAGGCCGCGACAGTTGGCACCACAACCCCGGCAACTATGAGAGGAAGCTTCCAGGGGTCCATCGAGCAAGCTTTACATCAGACTTGGCGAGTACCACCCCTCAGGCGTGGTAGCAAGAGCAGCGCCAACCCAATCAGGATCACGATGATCCCGAGGATGTAGTTGACGAGGATCGCCAAGACGATCCCAATGATGATCAGCACTATTGATAGCTCCATGCACCCCGGTTTACCCGACGGTTGAAACCGCCAAACCGTTGCTCAGCCACTCCCGAACATGACCCAGGCGCTCCTCCTCCGCCACGGTGAGTCGGTCTCCAACGCCGACCCGGAGGCGATCACGCTGCCCGAGGAGACCGGCGACCGGCTGAGCGAGCGAGGCCAGGAACAAGCGCGTGCCGCAGCCGACGGATTGGCGGGCGCCGGCATCACCCGCCTGCTGAGCAGCCCGATGCGCCGCGCCCGGGAAACGGCGGAGCCGCTGAGCGAGGCACTCGAGCTGCCGGTCACCGTTCTCCCCTATCTGCACGAGCTGAAGGAGGCGAGCGGCTACGGCGAGCTAAACCCCGAGGAGCAAAGGCTGCAGCGCTGGTCGGCGCGCATGGCGGCGCACCCGGACGATCCCGACTGGGCCAACGAGAGAGCCGAGTCCTTCAACGACGTTCGCGACCGGGTGAGGCGACTGAAGTTGGAGCTGGAGAATCAGCCGAGCGGGGAACGGACCTTGATCGTCACCCACGGCATCTTCTCGCGGTTCTTCTTCTTCGACTCCCTGCTTGGCGAGGTGTTCGAGCCGCGACTCGTGCCGCAACTGTGGAATCTGCGCACCCGAAACTGCGGCCTCAGCATCTTCGAGCACGGCGAACGCTGGCACCCAGCCGACGTCGAGACGCCGGCCTGGACCTGCGTTACGTGGATGGCGCAGCCGTGGGATCCGCCATGACCCGAACCGGGTCATCGGGCGAGACCTGCCACTGCTCGTTGACGATCGCCCCCGGGGGCGGCGGGACCGGGCCGTCGAGCAGCGGATCCTCGGTCTCCCGCATCCAGGCCTCGAGGCGCCCCCGCATCTCCTCCAGCGTCTCGCGGCCGGCGTCCTCGCCGACAAGGTTGTCGCCCTCGGCGGGGTCGAGGACCAGGTCGTAGAGCTGCTCCTTGGGGATCACCTGCTCCCCCCAGCCGGCCTCGACCAGAACGTTCTTGCTGTCGCTGTCGTCGCAGTTGGCCAGCACCGGGTGCTCGTAGTCGTCGAAGCGCCGGATGTACTTCCAACGCTCGGTGCGGATCGCGCGGTGCGGCTGGTAGGCGGCGTGGTAGGTCGTCTCGGCGAAGATCGCCTCGTGCAGGCGCTCGGTCTCGCCGCGCACAAGCGGCATCAGCGAGGAGCCCTGCAGCCACTCGGGGGCATCGACCCCGGCGAGCTCACACAGGGTCGGGTAGACGTCGAGGTGACTGACCGGAGCGTCGATCACCTTGCCGCCGCTGAACCCGTTCGGGCCGCGCACGATCATCATCACCCCGATGCCGCGGTCGAACAGGGTCGCCTTCGCGCCGGGAAAGGCGATGCCGTGGTCGGTGGTGCAGACGACAAGCGTGTTCTCGACGAGCCCGAAGTCGTGGAGCGCGTGCAGCACCGCTCCAATCCCCTGGTCGAGGGCGCGAGCGCTGGCCTTGAAGGCGGCGACGTCGCGGCGAGTCGCGACCACGTCGGGAAGGTTGGCCGGAGGCAGCGAGTAAAGGGTGTCGCGAACCGAGGTGGGCGCGAAGAAGCTGCGGTGCGTCTCGAAGAACCCGACCGACATGAACCAAGGCTCCGAGGGGGCTGTCCGCAGCGTCTCGATCGTCAGCGGCGCCACGTCCTCGGCCCGGGTGGAGCCGACTTCGATCGTCTCGTCGTAGCCAATCACGCCCGGGTCGACGGAGATGTGCTGCTCGCCGATCAGGGTCGAGCGGTAGCCGGCCCGGCGCAAGGCGTGGACCCAGTGCTGGCCGTAGTCGTTGAGCGCCCAGCCGCGGTGGGCGAGCCCGAGCATCCCGTTGTTATGGCAGTAGAGCCCGGTGAGCAGGCTGGCGCGGCTGCCCGAGCAGGTCGGCGCGGCGCAGAACGCCTCGCGGAAGAGCACCCCCTGGTCGGCGAGGAGCTGGATGTTCGGGGTCGGGACCTGGAATCCGTAGGGCTGAACGAAGCGCCCGGTGTCGTGCGAGTGGATGTAGAGGATGTTCGGCGGCGAGTCCAAGGTGATGCTTTCTCCTCGTGCGGGTACCGAGGGGAGACTAGCGAGCGTGACTTTTTGCTGGCTTTGTTGATTAACTTAATCGGCAAGATTTCTGAACCATGCAACCGCAACGCTCCTACATCGTCTGCGCCACACCCCGAAGCGGGAGCACTCTCGTCTGCCACGCGCTCGCGGACACAGGCGTAGCGGGGCGGCCGGAGGAGTACTTCGAGGCGCTGCGTCACAGCGGCCGCCCGCGCCGCCCCGAGGAGTACTTCCTCGGCGTCGAGGATCAGTCGATCCGCGATCACCTCGGCGAGCGCGCGCTCGGCAACGAGCCCCCGCCCCGCTCGCCGCTGTGGAGCCGCGCCGCCTATGACCGCTACCTCGAGTGGGCCTTCGAGGTCGGCACCACGCCAAACGGCGTCTTCGGCGCCAAGCTGATGTGGGGCTACTTCGGCGACTTCGTCAGCCTCCTGCGCAACGTCCCCAGCTACCGCGACCTTTCCCTGGCCGAGCTCCTGCCGGAGGTCTTCCCCGAGCTGACCTTCGTCCGCGTGATCCGCGCCAACAAGCTGCGCCAGGCCGTCTCCCTCTGGAAGGCGGTGCAGACCGCGACCTGGCGCGAGGACCAGGCGAAGGCCAAAGCGACCTCGATCGAGGCGGATGGCTCACCTCCCTACAAGAGCTTCATCGAGGAGCACCGCCCGCAGCTGCGCTTCCACTACCGCGCGATCGGCCACCTGCTCGAGCAAATCCTGGTCGAGGAGGCCTCCTGGGACGCCTTCTTCGAGCACTCCGGGATCAAGCCGGTGCTAATCCTCTACGAGAACTTCGAGGCCGACTACGAGACCGCCACCCTGCGCCTGCTCGAAAGACTCGACCTCTCCCCTCCCGAGGGCTTCACCTTCGAGCCGCGGATGGTGCGCCAGTCCGACGGGCTCAACGACGACTGGACCCGGCGCTACAGCGAGCTGCGACTGGGCACCGAGTTCGATCTGGTCCCGGCGGTGCCCGATCCGGCCAGTCAGTAGACCTGGGATGAGGGCCGTTTAGCCGCGAGTGCCGCTGCTGCTGCCGTCCGGTGACCAGCCAGGGCCGCGAACGATGTAGCCGAGCTTGTCGCGCCAGCTCTTGGCGGCGCGCACGTCGTGAGCGAGGTCGACGAACTCGTGAAAGGCGACTTTGGCCGGCCGGTAGCTGCGGATGTTCTTGGTCAGGCCGTAGCGGACCCGCTCGGTCTCCCCCTGGTAGGTGCCGAAGATGCGGTCCCAGATGATCAGGATGCCGCCGTAGTTGCGGTCGAGGTAGACCTCGTTGGCGCCATGGTGGACGCGGTGGTGCGAGGGCGTGTTGAAGACGAACTCGATCGGCGTCGGCAGCTTCTTCACCCGCTCGGTGTGGATCCAGAATTGGTAGATCAGGCTGATCGAGAGCTGCAGCAGGATCATCCAGGGGGCGAAGCCGAGCAGCGCCAGCGGCGCCCAGAATGGGAGCGATGTCATCGGCGTCCAGGTCTGGCGCAGCGCGGTCGAGAGGTTGTAGTGCTCGGAGGAGTGGTGGACGACGTGGCTCGCCCAGAAGACCCGAACCTCGTGGTGAACGCGGTGGAACCAGTAGTAGGCGAGGTCATCGGCGAAGAAGAGCAGCACGTAGGTCCACCACTCATCGGCGGGCATCCGCAGCGGCGTCAGCTCATAGAGGCCCGCGTAGGCGAGCAGCACGACCAGCTTCCAGACCGCGTTGATGACGACGTTGCCGCCGCCCATGGTCAGGCTCGTACGCGTGTCGCGCGCCTCGTAGCCGACCAGGTCGTCATCGCGTAGGTACTTGAACGAGAGCAGCTCCATCACGAGCAGCAGCACGAACGCCGGAATCGCGTAGTAGAGGACCTCGGCCACGGGTCAAATCTAGCGGCGCCCTGGCCGCGCCCAGCTCTAGGCTGAGCGCCGATGAGGTTGCGTCTGGCGATCTGCCTTGGCCTGGCGGCCCTGCTCGCCGGTTGCGATCAGAGCTCGGCCGAGCCATTCCGGGCCCAGGTCCACGTCACCCCGGTTGGCAAGACCAGGATCGCCTGGTACGAACGCGGCCAAGGGCAACCGTTGGTGATGCTGACCGGGACCGGCTCGACGATGGCCGAATGGGATCCGGCGCTGCTGCGGCTGCTGGTCCGCGATCACCGACTGGTCCTCTTCGACTACCCCGGCGTTGGCCGCTCGGGGCCGTGGCGCGGCCGCAGCTTCGACTCGCTCGCCGACGCCACCGCCGGCCTGATGGCGGCGATCGACCTGCCGAACGCGGACGTCCTGGGCTGGTCGATGGGCGGCTTCGTCGCCCAGCGCCTCGCGATCGACCACCCGGCGCGCGTCTCTCGCCTGATCCTCGCTGGCACCAACCCCGGCGGTCGCCGCGCAGTCCTCGGCACGCGCGAGGCCCAGGCGATCGACAGCGAGCCCGACCCCTCCGAAGCCGACATCCTGCGCGAGCTCTACCCGCCCAACCGCCAGGGTGAGGGCCGACGCTTTCTGCGCCGGCTCGAACTTGCGAGCCAAAGCGGCGAGATCCCCGACGACTTCCATGTGCCCGCGTCGACAACCCACCGCCAGGTCGCGGCCGAGGATCCCTGGCTGCGCAGCAACCGCAACTACGGCCAGCTGGCGGCGATCGCTGCGCCCACTCTTGCCACCGCCGGCGCCCAGGATCCGGTTGTGCCACCAGTCAATCTGCGCCGGATCGCGATGCGGATTCCCGAAGCCGAGCTAAAGATCTTCCCCGGCGCGCACGCCTTCCTCTTCCAGGAGCGCCGTCCCTTCACCCGCGCGGTGAACCGCTTCCTCGGATGATTTCCCTAGGCGTCGAGTGGTCGATTGACCCCCGCATACGGGGGTCAATAGTTCAGTCAGCTTGGCGAACCGAACCAGCGCGCCCGGCGACTCGCGCCGAACCGTTCCTTTTCTGCCACGCGCTCCGCTGAAGGCGCGTTGAAGCTGCCGGTCCGCGACGGATCCGAGAGGAAGTCGATGTCGATGCTGCCTACTCGGCCGCTGCCGAACTCGATGTAACAGGTGCCCTGCCCCAGATGGCGACCAGGCGCCTCTCCACCCGCAAACTTCGCGAGCAGCGTCTGAGCGACGACGCGCGCAGCGCCCTCGGCGAAGACACCGGCCTTGGGCACACCCGCGGTGGCGACGTCGCCGACCGCGTACACCCCCGGGAAGCGCGTCTCCAGCGTGGCCGCATCCACCGGCACGTAGCCGTCCTCGGTCATGCCGCTGGCGATCACCACGTCAGGCGCTCGGTGCTTGGGCACGCCGAGGAAGAGGTCGAATGGCAGCTCGCCACCGTCGTCGAGCAGCACAATGCTGCGCTCCGGGTCAAGCGCATTGACGCGACGGCCGGGGATCAGCTCGATGCCGCGCTCGGCGAACTCGGCTTCAAGCGCCGCAGAGGCCTCCGGTGAGGGCGGCACCGGTGTCGGCAACGGGATCACGAAGGAGATCCGGCAGGCGTCGCGCACCCCGCGCGAGCGCAGCTCCTCGTCGAGCAGCAGCGCGCACTCGCTCGGCGCCGGCGGACACTTGAACGGCGCGTCGGTGACGCCGATCACCGCGTGCCCCTCGGAGAACGTCGAGATGACCTCGGCCAGCCGTTCGGCTCCCGCCACCGAGTAGAACTCGTTGCCGGCCTCGAGCAGGCCGGGCGTGGCCTCGAAGTCATAGTCGGCACCGAGCGCGACGACGAGCGCGTCACCCTCATGGGTTCCAGCATCGGTGGTGACGCGCCTGGCCTCGGGATCTATCTCCGTCACCGTCTCGCGCAGCACATGCACCCCGGGCTTGTCGATCCCCCCGTAAGGCATGCGAACCGCCTCGGGCGTCTCGCGCCCGAACATCACGTCGAGCTTCGAGAAGCCAAAGACGAAGGCCTCGCCCTTGTCGATCAGCGTCACCTCGATCTCACCGCCGGGCGCCTCCGACAGCATCGTGCTCAGCTCCAGACCGGCAAAGCCCGCACCGAGTACGACAACACGCTTGCTCACCTCTGGAACCTATCGGGTACGCGTTCATTGCTTCTCTCATTTTTAGACAAAAAAACTCGACTAAGCGACCGCTTGGTCATTGGTCGTTTGACCAGCGATAGGCGGTCGAATGCTGACGACAAAGGACATGACATGAATCGATTAACGCTCGCCACGGCAATCCTTACCCTGGTCGCACTTCTCGCCGTCGCCTCTCCGGCAGCGGCCGAATTCAAAGCAAACAACAAAGCCACCGAAGGGAGCGCCGACTTTCAGATCCTGATCGAAGGCACGGGCACCCCAATCGACTGCGGCGATACCGAAACCAGCCACCTGAAATGGCAGATCAAAAAAGAAGCCAAATCTGTTGAAAAAGGTCCCGAACTGGGCCTCAAATTCAGCTCGTGGGGGAAATGCGTGGTCGAATACAAAGAAGGCGAAAAAACCGTCACCGCCACGCTCACCGGCGGCGAATGCCAGTGGGAAGCCAAAGAGACGGGTAGCGAACGGGAAGTGACGAACAAGATCGCGAGCGCCTGCAAACTGAAAGGCGAAATCGCGAAAAAATCATGCGAAGTGACGCTCGAACCTAAATCCAATGAAAAACTGAGCAGCCTCACGCTGATCGACAGCGGCGAAAAAAATGAAAATCTCGCCATCAACCTCGGCATGAAAAACGTCACCGTGGGCGTGGTGGGCGGTGGATGCGAAGCCGCCGGCATCAAACCAACCTCGACCGGAGAAATAACGGGCGCGATCGAGGCGCTGAGCATCACCGCCGAAGTCGCGGTTCCGGGGTTCTCGGTCTACTACGTCACCTCGAACACGATGACGGCCGTTGGCCAGAAACGAACTGTGGGCGTGATCAACAACGGCGCCGGCGCAGCGCCGGGAATGAAGTTGCTGGAAGCCGGCAACTCGCCTTGGTTCAACGTGACCAGCCAGACCGTGGCGGCCTGTCAGGGAGGGTTCCTGAATACGGGCGCCTCATGCCAGATGACGGTCGAATTCAAAATGGCGTCCTCCAATATCAAGAGGCTCTACATACAGATCTGGGAAGGCGGCGTCGTCACCAGCGAGGTCCCGATCTTCGCGATCTCCTAAAAACGAACAACTCAGACAGCAACTCGGCGATTTGGGCCCCGATCGCCGAGTTGCCCTGAGCGCCCCAGGCTGGATTCGAACCAGCGACCATCGGCTTAGAAGTCGTGCGTGGGCGACGTCGCACTCGGCCCTTGGAATGGGCTTTGCCTGCAACGGCGCGGTTTCAGCCTCGACAGAAGAGGCCAACCGTGGACTTTGCTGGCAAACCTTGTTCCTACCCGTGTTCCCACCCCGCCCCGGGCTCACGTTGGCGATAATGCCGACCTGGCCCCGGTAGCTCAACTGGATAGAGCGCTGGCCTTCTAAGCCAGAAGTTGAAGGTTCGAGTCCTTCCCGGGGCGTCGACCGTAGCGGCAGCATCGTCCATCAGGCGAAGAGACCTTCGCCGATGAAGCCTCCTGGCCGGCAGCCCGCCGGACAGGCGAAGATGGCGCTCGCGGTATGCAGCGTGTGACGGTTGAGCGCGTCAGACGCCGCGAGACGTCGCTGAAGCGGGATGAACTGTCGCCGCGGGTCGCGCTGAAAGCAGATGAAGAAAAGGCCGGCGTCGATCTGACCGGAGCCAGGTTCCGGGGGTTCCGAATACGAGTAGCCGCGGCGGAGGATGCGCTGGCCATCGTTGTAATCGGGGCTCGCAAGGCGGATGTGAGCATCGGCGGGAATCGTCGGCGAGCCGTTCTTCTTGGCGGCCAGGTCAACCGGGTCGTACTCATCGTGGGCTCCAAGGGGGGCGCCGCTCAGCTTCTCGCGGCCGATCACCCGCTCTTGGCCTTCGAGGCTCGTCGCGTCCCAGACATCGAGGAGAATCTGGATACGGCGCGCGATCAGGTAGCTGCCGCCAGTCATCCAATGGGGGCCGTCAGAGGACTGGACCCAGACGAACCGATTCATCGCCTCGGTGTCCTCGGCGCGAATGTTGTCCGTGCCGTCCTTGAAGCCCATCAGATTGCGGGGCGTCGGCTGCGAGCTGCTTGTGCTGGAGGTTCGCCCGAAGCCCTGCTGGGACCAGCGCAGCGTCGCAGCCCCGCTGGCAAGGCGAGCGAGAACGTGGATGGCATGGAAGGTGACCTGCGGATCGTCGGCGCAAGCTTGAACGCATAGGTCGCCGTCCGAGCGCTCTGGATCGATGCTCTCGCCCCGAAACGGCGGCAGCGTCCGCAAGCGACTGGGACGACGACGAGCAAAGCCGAAGCGATTGCCACTACTTGAGCCGAACAAGCTGGGGCCAAAGCCGATCGTAATCGTCAGCTGGGAAGGCCCCAGCCCGACCCCCTCGCCGGTATCGATGGGTGCTTCGCCTGTATCCACCAGGGTAGGTTCATATCGTCGACCTGCCGTGAGCGCAGCCGCAGCCGCGGTCCACTGCTTCAGGATTTCGCGCAGGTCATCGACCGAATCGCTGGTGAGGTCGAATGTCGCAAAGTCGAGGAATTCCTGAGCCGGCGTGTCGATTCCCGCCTGACGGGCGCCGTAGAAGGGGACGGCGGCTCCCCGGCTTTCGCCGGGCACATCGCCATGGCCTGCAGATTCGGGAGCGGCGAGTAGGTGGTCCAGGCCGGCACCGATTCCCAACATCGCCGCTCCGGTAAGGACGCCGCGCCGCGTGATGCCCGACTTCTGAATCCGATTCCCGTCCATCCCGTGCCAACCCCCTGGCGAAAAGGGCCTATTCGTTTCTCGATGGGTGCAGCAGATCGCTCCGGACGGTCTGCAGCTCGGGCCGAGCAGACAGTCCCCTCGCAAGTTCCTTGTTCAGCTCATCCGCCATATGTTCCGCCGACCCGTCAGGCCGCTGGGTGCTTTCCTCAATACCGAACGCGTGCTTTACGTCGCCATTCTTCATGTAAATCAGGCAAACAAATGGCAAGAACTTCCAGCGACCAATGGCAAACGTCTCGATCTCACCCCATCTGAGATCGAAGCTCGACAGGAAGTTTGCTACATGAATCCCGTCCCGCGAAGTGACGACCCCCGACCAAGCCAATCGTCCTCCAACCGCGGAAAAGACGACGCTAAAGACAACCCCAACGACCGCGGTCGATGAGTGATGGAGATTGCCAAGAACCCGTCCGAGAGCTATCAGGTTCGCGACTAGGACAATCGCAATTCCACCAATAAGCTGGGACCGAGTCCTATAGACCACTCCGCCGACATTAGAGCTCGCCATCCGCTGAAGTTAAGGACTTTTCGATCGCCCAAACAGCTCGCTCTGCGCTGAGCCTGGCCCGGTTCGTATCTGCTCGTCATCCCCAGAGCTACGCTGCCGCCGGCTCGCCAATGCTCTGTTTAGTTGACGAACAATCTCTTCAGCCGATCCGTTGGCAAAGTTTGTCTTTTCTTCTATTCCGATCGCGTGAAGAACCCTGTCATCGTGCAGACAAATTAGACATACATAGGGCAGCAGCTTCCATCGACCGATGATAAATCGGTCAATTTCATCCCAGCGCAAAGCAAAGCCAGACAATACGTTCTTGACCTCGATGCCTTGATCATTGGCGACTATCCTGGAGAAGGCAAGTCGGCTGAATATAAGCGTCATCAGACAGGCGTAGAGCACCGCAAACACAAGCACCCAAGCCCTGCCAGGATATTGAAAGACAAAGTCAACGGCAATGGCGTCAAAAAACAATAGCGCCACAATACCCACGGTTCGTTGGGAACTATTTCGATAGACACGCTTATCATCCGCGTTCAGTCCGAAAAGCTTGGGAGCGAATCCCACGGGCTGCGACGTCCGCCTTGAGGCGCGAGTCTCACCACCCAATCGAGTCATGATCTTCTCGGCCCGATGATGCCGTGTCGCCCATTCGAGCAATTTGTTCTGTGCGGCCCCAGATCCCGTAAGCTGACCTCACGCTCAGCCAACCTGTTCGCCAATTCCCTGTTGGCTTTTGCCCCTTTGGTTAGCCATCCGAGGGAGTTATTGCTTTCCAGTCTGCCCAAACAGCTCGCTCTGGGTGGCTCCTGGGCCGGAGTCAGTAGGGGATCCCTCCAATCACTCGGCACTTCACTATTTAGCTCGTTGACCCATTTCTTCACCCGAGCCATCCGGGAAGTTGGTGCGTTCCTGTATCCCGAGTGCATGCCTCTGCTCTCCGTTACGCAAGCGAATTAGGCTGATGTAAGGGAATATCGCTGACGACAGGCAACAAAAGGGTGTCAATGACCATTGCCGTCCCGAAATAGCTCACTTTGGGCTTCCCCAGGACTCGATGAAAGAGACGGTGTTTCAGATCTATCAGAAAGTCGCCTAATCAGTTCTCTGTTTAGTTCGTTCGCCATTTGTTCGGCTGATCCGTTGGGACGCTGGGTACTTTCCTCGATTCCAAATGCATGCGTAGTTTTTCCGTCTTTCAAATGGATCAAACACACATAAGGCAGCAGCTTCCACCGGCCAATTTCAAATCGCTCAATGTCATGCCACGATAGATCGAAACTGGAAAAGATGTTTGCGACACGAATGCCGTCGCTAGAGGAGAAGATCGCTGCCCACGCCAGCCTAAGCCCGAGGATCACAAACATCAGGCCGAAGAGCACCCCTGCGATAGCAAGGGAGGTTTGATCCCCTCCCGCAAGCGATCCGATTGCCCAGGCGCCGGCGACTACAGCGATTACGATACCTACCGCCAGCTGCGAGTTGCTTCGATACACACGTACGTCTCCGTTTTTTTGTCTTAGCATGAGGAAGTTGCGCGGCTGTGCAGTCCAGGCTCAACTATGACACTCGTCGCTCCTGACGCCAGAGAAGGAGGGGTATTCAAGGCTGCTCGGCCTCCAGCCGTAAGCCCGACCGTACCTCGTGATATTGCACCGGCGGCCTCAAGGCCGCCTGCAAGAAAGCCTGGGGCACCTCCAACCAGTGTCGCTCCGACGGTTCCGCCCTCAGCCGCCCAGAACTCGCTGGCACAGTTGCTGTCCTTGGCATTTTCGTAGGTCCCGAGGCCCAGGCCCAGACCTGTTCCGAGAAGACAAGCACCACCGCTTGCGACGACACATACACCTGCCGCCCCTATTGCTACCGAGGTCCCCGGATGTTCAGTCGCGTAATGGCCCCCCTCGTCCACCGCATGACCACCACCTTCAATTACGCCCCCGATAGCACTCCCGACTTCCGACACAGCGTTCTTCACGCCTTCTTCGATGAGCTTGGGGCTCGGGACCGGCAAGCCAGCTTCTCCACTTGGATCGGTGTAGTCAAGTGGATTCCCGCCAACGTATTGATAGAGGTTGGGACTGCCCCCACCGAACCCGGCTGGATCGCGGCTGATGAATCGTGCGTCGGCCGGGCTGTAGTAGCGAGCCCGATTGTACTGCAAGCCGTCGCCGTCGTTCTCCCGGCCCGTGAACTGATACGGGTTTTCGCTGGCTTCGCCTTCTTCGCTGGACTGGCCAAATGGATCGTAGGTGTAGCTCGTTTCCACTTTGCCTTCGCCGTTGGCGAGCGCGACCGTGCTGCCGAGGGCGTTGGTCAGGTAGCTGTCGGTGCCGCTTTCGGTCGTGCGGGAGAAGAGCTGATCGGGGCGCAGGCCGGTGAGCAGATTGGCGGTGACTGAGCCTTCGACCGATTCCTGGATGGCGTTTTGGCCGTCGTAGAACAGGTCGGTGGTGATCCCGCCAAGCGTCTTTGAGATGCGCCGTCCGAACGGGTCATAGGCGAAGCTGGCGCTGCTGGCACCGCTGATCCCGCTCAGCTGGCCGCGGGTGTCCCAGCTGTATTGGTTTGCTTCGTCGGAAGTCAGATTGCCGTCCTGGTCGTATTCGAGTTCTTTGCCTTCGCGTTCGGTCAGCTCGTTGGCCGCGTTGTATTTGGAGGATTCCATGGCTTCCGGCAACCCGAGGCGAGCGTAGCTCCCCCACGTTGCTTCGGTTCGGCCGCTGGCGTCGTAGGCGTAGTCGATCTCGCCCAGGGTGCTTTCGCCTTCCTTGTAGGCGATCGAGATCGGATCGCTAGCTTTGTCGTAGCCGTAGCGCTGTTCGATGCCGTCGGGGAGGGTCATGCTTTCGAGGCGGTTTGCTTTGTCATAGGCGAGGGAAACGACTTGGCCGCCGGAGGCGATTTCGGTCAGGCGGCTGGCGTTGTCGTATTCGTAGGCCACCGTTCCCAGGCCGGTTGCGGTCATACGTTCACGCCTTCCGGCGGCGTCGTATTCGTAGCCGACGCTGCCGTTGGGGCCTTCCAGGCCGTCAAGCCGGTCGAGGTTGTCGTAGGAGAGCACGTATTCGCCGCTGGCGCTGTCGTCGATGTTGGTCAGCCGGTTGGCTTTGTCGTATTCGTATTCGATCGTGCTTTCGGCCGTTTTGCCTGAGACGCCGAAGCTGGCGCTGGCCAAACGTCCGATGGGGTCGTAGGCGAACTCCGAGACATTGCCGCGGCGATCGACGGCTTTGACGAGGTTGTCGGCTTTGTCATAGGTCATTTCGACGCTGTGTTTCAGCGGGTCGGATTCGCTTTCGATGCGGTCCATCACATCGTAGGTCGCGGTCGTTTCTCCTCCGCGGGGATCGGTGATCGAGATCGGGTCACCGTCGGCGTCGTATTTGATGGTTGTTTCGGCGCCGGACGGCATCCTCGCGCTGGTCAGCTCGTTGTCTTCGTTGTAGCCAAATCGGGTCTGCTGGCCGCCCGGCGAGGTGATAGCGGTCACGCGTCCGAGCGCGTCGACGAACTGCCTGCTTTCGCGACCTAGGGGATCAGTGACGGCGGAGAGATCGCCGTGTTCGTAGGCGAGTTTCGTCGTCTCGTTGTCAGCATTGGTGATTGCGGTGGGCTCGCCATCGCCGTTGTATTCCAGGGTCGTTTCGTGCCCGAGCGGATCGGTCTGCTTGAGCAGTTCGCCCTTGGCGCCGTACTGGTATTTGGTCGTGTGCCCGAGCGGATCGGTTGCTTCGGTAACCCGGTTGGTTCCGGGTTCATGGGCGAGTTTCGTCGTCTCGGCTTCGCCCGTCCCAGCCAGCCTCGTCACTTCTTTTACATTGCCCTTGCCGTCGTATTCGAGGGCCGTTTTGCGCCCCAGCGGGTCGGTCGTCGACAGCAACAAGCCGGTCGCCGCCTGCCGTTCGAAGCCGGTCGTCGCTTCGCCTTCGGTTTCCAGGCCGACAGTTTCGCTCGTCAGGAAGCCTTCGGCGTTGAAGGCGAGTTTGCGCTTGTTGGCGCGCGGTTCGGTAAGCGTCGTGCTTTCCACCTTCCCTTCGCCGTTCAGTTTGTAGGCGAATTCGAAGGTGCCGCCGTCGCCGTCGGTCTGCTTTTCGACCCGGCTGTTGGCGTCGTATTTGGTTTCGAAGTATTTGTTGCCCCGGGCGTCGGTCACCGATGTCATCTGGCTGGAGCCGTTGTAGGCGTATTTCGTTTCCCTGCCGGCGGCGTCGATTGCCTTGGTCAGGAGCCCGGACGTGTATTCGTATTTGAGATGCCGGCCTCCGTTGTCGGTGATTTCGGTGATCCGGTTGGAGCCGTCGTAGGTGAACTTGACCCAGCGCCCGTGCGGAGAGGTGATCCGGGTGATGTTGCCTTTCTGGCCTTCGCTGTGCGCAATCGTCAGCGTGTTGCCGAACTGATCGCGAATCGCCTGCAGCGGTGCCAGCTCGCCGAAAACGTAGGTGAGCCCGCTGGTGAGTTTGAGGTTCCAGCCGGGCACCGATTCGTCCCAGGTGATCGTCGAGCCGAAGAAAGGCCCTGGCACGTTGGTCGTTTCATAGATCGCTTCTTTGTATCCGGTTCCGGAAGAGGTCCGCACGTAGTGAACCCGCTTGCCGTCAGGCAGGATCAGGTCGGCTTCTTTGTAGTTGTTTGTCGACCACAGTCGGATGTCGTAGAAGCTGGTCGTACCCGTGCCGAAGCTGTAGGAGTTGGAGTCGGCTTGGCGGTAGGTGCGCTGGATTACGATCGGGATCGAGTCCGGCAGGACGAGATCGGTTTTGTGGTAGGTAAAGAGGCCGCTTTGCAGGTCGACCGGGTCGCCGCCGTAGTAGCCCGCCGGCTGGATGCTCGGGGGCGTAGGGCTGCTGGTGATCATCGCACCGGTGAACTCCCAGACCTTCACCCCCGGATCGGGCATGACCTGCTTGCCGTCGGGCGTGACCGAGCCTCGACCATAGACGTACCAGCCGCGGTCGTCGGGGTCGTAGTTCCAGAAGTCCACCCGCTGGCCGGGGGGCAGATGCGTCCAGTTGGGGTAGACGATCTGCGCGCCCTTGCTGAGGTAGGCCCGACCCGGCTGGACGGTGAAGTAGAGCGGCACCGAGACGAACGGCGGCAACGGGAAGGGCGGCCGGTCGACCGGGATCGGTGAGATGTTCAGCTTCTTGACCGCGTTGCCGGCCGCGTCGTGGATCACGGTGCCAGCCGGAATCCTGACTTCAAGGCCGGGGATACGCGGCGTCATCAGGCGCGTTTCGCGCGAGGTCGGCGAGTCGACGCGTTGATCGCCGGCCGCGTCCAACGGCGTCAGCCAGATCGTGTATTCGAGCGTGGTCGTCTCGTGGTTGGCGAGATCGACGCCGGTCTCATAGGTGCCGTAGCGTTCCTTGCCAGGCGCCGTTTCCCCATCGATGACGAGCACCTGGTGGCCGGCGGGAGCCCCCGCCAGCAAGAAGCGGCCCGACCTGTCGGTCTCGGCGTTGACCGAGGAGTCCTCGAGCGAGACACGCACCCCAGCTAGGGGCAGTCCGTTGATCGCCAGCGCTTGGCCGGCGAGCGCGGTCGTTCCCGATGAAGCCTGGAGCTGTGCCACCGTGCTCCACGGGCTTCGCGATTCACCCGCTTCCCATCCGTGGACGCCCCGGCGAGCTCTCGGCGGATGCCAGGCACTGGCCGCATTCGGATGGAAGGTCCGCACCTGCGGGGTGGTGAAGCGGGCTTTGTGGCGGGAATGGCGACGTCTCGTCAAACCTCGCCCTTTCCCGACGCGCGCCGATTTTGTAGGTGCGCTTTTCTGCGGCTGAGATTTGTGGCGAGCAGCGCGCTGGAGCTCTGCCGGCTTGGCTTTCTCCAATGGCGAACCATGAGCGCTTTTCCGCTGCCCGCCCGGTTTGCGACGCGTGGGCGGCGCCGCGCTGGAATCCTTGCCGGCGCCCCGGGGCCGCCCCGGCGCTTTGGCGATAGCGGTCGATTCGGGTTTTACCGGGATGTCCGAATAGCCCTGCGGCTCCTGTGGGTTGGCGGTCTCGAAGCTGACGAGCTCGGTCGACGGCGCGATCGCCCCGAACCAAGCAGCGTGCGATCCCAGATAAGCCGTCAGTTTGACGTTGCCCGTGTAGTCCTGGACCGGGTCGAGGACGACGGTGTAGGTGCCGGTGGTTGGCAAGCTGGCTTCGATGCGCGCCGTTGTACTCGTTTTGAAGGTGGCAGAGCTGCCCAGCTGAGTGCCATCGGGCTTGAGGATCGACAAGGTGCCTTCGGCGATCGTCGATTCGAGCGCTTTCATCGTGACCGTCTGCCCTGAGGTGCCTGAGAAGCTGACCAGCTCACGCTGGCCGGGGATCGAGATCGAGAAGGTTTTGGATTCGCCTTCGGCGGTCGGGGCGATCGAGGCGGTCGGGTCGGCCGGGACTTCCCAAAGCTTCAGGTCGACTGAGCCGGTGACGGTGGCGTCAGGATCGACCAACAACGTGTAAGTGCCCGCGCTTGTGAACGTCTTCGGATTCCAGAACCAGTTTTCGGTCGCCGCCCAGTGTTCGCTGAAGAGCGTTTCGCCTTTGGAGTTGAGCCATTTGATGTAGTAGCCACCGCTGAAAGCGGAATTGGTCGTCTTCAACGCGACCCTCTCCCCCGCCGTCATCGTCACCGAGTAGCGGGCGACCTGGCCCGGGATTGAGATCACAACGTGCTGTTTAGTGCCTTCAGCAGTCGCTTCTGGGGAGATCGAGCCGGTGATGTCATCTCCCAGATACGCCGTCAGTTTGACGGTGCCGGTTTTGTCGCTCGCGGGATCGACGACAAATGAATAGGTGCCGGTTTCAGGCAGCGTCACGACTTCGTGGAATTCGGAGAAGGAGCCGCTACTGCCGGAGAGTTCTGAGCCATTGGGCCTGAGAATCGAGATCGTGCCCGTAATGCTGCTTTCCGAAGACCGCCAGGCAACCTTGTGTTCTTTGGTTCCCGAGAAGGTGATCAGCTCGCGCTGGCCGGGGATGTTGATCGTCGAGGTCTTGGTTTCGCCTTCGGCGGAGGGCGTGATCGTCTGGCCGGTGATGTCAGGGTCTTCCCAGAGTTGGATGTCGACCGAGCCGGTGTAGCTTGCTTCGGGGTCAACTTCCAGCGTGTAGGTGCCAGCGCTGGAGAAGGTCGTCGGGGCGAAGAAGAAGGGCGGTTCGGCGCCGTTCCACCAGGTGCCGGCGACCTGTTCGCCTTTGGAGTTCAG
>DATMIH010000002.1:0-22403 GCA_035554595.1 Solirubrobacterales bacterium
TGACGTGCGCCAGCGCCGCGGGGTGCGCGGCAGCGAGTACGCCTGGGCCAACGCCCGTCGGCTGCAGGCCTCCCTCGAGGAGACCGGCATCGGCTACTCGCACCTCAAGGAGCTGGCCCCGACGACCGAGCTGCGCCAGGCCCAGTACCGCGCCGACGACCGCCGCGGCGAGGGCAAGCGCTCACGCACCCTCCTCGCCCCCGAGTACGCCAGCGGCTACACCGAGGAGATCCTCGACCGGGTGGACCTGGCGCCGATCGTCAGGTGGATCGGTGGATCCAAGGCTGCCCTGCTCTGCGTCGAGCGCGACCCGGAGGCCTGCCACCGTTCGCTGATCGCGGCCCGCCTGCGACGCGACTGGGACTTCAGCGTCGAGGACCTGCGCCCTCTGGCTGCCGCGACTTGACCGGCGGCGTGATCAGCGCCACCGGCAGCGAGAGACCGGCCGAGCGGCGCAGGGTGGCGATCCGGCGGCCGGGTTGGACCGCATCGCGGACTTCACTGACGCGGTCGCCGAGCGAGGCGACGGTCGCCTCGATCTCGGGAGCGACGAAGGCCAGCCCCCAAAAGAAGGCGGGCCGGTCTCCCCCGGTCCGCTCGATCGCCTCGGCCGGGGCCTGGACGACCTCGAGGATCGGCTCGCCGAGGCGGAAGAAGGCCTGGCGGGGAGCGCCGGCGGGGGTCGGCTCCTCGCGGATGCGGCGCAGGTCAAGGCCGGCCCGCCGCAGAGCCGCAACCGTGCGATCGAGGTCGGAGCTGATCGCGACCACATGGTCAAGCGCGCTGACGCCGTTGGGGTGAACCGGCCGCTCGGCAGGCGGCCGATCGGACCGAGCGGTTGCCAAACCGTCGAGCTCGTCGCTCTCCAGGCCGCGCAGCGACCACCCGGTGAGCCCTCTGCCGCCGCTGTCCGGCGCCAGTCGAACCCGCGTCTGGCCGATCGTGCAGATATCGCCCTCGACCTCAAAGCCACAGTCCCGCCAGGCCGCGGGGGCATCGGCAACGATCAACTCGTCGAGGCTGGGTGCCATGCCTGGACCGTAGCCGGCGGGGCCGGGAGCTGTTCGCTGCCGCTGGATCGGGGGTAACGAGTAGCAATGCCCCAACTCGAGATTTACCTCAACGACCACCTGGCTGGTGCCACCGGAGGCGTCGAGCTGGCGCGACGGCTGCGCGCGAGCAACCGCGACGACGCGGTCTTCGGCGAGACCCTGAGTCGCGTCTGCGCCGAAATCGAAGCCGATCGCACCGTCCTCGAGCAGGTGATCAAGGAACTTGACTACTCGCGCAGCAAGGTCAAGCCGGTCGCCGCCTGGGCGGCCGAGAAGCTGGGCCGGCTCAAGCTCAACGGGCAGTGGCGTGGCTACTCACCGCTGAGTCGGCTGATCGAGCTGGAGGGCCTACTAATCGGCATCACCGGCAAGATCGGCCTCTGGCAGACCCTGACCGAGCTCGGCGCCGGCGCGGATCTCAACGCCGACCTCGAGCAGCTGACGGAGCGCGCGGCGGCCCAGCGTGCCGCGATCGATGACCTGCACCGAATCGCGGCCGCCGCCGTGGAGCGTTAGCGCACTCTCTGCCACAGGTAGATGACGAGGAGCACCAGGATGATCACGACCAATATTCCGACGATTGTCACGTTGTTCCCTCCAGGTTGATTTAGCCCGAGCCTCCCCCGGCCCGAGTCTCAGGCTGCGTACCCCGCGCCGCCAGGGCGCAAACGGTGAAAAACATCTCGTGCCCTATTTACGGCGACGGGCTTTCGTCGGCCGTTTGCGCTGAGTGGCCGGTACCTCTTCGCTGACCACGGCGCCGGTCAGCGACTTGATTTGACCCTCGAGGAATTTCGCCATCCGTTCCTCCTCGCGGCGGATCCCTTTTGCCAGTTTCGCCGTGTCGCGATCGCCGACTCTTTCGGCGAGCGTCTCGATCGCCAGGTAGGTGGCGATCTCCTCGTGCTCGTTGAAGTACTCGGTCTTGGCGTTCTTCAGCATCTTCTCCTGCTCGCCACTGCCGCGGACCATGTGCAGCGGCCCCTTGGCCGCCGCCATCACCTTGCCGACGGCGGTCTGCGTCAGCTGCCCGCCACCGCCCAGTTTCTTGATCCGGCGCTCGACGCCCTTGGCGTGGGCTTTGGTCTCGCGCAGATGCTGCTTGAGGCGTTTTTTGTAGGGGGCCTTGGTGGTCATCGCGATATGCGCCTCCAGAGCGGTTTCCAGTTCGCGCTCCTTGCCGTAAGCCTCGCTCAAATACTGAATCAGCTTGGTGTCTCGCTCGTTAGACACCCGCGCCACCGTCCTTTCGTGCCTGCTTAGCGCTCGCCGCGGCCGCCTTGACCCGCTCGGCCTCGCGACGGGCGCGAACGGCGGTCTCCTTGGCCTCGAGGCTCTCCTCCTTGGCGTCGAGCTTCTCGATCTGGGCCGCCTTGTCCCGTTTGTCCTTCGCCCGTTTCGCCTTCTGGGTCGCTTTCTCCCGCTTGCGCCGCTCGGCCTCGGCCTTCTGTCGCAGCTCCTCCTCGGCCTTGCTTTCGCGCCGCTTGGCCTCCGCACGCAGGCGAGTCGCGCGTTCGCGCTCCATCTCCGCCACCTCGGCGGAGGGGTCGGAGTTGTCGAACATCGCGAGCACGGCGTCAAGCGGCAGCCTCGCAAGCTTCAGCGAGTGATCGAAGATCGCCTTGGGAACAGTGAGAATCGCCATCAGCTCTTCCCCTTGTGCTCGATCAGGTTGGCTGCCTCTTCGGCGCGCTGGGCTTTCTGCTTAAGGTCGCTGGCTTCGAGCTCGGCTTCCCTGCGCTCCTCGGCGAGTTTGCGCTCGGCTCGCTCCTCAGACTCGATCTCGCTGGCCTCGAGCTCGACCTGGCGCCGCTCGGCCGCCGCGCCGGCCTTCTCCTGCTCCAGCTCGGCCTCGCCCTCCTTCTGCTTCGCCTCGGCGGCAAGCGCCGCAGCGTCTTTCTCGGCCTCGCTTTGCACCTGCTGCAGCTTGCCCTCGCGATGCAGGTCGTCTCGGCCCAGCACCGTGCCAGCTAGTTCCTTTGCTCTACCGGCGAGCTTTCCAATCGTGCCGCCGGCGGTCGCCTCTTGCTCTGTCATTGATGCCCTTCTTTGTGGTTGTTCAGGCCTACGTACCCGGGATCGGTCGCCAGCCAACCGGTAGAGCCAGCAAAAGCCACACTGCACCTCTTCTCTACAAATGACTAATCGAAGGTATTCTGGGCAGACGCATGGTCAAGCCCACCCCATCAGGTCCGGGCCGGCCCAAGCGATCGTCCGATATCCCCCTTTCCGGCAGCCGCAGGCTTGATCGCAGCAGCGATGTGCCGCTGTACTTCCAGCTTGCTTCGGTGCTGAAGGTGATGTTGGAGGTCGGGGCCTGGGAGCCCGGTGCGCGTTTTGCCTCCGAGCGTGAGATCGAAGAAGAGTTCGAGGTCTCACGCGCCGTGATTCGGCCGGCGCTCGATCTCCTCGTCGGCGACGGTGCGATCTTCCGCGTCAAGGGGTCGGGCGCCTTCGTGGCGCCGCCGCGGCGAGAGATCAAAGTGGCTGGGCTGGTCAGGCTCTGGCTGGAAGGCCAGAACGGCCGCCCCGTAGCCGTGCGTGCCGCGCGCGAACATCTGCCCGACCCGACCGTCTCGCAGTGCCTCGAGATCGAGGACCCAGAGACGCCGGTGGCCCACGTGACTGCGATCGTCGACGTCGGCGAGCCCTCGGTCTGCCTGGTCGACTCCTATTCGACGGTCGCCCACGTGCCCTGGTTCCTCGCCATTGCCGAGGCGCTCAAAGCAGAAGAGAAACCGCCCGCTCCAAGCGATCTCGACCTCACTCGGGCGACCGTCTCGGTCGAGCACACCTTCTTCGGCGAGTGGGGCTCCTCACAGGTCGGCGCCACCGCCGGCGAGCCTGCCCTGATGGGTCGCTTCGTCCAGTTCGGCCGCCCCAATGGATCCGAGCACGAGCGGCCGCTCGAGTTCGCCCGCCTCATCTACCGCGCTGACAGCGCCCAGCTTTCCTTTGTGCTCAGCTGAGACAGACTTTCTCGAGCGCTATGGAAAGATCAATTGTTCGCCATGACCGCGCTGGGTCAGAACCTGATCGATGCCCTCGCTCTCGGCAGTCTCTACGCCCTGATCGCCCTCGGCATCACCCTCGTCTACACCGTGATGGGGATGATGAACTTCGCCCACGGCGAGTTCATCATGCTCGCCGCCTACGCCCTCTTCGTCTTTGCTGACCTGCCCTTCGGCGTCGCCGTCGGCTGCGCTCTACTGACCGGCATCGCGATCGCGCTGATCGCCGAGCGCGTCGCCTTCCGGCCCGTTCGTAACGCTGACCTCTCGGCCCAGCTCGTCACCTCGCTGGCGGTCGCGACGATCCTGCAGAACGTCGTTACGGTGTCCGTCGACGCCCGCGCCCAGTCGGTCGCGACGCCGGCGGCGATCAGCGAAACAACCAGCATCGGCAGCATTATGGTGCCGAATCTGGAGTTCGTCACCCTCGGGCTGACGGCGATCGTCCTCGCCGGCCTCGGCTGGCTGCTCTACCGCACCCGCACCGGCCTGGCGATGCGAGCGGCGGCGGAGAACTTCGAGATGGCTCGGCTGCTCGGCGTCCGCGCCAACCGGGTGATCGCGATCGCCTTCGCGCTTAGCGGCGCGCTCGCCGCCGCGGTCGGCGTGCTGATCGTGCTGCAGAGTGGCCAGGTCTCGCCGACGATGGGGCTGACGCCGGTCCTGGTCGGCTTCGTCGCCGTCGTGATCGGCGGCTTCGGCAGAATGTTCGGCGCCGTGGTCGGCGGCCTGCTGCTCGGCGCTCTCTCCTCCCTGCTCGGCGTCTACCTGCCCGAGGGGCTGGCGCCCTTCCGCGACGCGATCGTCTTCACCTTCCCGGTGCTGATCCTAATCTTCAGGCCGCACGGGCTGCTCGGCGGAGAGATCGGCAGGGCCCGAGTATGAGCCGCGTCCGCTTCCGCACACCCCAGTCCGCCGCCGCCTCGCTGCTGGTCCCCTTGCTGGCGATCGCGATCACCGCCCTGCTCGGCGCCAACGGCACACCCTCCTTCCAGGACACGGTGACGACGATCCTCTGCAACCTGATCATCGTCATCGGCCTGCAAGTCTTTGTCGGCAACAGCGGCGTCTACTCCTTCGGCCAGCTCGGCTTCGCCACCGCCGGCGCTTACATAGCCGCCTTCCTCACCCTGCCTGCGGCCATCGCCCTGCTGCAGACGCCCGGCCTACCGCATTTCATCGCCGACGCCCACCTCGGCGCGCTGCCCTCGACCCTGATCGCCGCGGCGATCTCCGGCCTGCTGGCGATCGTGGTCGGGCTGCCGCTGATGCGCACCTCAACCCTGGCGATCCCGATCTCGACCTTCGCCTTTCTGCTCGTCGTCTACAACGTCGTCGCCAACTGGGATCGGGTGACCGGCGGCAGCAGCGGCCTGGTCAGCATCCCCTCCACGACCAGCGTCGAATCGGCGGCGCTCTGGGCCGGGGCGACCGTGGTCCTGGCGTTGGCCTACAAGTGGTCGGCGAGCGGCTACCGCCTGCAGGCAACGCGCGAGGACGAGGTGGCGGCGCGCTCGATCGGCATCGGCCTGATGAGGGAGCGGCTGATCGCCTTCGGCATCAGCGGCGTTCTCTGCGGGATCGGCGGCGCCCTTGCCGTGCACCAGTCCGGCGTCCTCAGCCCGGTCACCTTCTACTTTGGCGCGACCGTGACGACGATGACGATGCTCGTCGTCGGCGGCGCTCGCAGCGTCTTCGGCGCGGTGATCGGGGCGATCGCGATCGCGACGGTGAACGAACTACTGCGCGGCGTCGAGAACGGCGCCAGCCTGTTCGGCGCGATCTCGATCGGCGAAGCGCCCGGGCTCGCCGCGATCGGCCTCGGCCTGATCCTGCTGGCGACGATGATCGCGATGCCGAACGGGCTGAGCCGCGGCCGCGAGGCCGGCGAGCTGCCCTGGCTGCAGCGACTGGGCCTGAGCTCGCCGGCGCCGGCGCCGGGGCCGCCGCTCGACGATGCCGTTGCGGGCAAGCACGCGCGCGAGCGGCCGGAGAACGGTGCCCTGCGGGCGGAGGGCATCTCCCTCGCCTTTGCCGGGCTGCGGGTGCTGAAGGAGGTCGACCTGACGCTCGAGCCGGGCGAGGCGCTGGGGCTGATCGGGCCCAACGGGGCCGGCAAGACTACCCTCGTCAACGTCCTCAGCGGCTTCCAGACGCCCGACTCCGGAACAGTCTCACTCGAGGGCGCCGACGTCACCGGGCACTCGCCGGCCCGCCTCGCCCACGAAGGCCTTGGCCGCACCTTCCAAGCGGCCCTCCCCTTCCCCGACCTGAGCGGCCTTGAGAGCGTCGCCGTCGGCGCGATGGGCATGGGTTTGAGCAAGCGGCGCGCGGTCGCGGTCGCCGCCGACGTGCTCGGCCGCCTCGACCTGCTCGAGCAGGCAACGCTGCCGGCCGGGGCGCTGCCACCGGGCAGCCAGCGACTGCTCGGGATCGCCCGCGCGCTCGCGATCGGGCCTCGCTATCTGCTGCTCGACGAGCCAGCCGCCGGGCTGAACGAGGCCGAATGCGAAGAGCTGGTGGCGATCCTCCGCAACGTGCTCAGCGACTTCGGCTGCGGCATCCTGCTGATCGAGCACGACATGAGCATTGTCATGCCGCTCTGCTCGCGAGTGCAGGTGCTCGACGACGGAACGACGATCCGGGTCGGCACCCCGCAGGAGGTCCAGGACGACCCCGCGGTGGTCGAGTCCTACCTCGGCAGCTCCTTCTTGGCGGCCATCGATGCTTGAGCTGCGCGATGTCCGGGTCAGCTACGGGCGCATCGAGGTGGTTCACGGGATCGACCTCAGCGTCGGCCGCGGCGAGGTGATCGGGATGATCGGCCCCAACGGCGCCGGCAAGAGCTCGATCTTGCGCTCAATCTGCGGCCTGGTGCGGCCGAGCTCCGGGACGGCGACGTTCGAGGACCGCGTCCTCACCGGCATGGCCCCGGAGCAGATTGCGCGGCTGGGGCTGTCCCTGGTTCCCGAGGGCCGCCACATCTTTAAGACCCTGACAGTCGCGGAGAACCTGCAACTGGGGGCGCGGCGCGGGGACGAGGCGGGCGAGGCGATGGAGCAGGCGCTGGCGCGCTTCCCGATCCTGCGCGAGCGCGCCGGCCAGCGTGCCGACCGGCTCTCGGGCGGCGAGCAGCAGCAACTGGCGATCGCCCGCGCCCTGCTCGGCAAGCCGAGGCTGCTGATCCTCGACGAGCCCTCGCTCGGCCTGGCGCCGAAGATGATCGACGTCATCTACGAGCTGCTGGGAGGACTGCGCGAGGAAGGGGTGACGCTGCTGCTGGTCGAGCAGAATGCCGCCCGCACGATCGACTTCTGCGACCGCTGTCTCGTGCTCAGCACCGGCAAAGTCCGCGCCGAGGGCTCGCGCCGCGAGCTGCAGCGCAACCCCGACGTCCTGCGCGCCTATCTCGGCAGGCAGCCGTGAATACAATGGAATTCCGAATTATTCGCGAGGAGCGGTGATGTACGACGACCAGCCACGTGAGGCACCGACCAGCGAGGACGTCTCCCTCGCCCTGCGCCACTGCTGGCAGCCGGTGGCGAGGATCGAGGACCTGCAGCACGGCCCCCAGCGAGCGGTGCTACTCGGCGAAGCACTGGCCGTCTTTCTCACCGCAAACGGCAAAGCGGCGGTGGTCGCCGACCGCTGCGCACATCGGGGCGCCTCGCTCTCGATGGGCAAGGTCGCCGGGGACTCAATCCAGTGCCCCTACCACGGCTGGGAGTGGTCCGGCGAGAGCGGCGCCTGCACGCGCGTTCCCTCGCTGCCGGACCAGACTCAGATCCCGCCGCGGGCCCGGATCCCGGCCTTCCCGGTGCGCGAACAGTGGGGACTTATATGGACCGTGCTCGAGGAGCCGGTGGGCGAGCCGCCCACCGTGCCCTGGTTCGACCCCGAGGCGTGGACCTGGGGACACGGCGAGCCGTTCGAGCTCCCGGTCGCCTTCGGGATCATGATCGAGAACGCCCGCGACGTCTCCCACTTCGCCTTCGTCCACCAGGCGACACTGGGCGCGATGCCCGAGGTGATCGAGCCGCTCGAGCCCGAGCGCGACGGCCGCGAAGTAGTCATGCGCCGCAAGGCCGAGTGGGGAGAGGACGTCTCGGCGGTTTGGGGCGCGCTGCGCGAAATGCACTATCACGCGGTCGCGCCCAACTTTATTTCGATCCGAATTTTCACGGCGAAAGGCGAGCGCTGCCTGCTCCACGCCGCGCGCGCGATCAGCGCCACCGAGTCGGCGCACTACTGGATCGAGGGAGGCCTGGAGAACTTCGACCAGCGGGATCTCGAGAACCTGATCGCCTACGACTGGCGCGTCTATTCCGAGGACCTGCCGATCATCTCCGCGATCCAGCCGCCCGAGCTGCCGCTGGACGCCAACGCCGACGTCAACACCCTCGCCGACCGCTTCACCCTCGCCTACCGGGCCGCCTACCGCGAGTACGTCGAACGCGTCCTCGGCGAGCGCGCGGTTGCCTAGATGTAGTTCCTAACCACGTTGTTCATCCGGACCTCCTTGGAGGCTGGCGGTGTCGAAGCCCCAGCAACAAGGAGGAACCGGATGAAGCTCCACGCTAACGCGCCCCTCGGCCCGAAGGGCAGGGCGACCATGGTGAGACGAGTGCTTGAGGAGGGGGTCGCACTCACGGAGGCGGCCGAGGCCGCCGGAGTGAGCGCGAGGACCGCCGGCAAATGGGTGGGCCGCTACCGCGCCGAAGGAGAGGCCGGGCTGCTCGATCGAAGCTCTGCCCCGAGGAACGTCCACAACGCCACCCCCGCCGATCGCATCGAGGCGATCGCCGCCCTGCGGCGGCTTCGGTTGACCGGTCCCGAGATCGCCGAGATCCTGGGGATGGCCACCTCGACGGTCTCCGCCGTGTTGAAGAGAATCGGCCTCGGCAAGCTCAGCCGCCTGGAGCGACCGGAGCCGGTCCGCCGCTACGAACGGCAGCGACCGGGCGAGCTGATCCACATCGATGTCAAGAAGCTGGGCCGGATTGGCCCACACGGAGCCGGTCACGGGATGCTCGGCCGCAGCTGGGCCAAGGGAGGCGACAGGCGCACCGACGCGGCCGGCGTGAGACGCCTGCAAAGCGGCTGGGACCGGGTCCATGTCTGCGTCGACGACGCCACGCGCCTTGCCTACGCCGAGGTCCTGCCCGACGAGAGGACGAAGACCGTCCTCGGCTTCCTGCGGCGAGCTGTCGCCTTTTACCGCTCCCACGGGATCGTGGTCGAGGGGCTGCTGACCGACAACGGTCCCGCCTACCGCTCAACCGCGCATTCGCTCGCCTGCAGGGCGATGGGCATCAAGCACATCCGCACCCGCCCCTACCGGCCCCAGACCAATGGCAAGGCGGAGCGCTTCATCCGCACGATGCTGCGCGAGTGGGCCTACGCCGCTGTCTACGGCAGCTCCCCGGAGAGGGCCGCGGCCCTCTCCGGGTGGATCGACCGCTACAACTTCAGACGACGACACGGCGCCCTCGGCCACCGACCGCCGATTCAGCGGCTACGGGAGCTCACCGAGAACAACGTGGCTGGCATCTACACCTAGCCGCCGTATTCGGGGATGAACCCCGGCTTGATCTTGGCCGCCAGCACCGGCTTGCCCGTCGTGTAGGAATAGATCGGCCAGGCGTGGACGGCGAGGTGGCTGTCCTTGGTGTAGGCGAGGTTGCCGACTACCGTGTGGTGTGGCTTGGCTTCGAGCGCGTCGGCCAGGGTGTTGCCGTTGACACTGTGGGTTTCTTTGATCGCGTCGAGGATCAGCTGGCCGCCTGCGTAGGCCCCGAGCAGCGAGCTGGAGACGTCGGTGTTGATGCCCGCGCGTTTGAGGTTCGCGAAGAGCTTTGCCGTTTCGGCGTTGGGCGGGTCATAGGCAGAACCGTTGGAGGTGGCGAAGATTTCCTTGGTGCTGGGAATGCCCTTGATCCAGAAGACGCCATCGAAGCCGCCCGGCCCGATGATCGGCACCTCGATGCCTGCCGAGCGGATCTGCTTGATCGCCGAGGCGCCGCCCGGCGGATAGGAGCACATGACCACCCCGTCGGCGTCGGAGCTGCGCAGCTCGCTGACCTGACTGGCAACCGACTCGTCGCTGTTCTCGAAGTCGGCAGAGCCGGCGATCGTCCCTCCCAGGTGTTCCCAGGTCTGCTGGAAGCCGGAGCAGTACGCCCTGCCGTAGATGATCGAGGTGTCGCGGAAGAGGAACGGGTGGCGCACGCCCCGGCCCCAGAAGAACCGGGCCGCGGCGCTCGCCTCGGTGAGCAGGCTCGGGTACGAGCTGAAGGAGAGGCGGCCGGTGGTCGGCGGCCCGAAGCCGGGTTCGTTGGCGTTGGAGATGTTCAGCATGTCGTGTTCTTCGGCCAGTGGCGCGGCCGCATCGGCGTTCAGCGCCTCGCCGCTGAGGACGAGCACGTCGGCCCCCTCTTCGATCAGCTTCTGAACCGCCACCACGTCCTGCTGTGGTTCCGAGCGGGTGTCGGCGTGGACCACCCTGATCTTGTGACCGTCGATTCCACCCTTGGCGTTGGTTTCCTCGATCAGCTGTTCGACTGCGGCGAAGGTGGAGTCATACGGCGCCATGTAACCGGTCTTGGCCAGCGCGGCGCCGATCACTATTTCCTTCGGCAGCCCGGTGGTTGGAGCGCTGGAGGAGTCGCCGCTGGAGCCGCAACCGGCCAGCAGGATCACAGCGAAGGCGAGCGGGACGAAAAGCTTCGGCAGAATACCTAGAGATTACCTGAGCAACATCTGGCGGTCGCGGCCGAGGTCGGCGATCGCCGCCAACTCACGGTGGGAGAGCTCGAAGTCGAAGATGTCGACGCTCTCGCGTACGCGCGTCGGCGAGACGGGCCTGGCGATGGCGATATGGCCGAGCTGAAGCTGCCAGCGCAGCACCACCTGGACCGGCGTCTTGCCGTGGCTCCCGGCAAGCCGCGCGATCACCGGATCAGCGAGCAGCTCGTCCTGCCCGAGCGGGGCCCAGGCCTCGGTGGCGACACCGCGGGCGGCATGAACGGCGCAGAGCTCCGGTTGCTGGAGACGCGGGTGCAACTCGATCTGGTTGACCGCCGGCAGGCTCCTCGCCTCGCGCTCGAGCAGCTCGAGCTCCTCGAGGCCAAAGTTGGCGACGCCGATCGCGCGAGCGGCCTCCTCCCGGTGAATCCATTCGAGCGCCTGCCAGGCTTCGAGAAGCCGCTCCGGCTCGGCGCCCGAGCCACTAATCAAGCAGAGGTCGAGGTGATCGAGGCCAAGCCGCTCGAGGCTCGCCTCAAACGCGTCGAGGGTCGACTGGGGGTGGCGCTGGAGATTCGAGAGCTTGCTGGCTACGAAGTAGTCCTCGCGGGGAAGGCTAGAGGCGATCAGCGCCTCGCCCACCTCGCGCTCGTTGCCGTGCGCAGCCGCGGTGTCGAAATGGCGGTAGCCAACCTCGAGCGCCTGCTCGACCACGCCCCGGATCTCCTCGGGAGGCACCTGGAAGAGAGTCAGCCCAAGCTGCGGGATCTCGATGCCATCATGAAGACGAACGGTAGGAGTCTCTATTTGGGCGGTCTGCATTCTTGTCATGATAACTAAGGACCATCATGACTAATCCAGGAGCTCGTCGAGTTCATTGTCACTGAGCACCGATCGTGGCTCTTCGGAGGCCACATCGGAACCCGGCCGCGCCTGCTCATCGCGGCGCTTGATCAAGAGCCACTGCGGCTTCTCGCCGGGCCGGGTGCGCTGTAGGGCGAAGCCGCCGCGCAGCTTCTCGCCGTGGAGGACAAAGACGGCGTGGCCGCGCTCAAGCGCCTCGGGCCAGGGCACCCGGCCGCCCTGCTCGTAGGAGCCGCGGTCCCAGACGATCACGCCGCCGCCGTCGGTCGGGCCCTCGAAGTCGTTGTGGGAGAGGGCGTGGTCGGAGACCTGCACCGCGAGCCGCTTCACCGCCGGGTCCATCGAGGGCCCCTTTGGCACCGCCCAGGAGCGCATCACCCCGTCGACCTCGAGCCGCAGGTCGAAGTGGCGGGCGGTGGCGGCGTGCTCCTGGACGACGAAGACGCCGGCGCTGACACCGCGGATCGCGAACTGCTCATGGCCCTCGACCTTGACGCTCTCGCTCGCCACCTCGGCGACCCGCGCGGCCGCCGGCCCCTCGCCAAGGAAGACCAGCAACGACTCAACCGCGGGCTCGGCGCCCTCGGCGTGGACCAGCACCTCGCCCTCCTCCCCATTGCGCACCCAGCCCAACACGCCCAGCTCGTGCGCCCGGCCCAGGGTCGCTTCGCGGAAGCCGACACCCTGCACCGCGCCGCGCACGGTCACGCGCAGGGCCACGGCTCCGTCGTCGCTCTTCTTCGCCACGCCGCCATTGTCGCGCGCCACGACTAGGTTCCGTCCATGCCCGAAGTGGTCCTGCTGCTGATCGCCGCCTCTGGCACAGCGTTGGCCACGGGCATCGGCGCGGTGCCGGTCTTCTTCCTCGGCACGCGGGCGGCCCAGCTGACGCCGCTCCTGCTCGGCTTCGCAGCCGGGGTGATGGGGGTCGCCTCGATCGCCGGGCTGCTGATCCCGGCCGGCGAAGAAGGGTCGGCTCTGGCGGTGATCGGTGGCCTGGCCGTGGGAGCGGGCCTGCTTGCCGTCGTCCGCTCTCGCCTCTCGCTCGGGACCACCTTCATGGGCCACAGCGACTCCGGCGCCCGCACCTCCGCCCTGGTCTTCCTCGTCCTCTTCGCCCACAGCCTGCCCGAGGGCTTCGCGATCGGCACCGCCTTCGCCTCCGACCGGGCCGGGCTCAGCCTCTTCGTCATCCTCGCGATCGCGATCCAGAACATCCCCGAGGGGACCAGCGTGGCGATCCCGATGGCGGCCTCGGGCTTCTCCCGCAGCCGCCAGTTCTGGGCCGCGGTGACGACCAGCGCCCCGCAGCCGGTCGGCGCCCTGATCGCTTTCGTCCTGGTCGAGCAGATCGAATCGCTGCTGCCCTTCTCCTTCGCCCTCGCCGCCGGGGCGATGCTGGCGCTGATCGCGGTCGAGCTGCTGCCGCAGGCCTACTCGGGGCCAGCCCGGTTCGGGCCAAGCGCCGGCATCGCGCTCGGCGCCGCGATCATGCTCGGCCTCAGCTACGCGCTCGGTGTCTGAGTAGCACCTCGTTAGAGTGCTAGCAGTGCAGACAATCGTCTACATCGATGGATTCAATCTCTACTACGGCGCGTGCAGGTCCCCAGGTCGCAAGTGGCTTGACTTGGGCGCTCTGTCTTCGCGCTTGCTTCCCAACGATGAGATCGTAGAAATCGCGTACTGCACGGCGAACATCAAGAAGGACCGGGGGGACCCTGAAAAACAAGATCGTCAGCGCCTCTACCATCGCGCCCTCGAAACGATCCCCCGCCTCCAGATCTGTAGAGGTCGATACGTGCCGAAGGTGGTCAGCGGTCCACTACGTGCGAACCCGGCTCGACCTTCCGGTGACGATCATCAATCCCGTGCTCAAGCGCCGGGGAAAGAGGAGAAGTGCGGCGCTCTCGCCAAAACCGCTTCCGGCCAATGCAGCCTTCATCCAACTTCGAGCTAAGCATGTGGAGGAATGCCAGTTTCCACCGGAATTGACCTCACCAAAAGGGGCGCCTCTGATCAAACCCGCGGGCTGGTAAGAGGCGGAGCGGCATTTCTGTGCCTGTATAGTTGGCGTCAACTCCCCCGCTGTTTCGTCGGCGGGGCGCGAGGCCGCCTTCCAGGCGGCCTCTGCATTTCTCTAGCCAGTCAGGTCACGACGAGAACGCCCAGCGCGATCACCGAGGCCGCGATCAGACCGAAGGCGATCCCGGTCGTCAAGCGCCCGGTGCGTCCCAAGGCGTGCGCCCCCATCAGCTCGCGGTCCTTGGCCAGTGAGCGGATGAAGGGGAGCATGACGAGCAGCAGGACGGCATTGAGCGCCTGGGTGAGGAAAAGGATGGGGACCAGCGGCGCGCCCGGGATCAGCACGACGATCACCGCGACGAGCACGACCGCGCCGAAGCTGAGGTAGAAGACACGCGCCTGTTCGAAGCTGTCGTTGAGGTCAGCGCGGCGGCCGAAGGCCTCCGAGATCGAGTAGGCGGTTGAGAGCGGCACGATCGCCGCCGCCAGCAACGCCGCGCCGAGTAGGCCGAGGCCGAAGAGCGTCGCCGCGAAGCTGCCGGCGAGCGGCTCGAGGGCGCCGGCCGCATCGCGCGCGTCGTTGATCTCGATGCCGCTGGCGTGCAGGGTCGCAGCGCAGGCAACGACGACGAAGAGTCCGATCACGCCGGTGAGGACGGCGCCGACGATGACGTCAACGCGCTCGTAGCGCAGGTCCTTGACCTTGAGCCGCTTATCGACGGCGTAGGACTGGATGAAGGCCAGACCCCAGGGCGCCAGCGTCGTGCCGACCGTCGCCACCGTGACCAGCAGTGCCTCGCGGCTCTGCGGGAGGTTCGGCACGACCAGGCCTTTCGCAGCCGCCCCCCAGTCGGGGTGGGCGAGGAAGCCGGAAACGATGTAGGCGATAAAGACCGAACTCAGTGCCAACAGGAAGTGCTCGACGCGGCGGAAGCTCTCGCGCAGGACCAGTGCCGAGACGCCCGCCGCCGCCAGCGGCACGCTGATGTATCGGCTCATGCCAGTGAGTAGTTCCATCGCCGCGGCGACGCCGGCGAACTCGGCGCAGAGGGTGCCGGTGTTGGCGATCACCAGCGCCGAGAGCACCAGCGCCGCGGCCCGCGGCCCGTAGTGCTCGCGGACGAGGGTGAGCAGCCCCTTGCCGGTGACGATCCCCAGCCGCACCCCGAGCTCGTGGAAGACGATCAGCGCCGCGGTCGAGAGGGCGAGGACCCAGAGCAACTCGTAGCCGTACTTGGCGCCGAGGATCGAGTAGGTGGTGATCCCGGCCGGGTCGTCGTCGGAGAGGCCGGCGAGCAGGCCGGGTCCGACCACGGCGAGCAGCGCCGCCAGGCCGCCGCCGCGCAGCAGCAGGTGGCGCCGGCTCGCCAGCCACCAGTGCGTGTGGCGGCCGGGGGTGCGGTGGGCTTGGTGTTCGGGCACGGAGGCTGCATCATCCCCTCGGCCCAGGAGGGCATCCGCGCCCGTCGCGTAGCATCGCCCGGATGGAGATCCTGGTCGTCGAGGACGAGGCGGGGATCGCCGACTTCCTCGAGCGTGGGCTCAGCGCCGAGGGTTTCGGCGTCAGGGTCACAGGTGACGGTGTCGCCGGCGAGGCGATGGCGCTGGAGCGCGAGGTCGACCTCGTCGTGCTCGACCGGATGCTGCCCGGCCGCGACGGGATCGAGGTGCTGAGGTCGATCCGGCGGGCGCGGCCGATGCTGCCGGTAATCCTGCTGACGGCAAAGGCCGAGATCGCCGACCGAGTCGAGGGGCTCGACCTCGGCGCCACCGACTACGTCACCAAGCCGTTCTCCTTTGAGGAGCTGCTGGCGCGGATCCGGGCCCACCTGCGCTACGGCGGCGAGACGACTCTCACCGCCGCCGGGGTCGAGCTCGACCTGCTCAGCCGCGAGGCGACCCGGGGAGACCAGACGGTGCGGCTGCCCGAGCGCGAGGCGGCGCTGCTCGGCCACCTGATACGGAACGCCAATCGGGTCTGCACGCGCGAGGAAATACTCGCCGCGGTCTGGGGTTATGAGCACGACCCCGGCACCAACGTGGTCCAGGTCTACATCGGCTACCTGCGGCGCAAGCTCGCCCTGCCCGGCTCCCCAGCGCCGATCGAGACCGTGCGCTCGGTCGGCTACCGCCTGCGGGAGTCGCGGTGAGTAGCCGTTGGCGGCGGATGGGTCTGCGCGGCCGCCTGGCGCTCTCAATCGGCGCGATAGTCATCGTCGCCTTCGGGATCGTCTTCGTCGCCGTCCGCGCCCAGATGGCAAACGAGGCGTCAGTGATCCAGCGCGAGGAGGGACATGAGCACGGGCCGCCGCCGGGGGCCGGCGAGGGGGGCGAGGAGGGCCCCTCGATCTCGCCGATCCGCGATGCCCAGTCCGATGTCGAGAAGACCTTCCTCCTGGTCGGCGGGGCAACCCTGGTCGCGGCGCTCCTCGCCGGCTACCTGCTTGCCGCCCGCACCGCCTCGCCCCTGCGGCAGTTCGCCCAGACCGCGAGCGAGATCGACGCCGGCGACCTGACCCCACGGCTGCAGTCGGGGCCCGGCGACGCGGCCGAGCTGCGGATCCTGGCCGATGCCTTCAACAACATGCTCGACCGGCTCGACCGGGCCTTCGCCCGCCAGCGCCAGTTCGTCTCCGATGCCTCGCACGAGCTGCGCAGTCCACTGACCGCGATCCGCGGCCAGCTGGAAGTGCTCGCCCGCCAGGAGCAACCGAGCGCGCAGGAGGTGCGCCGGGTCGAGACAACTGCCCTGCGGGAGATGGGGCGGGTGGAACGGCTGGTCGAGGACATGCTCTCGCTGGCCCGGCTCGACGAGGGCGTCGACCCAGCGCTGCAAGAGGTGAACGCGGCCGGCTTCCTGCGCGAGCTGGCCGAGGCGCGAGAGGGTGAGAACGAACAGCTCGGCGATCTCGCCGAGGGCACAATCGAGCTCGACCCCGACCTCGTCGCCCAGGTCGTGCGCAACCTGCTCGACAACGCCGACCGCTACGCCGGCGAGGGCCAGGTCGTGCTCTCGAGCCGCGCCGCCGGCAGCTCGCTCGTCGTCGCGGTCGACGACGCCGGCCCCGGCATCCCAGCCGAGGACCGCGAGCGGGTCTTCGACCGCTTCCACCGTCGCGACTCCGCCCGCGACCGCGCCTCGGGTGGCAGCGGGCTGGGGCTGGGAATCGCGCGCGCGATCGTCTCCGCCCACGGCGGCCGGATCTGGGTCGACGACTCGCCGCTCGGCGGCGCCCGGGTCAGCTTCTCGCTGCCGCGCTTCAGCCCGAAGATGAGAGATCTCTCAGCGAACGCTTAGCTGATCGCAAGCGAGCGGACCGAGCATTCGCCGCGTGTACCGCCCGACCACGAAGCTCCGCGACGGCGTCGCGGGCAACGCCCGCCTGACCGGCGCCGCGGCCGCCGCGCTGCTGGTGCTGCTGTCGGCCGAGGGCGCGACGATCCCCTTCATCGGCCAGCTGCTCGGCCCGCACATCTTCGTCGGCATGCTGCTGATCCCGCCGGTACTGCTGAAGCTGGGCAGCACCGGCTACCGCTTTGCCCGCTACTACACGGGCAGTCCCCCTTACAAGCAGAAGGGCCCGCCGCTGCTGGTACTGCGGGTGCTCGCACCGGGCGTAGTGCTGACGACCCTGGCTCTTTTCGGCACCGGCGTCGCCCTGCTGATCGACGGCCCGCCCAGCAACACCTTGATCTTCGCCCACAAGCTCAGCTTCATCGCCTGGGTCGCGCTAATGACCCTGCACGTCCTCGGCCACCTGCTCGAGGTCCCCTCCCTGGCCAGCGCCGACTGGCGCCGGACCGGCCCGCCCGAGGCGCGGCTGGCCGGCGCCGGCCTGCGGACGCTGAGCCTGGCCACGGCGATCCTCGCCGGCGTCGCCGTGGCGGTGCTGACGTACTCCGCAGCCCAGCCCTGGCTCTAGACGGGTCTCAGCCCTCCTCGGCGAGAATCGCGTAGATCTTGCGCCGAGTCTCGTCGAGCAGCTCGCGGACCCGCTTCTGCTGGCCCTGATCGGCCGCGGTGAAGGCCTGGCCGATTGCGTGGTGGAGCTTCTTCATCGAGTGGGCAAGATGGATCTGCTCCGGGCCGGCATCGGCGCGGACCGCGTCCCACGGAGTCTCCTCACCGGCCTTCTCGGCCTGCTCGGCGGCGCCCGCCTCGGTGAGACTGAAGCGGCGCTTGCCCTCGCTCTCCTGCCCGCTGATCAGCCCCTCGTCCTCGAGCAGCTGGAGAGTCGGGTAGATCGAGCCGGCGCTCGGAACCCAGGCGCCGTCAGTGCGCTCCTCGATCTCCTTGATCATCTCGTAGCCGTGCATCGGCCGCTCCGCGAGCAGCGCGAGCACAGCGGCCCGAACGTCGCCCCGGCGCGCGCGGGGACCGCCCCGGCCGCGACCCTGGCGAAAGCCGCGACTGCGCGCGAACTCCTCGTGCCGGTGAATACCTGCGTGTCGTGGATTGCATCTGTGGTGCATCGAAATTCCTTTCTATCGGTGTAACGCGATATATCGTAACGCATCGCTTGAACGGGCCTGGTGATACGACGCTAGGCTGAGCAAATGCCAGATCCAACGCTGCCGCTGACCGGAGGTTGCATGTGCGGCGCTGTCCGCTTCGAGGTTTCCGAGCCACTGCTCGGTGCCCTCCTCTGCCACTGCAAGCGCTGCCAGCGGAGAACCGGCACGGGAGTGTCAACTACGGCTCTCACCGCGCCCGGTTCCTACCGAACCGTCTCCGGCCAGGATCTGATTCGCACCTGGAACCCGGGCGATGGCGGGTATGTCAAGGCCTTTTGCTCCACCTGCGGCAGCCAGCTATTCACCCACCACCCCGACAACCCCGAACTGCTCGCCGTACGCATGGGCGCCCTTGACGAGGATCCCGGCATCCGCCCGAGCGCACACCAGTTCACGGACTACGCCGCGCCATGGGCGCCGGTCCCGGATGACGGCTTGCCGAGGTTCCCAGAGCGGATCCACCCAGCCGCCTCGCCGTCGGACGACGAGAACTGACTAGACGACTCCCGCGTGGTCGCGCGGGAGAGAACGAGGACGGTGATCGGAGTCCGGGGTGCGGAGTTGGAGCGTGACGCGCCCGCCGCGGGCCGGCACGATGAAGACGTTGCGACGTGCCACGCGCTCAGAGCGTCGCGGTAATGGCTCGACTCGGGCGCGTCGAAGGATCGTCCTGAGCACTATCCGAGCCTCCGCCATCGAAAAGGCTGCGCCGATGCATCGTCTCGGTCCGCCACCGAACGGGATCCAGGTATAGGTTCCGGCGCGGCTGCCGAGGAAACGCTCCGGCTGGAAGCTCAGCGGATCGGGATAGAGCTCGGCGCGGCGGTGCACGAGCGTGATGTACGGAACGACCATGGTGCCGCTCGGAATGGTGAGCCCCGGCAGCTCGAACGGTTGGGTGGCGAGCCGTGCCGTGAGAGGAAAGGCCGGGCGCAGGCGCATCGTCTCCTGAATGACCGCGTCGAGGTACTCGTCCTCTCCGTCCAGCGCGGCGGCTTCAAGGCGCTCGAGAGCCTCGGGCGAGCGACTGACGCGCTCGAGTATCCAGGTCAGCGTGGAGGCGGTGGTGTCGTGGCCGCCGAGCAGAAGGGTGCGCATCGAGTCGCAGATCTCCTCGTCGCTCATCAGGCGCCCCTGCGAATCGGGCGTGCGCAGGAACATTCCGAGCACGTCCTCGCCATCGAGTTTGTCTTCCCTGCGGCGCTGGGCGACCTCTTCCATCACGACTGCGTCGACCGCGGCGATTGCGCGGTCCATTCGCGGAAAGGGCCTGTCCCATCCGTTCTTACGGCTCGACGCGATCATCGTCTGAATGAAGAAGCGTTGCGAGTGGCCCTCTCGAAGCAGCTCGTGGGTAGCTGAGCGCAGCCGCTCGACCCGCACGGGCTCGGTGACCCCGAACACTGTCGCCATCATCACCTCGAGAGTGATTGCCTCGATATGTGGCTGGGCGGGGGTGGGGCGACCAAAGGGCCAGCGCGTGAGCGCGTCTTCGGCCTTTTGCTCCATGGCCTCCTGGTAGCTGGGGAGCGCGCGTCCGTGGAAGGGTGGGAGCTGCATCTTTCGCATGCGCATGTGCTCGGGGCCATCGAGGTTGGTCAGTCCGCTCGGGCCGAGGACGAGATGGTGCGCAGAGGCCTTGGCAAGAGCCGCCCCGAGGCGAAGAACGTCGGTGTCAGCGGTGAAGACGCGCTTGATGTCCTCGGGGTCGGTCAGGCATAGCCACGGTCCTGTCGCCGCCGGCATCGGGACCACGAAACGGTCACCGAGGCGCTGGCAGGTGCGCGCGAAGCGCTCCGGGGCAAGCCAGTACTGGGCGGCGTTGACGGCTGCGGGGCGCCGCAGTCGGGGCAGATCGGCAAGCGCTGTGTCCATGGCCTTCCTCGTCTTCGGCGATTGTTACTCTGTGAGAATGGAGTACCAGCGTATCTCATGAGTCCAATCGCGACAGCCCTCACAGCAACGCCCCCTGTGGGCGAGGACGCGGTCTTCGACCAGATTGCGGCAGCGGGGCTTGAGGAGTTCGCCGAGCACGGCATTCGTCGTACGTCGATGGAAGACGTGGCACGCCGCGCGGGCGTCTCCCGGATGACCGTCTTTCGCCGCTTCGAGAGCAAACAGGGCCTGGTCGAGGTCGTCATCGCGCGCGAGGTACGCCGCGGCATGGAAGAGCTCGATCAGCTGTGGGAAGGCGCGGAGACGCTGGAGGATCGGCTCGTTGAAGGTTTCGCCTTCGCCGGACGCTACGTGCGCGACCATCCGCTGTTCGACGGGATCTTGCGGCGCGAACCCGAGGTCCTGCTGCCGCCGCTGACGATCAATGGCGGACCCGTTCTCGGCCTCTACCGATCGCTGATCGCAAATCGACTTCGAACTGAAGTCGATGCGGGTCGCGCTGCGACGTCGGACATAGATGGGGTCGCTGAAGTGATCGCTCGACTTGCGATCTCTTTGCTGCTCACACGGAACGGGGAGATCACTCTCGACGATCCGGAATCCGTTGTCCGCCTGGTCAGACTGGTGTTGCTTCCAATGCTTTCGCCAGCTTTCGACTAGCAAACGACCACCAGGTAACTCGAGGTCTTCGCCAGCAGTCAGGCAGCTAGCGATCGCGAGCTCCAAACATCTAGGGGCGGTCAGCGGCGCTGCGTCTCGCGCGAAGGAGAACACTTCGCGCCCCCGCGGAATAAGCGGCTCCAACTCGGGCGCACTGATTCACACTCGATGCCCCCGAAGACTGTCGATATGGTGAGGCGATGATTCCAATTGCCATGGCGTCTTCTGGCTGGGTTTCGCTTGTAGTCGCCGCGATGGCGCTTGTGACGAGCGGAATCGCAGCCTGGTTCACGGCCTCGCGCGAGGGCTCGCGCACTCTGTTTGCGGACCAGACGGCTCGCAACGCCGAGTTCCAGATGGCAAAGCGGGAGGTCTACGCCAGTCTTCTTTCGGCAAGTCGCGTCTATAGCGAAGAACCACAAAATGGCACGAAGCGAAGCGAATTCCACCGTGAGTTTGCGCGTGGGCTGATGCATGCGCGCCCTGATGTCGTGGAGGTCATCGAAAATGAGCTAGGACGGGACTTCCCAGGCCGCGCGCCAAACTGGCATCGGTTGACCAACATACTTCGAGGCGACGTCAGCTGACGTCCAGTCTCCGTGGCTGCAGTGCCGGGCTTCGCGCAAAGCGGCACCCAGCGCCGAACCCGGACTAGGACACGTAGGCCTTGCGCACCATGGCGGCCGTCCATCGGTTCGTGCCGTGGGCCGGGGGGACATCCGTGCGATTCAGGAACTCGGCGATGTCTTCCAGTGACTTGTCTGCCGCAAGCAGCGCCCCGATTTGCTTCCGCCGGGTGTAGTCACGCTGATTGCACTCCGTATGGGACAGTCGAACGTTCTCGGGACCTAGTTTCCCGCCGGCCGACTTGAGGATCGGGTAGTGGTCGCGCGAGGGCGACCACTTGGTGCGCTCCGTCGTGAGCGGATCGAACTCGCGGCGTCCTTTGTGGTGGTAGCACTGCGGCATCTCGCACTTCAGCTCGAGGAGTTGTCCACGCTCGGCCATCCGCACAAGGACATTTACATTCTTCACGCCGAGCTTGCGGAGTTGGTCCGCGACCGATTTATCCGCCACGCGCTGATTCTGACACAAGGACCCAAGCCGCCCCCAGCGCGCGTCCGCGATTGTTTCTAACGATGCGTCAGCCGCTTTTCGGCCGATTAAACGCTTGGCATCGAAATTGGTCCCAGACTACGCCGAGCTCGGCCGCTCCAAGGAGCCAGATCTGTCTCGGCGGATGCTAGGCGGTTGCCGAGGCGAGTAGGACCACGTTCGAGAGGCTCAGCGGTTTCGAGTCACCCGCCAGCTCGGTCGCGGCCTGCGTGATCGCTTCCCAGGCCTCCTCTTGAGCCTCGCCCGCGTGTTGCTCGATCATCGCCCGGATCGGCGCGGCGATCGCCCTGACGTAGGCGGTGAAGTGCTCGGGGGAGTCGAACTCGAAGGTGACCTCGGCCTGCTCCACGTCGACCTTTGAGAACCCACCTCCTTCGAGTAGCCCGCCGAGGGCGGCGGGGGTGGGCCGGGAGAGGGGCCCGGGCGTTCCGGCCGGGGGCGGTGGCACGCCCAGTCGCTCCATCGTCGTCCTCATCGGGATCGAGAGGAAGGGGACCTGATCGGGCTTGCCCCAGGAGCTGAT
>DATMIH010000003.1:0-39942 GCA_035554595.1 Solirubrobacterales bacterium
GGGGTGTTCTTGACCAGGCCCCAGGCGTCGTCGGTCATCTCCATGTTGACCAGGACGTAGCCCGGCATCGTGCGCTTCTCTTTCGGCTGTTTCTGGCCGTCTTTGCCCAGTTCCATCACCTGCTCGGTGGGAACGACGACCTGGCGCACGTTGCGGTTCTGACTCATCGTCTGAACCCGGTGCTCGAGGTTGTGCTTGACCTTGTTCTCGTGACCCGAGTAGGTGTTGATCACGTACCAGCGATACATATCTGTCGAATGCCTTTGTTCGGAGATCCTGAATGAATGACGTTCGCCGATGCTCGGCTTAATTAAGTATCGAGCATCGGCTCACAGGATCTGCTTGGCGAGATAGTTGAAAGCCGCGTCGAGCGCGCCGAGGTAGGTGGCGGCGACGGCGACGAAGATGATTGTGACGGCGGTGGCCTGGACGAGGGTGTCGCGGTCCGGCCATTGGACCTTTTTCAGCTCGGCCCAGCAGGAGAGGAGGAAGCCGATGACGCCGCCGCGCTGGCGCTGCGCCTGCGCCTGTTTCTGCTTCTTGGCGAGCTGCTCGCTCTCGCGGCGCTTCTGCTCGGCGCGCTTGCGCTTCTCGGTTTCCTTCAGCGCCTTGGTCTCGGCGCGCCGTTCGGCGCGGGAGGACTTGGGGGCGTCCGGAGTTTCCAGCGCCGCCTCGGGAGCACCGACCGCCATGCCGGCCTCAACCGCCTCGATCTCGGCGATGTCGCCAGAGACCGGGACCTGGGTGTCGTGCTGGGCATGCGACTCGCCGTCGCGCTCCGCGCCGACGCGCTTGCGCTCCTGCTCTTCGCGGGCCCGCCGCTCGGCCTTGCGCTGTGCGCGCGTCTTGGCCATCGGGGCTAGCGCGTCTCCTTGTGCGCCGTGTGCTTGCCGCACCAGCGGCAGAACTTGCGCAGCTCAATCCGGTCCGGCGAGTTGCGCCGTGACTTATTTGTCTGGTAGTTGCGTCGCTTGCAGTCTTCGCAAGCCATTGTTACCGCGATGCGGACATCTCCGCGAGCCATTTCTCCCTCGATTACTTACGCGCCATTACAAGGAAAAACCCCGGGCCGAGGCACGAGGCTGAACCGAAGAATAGCGCCCTTGGGTATTGATGGTCCGGCCGCTCAGACCGGCCCGGAACGCCGATTAGAGTGAGCGGGTGAGCGTTGCTCCCTACGACCGCCTGGGACGAGGCTACAGCCGGGTGCGCCGACCCGACCCGCGGATCGCGGCGCGGATCGATGCGGCGCTCGGTGAGGCACGGACGGTGCTCAACGTCGGTGCGGGGACCGGTTCCTACGAGCCGGAGGGGCGGGCGGTGACGGCGGTCGAGCCTTCGACAGAGATGATCGGGCAGCGGCCGCCGGGGTCGGCACCGGTGGTTCAAGCGAGCGCCGAAGAGCTGCCCTTCGCCGACCAGAGCTTCGACGCGTCGATGGCGGTGCTGACCGCTCATCACTGGGCGGACCTCGGCGCCGGCCTGGCCGAGATGCAGCGGGTGAGCCAGGAGCGAATTGTGATCGTCACCTTCGACCACTTCGGACTCGGAGACCTCTGGATTCCCCGCGACTACTTCCCCGAGATGCTCGGGCTGAAGCGGCGCGCCGGCGCCACCAGCAGCGAGCTCGCTCAGCGGTTCCCCCCTGCCACCGTCTCCCCCATCCCCGTGCCCCGGGACTGCACGGACCTCTTCTTCGCCGGGCTTTGGGCCCGCCCCGAGTTGCTCTTCGACGAGGAGGTGCTCAAGCCGATGTGGGTTTGGCAGAGCATCTCGCAGGAGGCGCGGCGGGAGGGCCGGGAGCGCTTGAGGGCGGCCCTGGAGAACGGGACCTGGGAGCAGCGCTACGGGCACCTGCGGGCGCTTCCCTCGCTTGACGTCGGGCTGCGGCTGGTCTCGGTCCCATGCTCTCGCCAGGAATCAAAAGACTGAGGCCGGGTACGGTGTCGGCCATGAACTCAGAGCGCGCCAAAGAACTGCTTGCCAACGAGCGAGCCCAGGTCGAACGAGAGATCGCCACCCTCAAAGGAGAAGGCACTGAAGAGGGAGACGAGCGGCGAGAGCCGGGAGACGAGGACTCCGAGGGCCTCTACCAGGACGAGTTCGATGCCGGCCGACTTGAGGATCTGCGCGTTCGCATGGCCGCGGTCGAGCGGGCCGAAGAGCGTCTTGCGGCCGGTACCTACGGCCTCTCGGTCCGAAGCGGCGAGCCGATCCCAGACGAGCGACTCGAGGTCGTCCCGACCGCCGAGCTCACGGTCGAGGAGTCCGAGCCCGGAGCTTCCTGACCGCCTTCGCCGAACTGGCAAGGGCGCGCTGGCCGTGGCGTGGAACCGGTCATGGCCCGCTGCCGCTGCTGCTCATCCTGCTGACCGTCGTCACCGGCGTCGTCGACGCCGTCAGCTACATCGCCCTCGGCCACGTCTTCGTCGCCAACATGACCGGCAACGTCGTTTTCCCCGGTTTCGCTTTGGCAGGCGCGCCCGGACTCTCCGCCCCGGCTCGCCGTCCCTGACCTGACCACCACAGTTCTCACCTTGACGCTGACCGGGGTCGCTGCCGACTCGCGCCTCGCCGGCGGGGTCGCCGCCGTACTGCTCGCGGTCAGCGCGATCGCCGCCCACCGGCTCTCGGCCGGCGCCCCCGACTGGGTATGACGCGATCGCTGACGACCGCTGGCCCGCTCGTCGACACTGCTACTGTTCACCAAATGGTTAACGATTCATTCAGGGCGCTCTCGCACCCGATCCGCCGCGGAATCGTCGAACGACTCGCCGCTGGTCCAGCAACCGTCGGTGAAGTCACCCGCGACTTCGGGGTCTCCAAGCCGGCGATCTCCAAGCACCTCAAGGTCCTGGAGGAGACGGGTGTCGTCAGCCGGGTAGTAGTGGGCCGGACGCACCGGCTCTCACTCGAGCCCAAGGTGCTTGACGAGGCCGCCGAGTGGATGGATCGCCAGCGCGCCCTCTGGGAGCGCATGTTCGATGTCGTCGACGACTACTTGAAGGAGGAGCAGAAATGAAGATGCCGCCGATCGTCTCGCCGCAGGAGTGGCGAGACGCCCGCGAGGGGTTGCTGGTCAAGGAGAAGGAGTTGACACGCGCGCGCGATGCGCTCGCCGCCGAACGGCGCCGGATGCCGCGGATGGCCGTGGAGAAGGGGTACCGCTTCGAGGGACCAGAGGGGCCGATGAGCCTGCTCGACCTGTTCGAGGGGCGGCGCCAGTTGATCATCTACCGCTTCTTCTTCGAGCCCGGCGTCGCCGACTGGCCGGAGAGCGGCTGCCGCGGCTGCTCGTTCATGGCCGACGAAGTCGCCAACCTGGCCCACCTGAACGCGCGAGACACGACCTTCGCACACGTTTCCCGGGCGCCCCAGACCGACATCGAGCGCTACCGCAAGCGGATGGGCTGGGAGATGCCCTGGTACACGCTCACCGACGACTTCGACGCCGACTTCGGTGTCGACGAATGGCACGGCACCAACGTCTTCTACCGCGACGACGAGGACCGGATCTTCCGTACCTACTTCACCGACAAGCGCGGCGATGAGGCACTCGGCAGCATCTGGTCCTACCTCGACATCACCGCGCTCGGTCGGCAGGAGAAATGGGAGGACTCGCCCGAGGGTTACCCACAGACCCAGGCCTACGTGTGGTGGAACCTCCACGATGAGTACGAGGACGCAAGCGCCTTCGAGCACGCCCTCTCGGACGCGACCGCCTCGCAGCGCGGATCGAGCAGCACGTGATCCCGTTCGCACACGTTGGCGGCGTACCGGTGGAGGAGCTCCTGCCCTGGCTGGCCGGCCCCGGCACGGTGGCTGTGGCGCGGGCCTGGCTTACCGTGCACCTGCGACGCCGAGAGGATCAGGACCGATGAGTGGCGAGACGCTGCTGCTCGAGCGAGCCTTCCAGGCCCCCGCTCAGGCGGTCTTCGACGCCTGGACGAGCGAGGAGGTGATGCGCCGCTGGTTCCACGGCCGGCGCGCCTGGGAGACCCCCGAGGCCAAGGTCGATCTCCGCATCGGCGGCGCCGTGCGCGTGGTCATGCGCGACCCCGCCGACGGAGCCGAACACGGCGGTGGCGGTGAGTACACCGAGATCGATCCACCAAACCGCCTGGCGTTCACCTGGACCTGGGACGAGGACCCAAGGAACACGCTGATCGAGCTCGACTTCGAGGAGACCGACGGCGTGACAACAGTGCGCTTCCAGCACAGCAACCTCAAGGACGCAGAATCGGCTCGCTCCCACGAAGAGGGCTGGACCACGTGCTTCGACAACCTCGAAGAGGCTCTGGCCGGGTCCTGAGTCGCACCCTGTGCAAGGTTGGACGCGGTGGTTGCGAGGCCGGGGAAACAGGCCGACTCGCCTCGGCAACCATCGCGTCCAACACCAGCGCGTAGGAATCTCGCTTGCTCATGGCGCCAAGGTAGGGCTGCCACCTTTAGCGCAGGTGTGCGCTTCCTAAGTGTTGCCGTGCAGGGCGACCCAGCGGCGAAGGCGCCGCTTGACGACCGGGTGTGCGCCTGTAGGCTGGGGAAACTTAGTAGTCAAACTAATTACTACGGGAGAGACCATGTTGAGGTTGGGCAAGGGGGACCGTGGTTTGCGCGTCATCGGATTGCTGGTGTCGGTCGGCGCACTGCTGGCGGCGCTGGGCGGAACAGCCCAGGCCGAACCACCGGCCTGTACGGGCGAACCGACGGCGGTCCAGACTCTCAACATCACCGTCGGTGGAGTCCCGACCTATGGCTACTACGCGCTGCCCTCAACAACTCCGAAGGGCGTTGTAGTGCTCGGACACGGCTACCCGACCACGGCCCACTCGATGGTGCCCTTGATGCCCGGCATCGCCCAGCGCGACGACGCGATCGTGGTCGCGATGGATTACCACGGCACCGTCGATCTCGAAGGGCCGACCGGCACCACCTCACGCGGCTGGAAAGTGAGCGAGGGGGCAGCCGACTCGATCGCCGCGGCGCAGCTCTTCACCAGCACCTGCCAAGGACTCAGCCCTACCCGCTTCGTCAACACCGCCTTCGGGGTCAGCATGGGAGGCAACATGACCGGCCTCGCGGTCTCCGAACATGCCACCCGCGCCGGCGGCAGCGCCCTGTTCGACTACTGGTTCGACGTCGCCGGCGTCACCAACGTACCGGAGATCTACACCGACGCCACCGCGATCTCGCTACTCCCCCTCGGCGGCATTCAGACGACGGGTGCCAACGCTAAGGCCGACATCGAAGCTGAGATGGGCTCGCCGATCCTCAACCTAACCACCTACCTCAACCGCAGCCCAGCGCTGCGTGCCAGTCAGATAAAAGCCTCCGGCCTGAAAGGCGTGGTCGTCTCCCACGGCGTCCTCGACGGCGAGGTCACCTCCGACCAGAGTGACCAGATGGTCGCCGCCCTGGCGCTGACCGGCATCCCTACCGACTACACCACATCGATCTTCAAAGCCCCGGAATCACCACCGGGCCTGACCCTCGACGGCGACGTACTCGGGTTGATCCCCGGTTACGTCTCCCCCTTCGCCGGCCACGTCAACGAAATCGTTATCGGCGCAGCCCTCGACCGCCTCGACGCTCTCTACCAGGAAGGCAAAGCCCCGTCGGGGCTAAAACTGACCTTGGAAGACGGGAGCCTGGGAACGTTCCCGCTGCTCTAACTGGACCTCCGGCTTGAAAGGCTGAGGGTGGGCCGCATAAAGAGCGGGCTTGCGGCGGTGATGTGACAGATATGCGACTCGGATGCTGACTGTCGAAGGCTCCGGGTGCTACTTGTCCGCAGGAGGAGTCTTCTTGTGGCCTTCCTTGGCCTTATTGCCCTGCGCGTCAAGACCCTCGCTCGCCAGCAATTCCTGGTCGAGGCGACGAACGTCCGCCATGGTCGTGCCCTTGGGCAGGCGGTATCCGGCCGGCAATTTCATTGGTTCCATCCCGCTACCCTCCTCACAAGCTCATAGACCTCCGGATGGAGCCATGGAGGTCTTCCGGTCTTTCCTTGGCGTCGCCAGATCATCAGGATCGCGTAGATCTCGGCGACGATCTCGTGCGTATATTGGCGACGACGGTAGCCCGCCTGTCGGATGAATTTTGCGAGACCATCAGGCAGCAGCGCGAGATAGCGCTCGCCGGCTGCGATGTCCTCCTCCCCAGCGCGATCAATCGAAAGCGCGTGGCCCCACTCGTGCCACGCGACCCGGGACAGGTCGTACGTGAGGGTCGAGTCGTCGAGGCCATCGAAAGCCACATGGCCCTCGTTAATCAAGACCACGCGAAGATCTGGCCCCAGAGCGCCAGAGCATCGTTGGCGCGCTCGATCTCCGTCTCGGGCAGCGAGCCTCGATCCGCGGAACGGAGTAGCTCGTCTGCGTACGTCCCGAGTGCTCGTTCGCAGACTTGCCACTTATCGGCGCTGATCGCCTCGAGAAGAACACGATCCCCGGACGGCAGATCCCGCCGGCCCGCCGCACGATGTCATCTGCGTCAACCCCCATCGCCTGTTCCGAACATCCAAGCAGTTGGAGGCGCGTTTGCTCACCCATAGCTGCCTCCTAGACGCAAATATTTAGGCCAAAACTTGCGTCTAATACCCGGGACGCAAGTTGTCTTGTGCGCAGAAACCTCTCTGAAATGTCTGGGAGCGAACTTGCGTCCTCCCGCTAGACCGCTGGCCGGCGATGCGGTGGCGACTTGACTTAGATGTGATCCGTTATCGGCTCGCAACTTTGGTGATGCAATTAGCCTCTTTCGGTACGCATCGGTATCGATGATTGGTGAAATTCGTTAAATTGCCGGCGCGCTCAGTGTAATGAAGGCGAAGGGGAGACACCAAGGGATGGTGGCCGTGGCACTGAGCCTGGCCGCATGCCTGCTGCTTGCGCTAAGCCCTAATGCATCGGCACAGGATCCCGAGGCCGGCTTGGCCGACGCCGAAGCCAGAGCCACGGCCGCCGAAACGGACGCAACTGAACTGGAATCGGTAGCGCGGCTAGCCAAAGCGAAGCTCGGAGCCGCAAAGGAGCAAGCCGCTCCTGTGCGACTGAAGGCCGAACGAGCGGCTGACCGCGTCGCCGCGACCGAAGCTTCCCTCCGCCACACCCACCTGCAGGCGGCCGCGACCGTGCGCAGGATTGAAGAAGAACGCAGCGATGCAGCCAAGGACCACGACGAGGAAGTCGCCTCAGGTATCGGTTTCGGCATCGCGACCCTCATCCTTGCGCTCATCGCGCTCGCCTGGGGCTGGTTTCGTGCCTCTGCAGCGGTTGCCTACCTTTCCCGGATTCAACTCGGCCAGGCCATCGGACTATGCGCCGGCGGCGGATTCGTGGCTGTGATCGTCGGGGCCGCGATCGGGTCTGCCGGCGGCCTCGCAGAAGCGGTCGGCGTCACGACCTTGAGTCTGGGATTGATGCTCCCTGTGGCATTGCTGCTCGGTCGTCACTCTGCGGAAGTCCAGAGAGGACGCGCAAGGCCGGTTCTGGGCCGCGAGCGAATGCCCGTGCGCGCGACCCAGGTGATCGCCGCGCTCTTCGCACTCGTGTTCCTTTTCGGCTTCGGTTCAGCGCTATTCGCCGGTGAAGCGGAGAGCGATGAAATCACCTCGAAGACGCGTGAATTGGCCGACGACGAAGACCCATCTAGCCAGGCGCTGGTCAACGCGGAAGACGCTGCAACCGAGCTCGAAGGCAACGCTGCGCCCCTACTCACCGCTGTTAACCGCAGAAAGGCCGACCTGGACGCGGTCGAACGCCAACTCAGGAAGGCCGCAAGTCGCTTGTCGAATGCTGAAAGAGACACGCGTGGCTTCGCCCGGCGACTGCTGGTAATCGAAAGGCGGGAAATCCGCGAACGCGAAGAGGAAGAACGCGCGGCGGCCAAGCTGATCACTCGCGAAGAACGGGAAGCGAGCGAAGAAGCCGCTGAAGAATGCAACCCGAATTACTCGGGTTGCCTCGATCCCTATGCCTCCGATTATGACTGCGAAGGCGGCAGCGGAGACGGGCCTCTCTATACGGGGACCGTCGAAGTGATCGGCTACGACGAGTATGGGCTGGACGACGATGGCGACGGAATCGGATGTGACCTCGGATGAGAAAGACCTTCAAGGTCGCTCCCGGTGTCAGCATTCGCGCTTCCTCTCGCGGGATCAGCGCAGGGGTAGGACCGCGGGCGGCAAGGGTTCATGTCGGCACCCGCGGGGTCGGGGTGTCCTCAGGGGTTGGCCCCCTTTCCGCCTACTCCCGCCTCGGCGGGAGCGGAAACGGTGGTAGGTCGAGTGGCGGCGCTCGTCGCGCTAGCTATGGCGGCGCAACTAAAGCCTCAATCGCTGCTCGCGAACGCGAAGCAAAAGCCGCTGCTCGTGAAGCGGATATCGACCGGGTCGCTGCGCTCGAAAAGGCCCTCATCTCGGTCCACAGCGCATCGTTTCCTGACGCCGAACGGGTCACCCTGCCACCGCCGGACGAGGTCGATCCCCAGCCGATCGAGACGGAGCGCGCGACTGCAGCCGGTATCCCGCAGCTTGTCGCGGCGACCGGCGGTGGCGATGCTCCTCCGGTTGCAGCCGACCCTGAACCGGTGGACCGCTACGAACTGATGCGCGAGCACCGGAAGCGGGCTCGAGCGAGCATCCCGCTTTGGAGCATCCGAGCCCAGATCGCAGCCGCTCGCAACGCTGACGCTGAAGCGGAAACTGCCGCAGAAACAGAGACCAAGCGCCGCTCCGAGGAACAGCGACATGAGCAAGCACGCCTTGACGATCTGTGGAGCAAATTGCAGGCGGCGCGCTCGCGCGTCGAGGATGAAGTCGTCCACGCGGTCGAGGCCGAGAAGAAACGTCGCGTCGCGGAGCGCGCATCAGAACAGACCGTTCTCGACGATGAGTGGCAGAAGTTGAACGCGAACGACCCTTCCGTCACCCTCCCCGTCCTCGAGGAAGCGTTTGCCGACAACGAGGCACCGGCAGCTGCGGTTGACTGCGACGGGAACCGGACGACGGTTGTCATGCAGTTCGTGCCACCAGAGGCGATCGTCCCAGAGCGCAAACCGGCCCGGACCCCGACGGGAAAACGCACGCTCAAGAAGCGAACGAAAACCGAGATCAACGCCCTGTATCTGGAAGCACTCGGAAGCAACGTGCTCGCAACCGTCGAGGAGACATTTGCCGTCGCTCCCGGCACGGAGGTCGTCCAGATGCTTGTGGTCCGTCGTGAGACCGATAAGAAACACGCTGGCGAGCTTGCAGCGATCTACGTCGGTGAGTTCGATCGCGCCAGCTATGCAGGCGCCCGTGGGGCGCGTAAGGCAGGACGGGCGCTTGAGCTAGCCGCTGAGTCGGTACTCAATCTAAAGGGGAAAACCGAAGCCGTGTCCCCAATCGACCTGGCGGACGAGGAGGACCTCACCTCGCTGCTGGCCGAGGTCGAGAGCGCCCTCCACGGCTGAAAGCCGCGCAAGCCGTTGGATTGAAAGGCTGAAGAGCGTCCGCATGGCGAGCAAGCTTGCGGCGATTATGTGACTGGAATGCGACTTGTCCGGTGCTGTCGTTCGACCGAAGGTCAGACGCTTCGACGCTAGACAGCCGCGAGGGCCGGAGCGAGGTCATCGGCGCTTGCCTTGACCGACTCCGGAATCGTGATGCGCAGTTCGCGATCGCGATCAAGGATCGCTTGAGCACCCAAGACAGTGAGGCCGACGATTCGCTGAGTGCCAGGCTCGAAGCGCACAACGTGACCCTCGGGCGTCTCCTCGCCCTCGGCATCCTGGGGCTCCCCTACGTGCAAATAGAGCACGTCGTTCTCGGCGTCGTAGTCGGCGTGATCGAAGGCAACCGGACCGATTCTGATGTTCACTTGCTCCATGTGCGCGGTCCTTTCCGAGCATCGGTGATTCGCAGATCTAACCGCAGACAATTCGTATCATGGCCCTGTGGCGCACAAGCCGATCAAAGACCACGGGAAGACGACCGGCGCAGATGGCAACCGACCCGACGCCGCACCTCGCCGCCCTTGTCGCCGAAGGCACTGTGCGAGCGAGCGAAGGGCCTCGGCATCTACCGAATCCAATAGGGCTTCGGGGCGCTGGCCGAAGCGCGGCGAGCTACGTCAGCGAAGGTCGCCGTTGAATTCGATCAGCTCGCTGCGAGCTCCGGCTTGAGGACTCGGGTACTGCCGCCGGACGAAACGAGAACAACCGACAACCCTTCATCTGCAGCACGCTCAATGTCGCGGCCAGCCGCAGAGGCGTCGACGTCGATGAACGCAGCGCGCTCCGGATAAGGCGAGTGGCCTGCGATTGCGAGGTCGATTGCCTCGTCCATCACCTTGGCGGCAGGAGAGCGACTGCTTTCGGCGGTCATTGCGGCCTGTGGGACTAGGCGTAACCCACTTCTCAAGCGACCGCGCGGAAAGGACGCACGGCTGCGATCGGTTCCGCCGGCAGCTTTTCCGAGGTGACGGTAGCGAGCTTCATGCCAAAGAGGAGCATGTCGGCGACCCGCCGAGCAAGGAAATCATCATGCCCAAGATGCCCATCGGCAGCTTCGGCACAAGCCCCAACGAGCTTCGCTAGATGCAGCGCGTAGTGGCGCAGCTGCTCGGACTTGGTCAGGCCAACGACGTCGTAGTGATATGCGTGGTCGTGGGCGTCCTGCACTAGCTGTAGCGCTCGCCACTCCGTCACGCCCCGAGCAGCGGCGGCGCCATCGTGGGAGCTCTCGCTGTGGTGCACGTTACGAGCCTCAATTACCGTCAGGCGTTCTGCGTAGAGGTCCACAGCGTCTACGCCGATTCGGTCGCACAGCGACAGAGCGGTGGCGCGGAGCACCCGCGCAGCCTCGCGCACATCCTCGATGTCAGCAGTCTCGTTGTGCTCAACGTGATCGCAGTAGTTGGCCACGGCGGCTGAAGCGGGAGCCAATTCGAGGAGGGCGGCAAGGAGATCTTCTCTGCTGAGGGTCATCGGGTGTGCCCCGCAGGCTCGCATGTATCGCGGACGTTGAACAGGGTCGGTGGTCATGATCCTGAGATCGAACTGGCGGCCGCCTTCAGGGCCTTTTCGCACGTTCGGGCCAATTCCTTCAACTCTTCGCCCCAGCCGTCGAGAGTGCTCCCAGTCGGCTGGGTCGGCCCACGGAGGCTGTCTTCCGCAGCCTTGGCACGGTCGGCTAGCTTCGCAACCGCGCGCACGAGTTTGCGGAATTGCGGGGAACTTCCTGCGGAGGGGTGGGTTAGGAGCGCATCGCGCAATCTACGAATCCCGACCGAGGGCACCAGCAGACCCCCGCTCGGGCGCTCACCAATATCGCCAAGCGCGCGGCGCCACTCGCCGATCGCTTCCGAGTCAGATGCACCAGAGTCGGGGTGCGTGGCGAGGTAAGCGAGCCGATAGATCCAATCGGGTCGCAGGTCAACGGCACGATCGAGCGCTGTACCGGCCATCTGCGGCAGAACGTCGTCATGAACGCCCTGGGTAGTCATCGCAATCAGCCGCCCAGGATTGAAGCTGGCATCGAGAACATTCCGGTCGTTTGCCTCGCGAACAGCCTTGCGCTGAATGTACGCGAGCTCCGCCATGTTGACTGGCCACCAGAGGTCTAGGTCCTGCTTGCGGTAGATGCCGATGATGTCGAGCAGATACTCATCCTTGGCCTGGGTTCGGAGCTGCAGCTGGACCTCCGAGAACGCTGGAAATGCTCGTTTCGCATCACCGGCCTCCTCTGGGCGTACAAGCAGCGCAAAGGCCTTGCTTGAGGGCAACGCCTCAACGGCCTTGACGATGGCGTTGTGGTCACCGTACAAGCGTTCCCCATGGTTAAAGGTCGAGCCGGAGTATGACTGCACCGCCTCCGGACGATGATGCTGCCACCAGTCGACGAGGTCTTTGAGTGGGGGAACGGCTTCCCGCTCGCGGTAGTTCGTCGGTAGGTTCGCGGTGGAATCAGGGTCGGTCACGACACTAATCACTGGCCGAGGGGCTGTATCCGAAACCGGCAGATCGCATAGTTGTTGATATGCGGCGTCAGCTGTTTTCGCTTGTACAACCCATGGCGTATTGCTCTCCTCCGAGGAAAACGTGGGTTGGGCCAGCGAGCGCTTCGGGATCCGGCCAAAATCAAGTTTAAGCGTCTCGGAGGCCTCTACGCCCTTTATAGGAATCACCCGTAGGCGAGGTGCTTCGGCGACTGGTTGATCACCGTCCGGGCAAATCTCGATCAAGCGGCAAGCTGTCTCGCCGGGACGAAACCGGCCGGGAGCTCCGAGAACAAGGGCGCGGCGAGGGACGAGGTCGAGGTTGTCGCGCGGGGGCTGCAGCCAATCCCAAGCAGCGTAGGAGGAGTGCTTATGTCCGTGTAGGACGAGGTGAAAACCCCGGTGATAGAGGAAGGTGCGAACGATTGCGAGATTCGTGATCACCTCGAAGGGCTTTATCTCCTCTTCGCCGGAGGCCGGCGTAATCGGATGGTGGATTACGGCGATCCGCAATCGCGGGTCGAGATCAGCATCTCCGCCGATCCCAGCATCGTCGAGGCGCTTTTCGAGCGCCTCGATCTGGCGCTTGTCGACTTTCGGGATGTCGTGCGTGCGTAGCTTGGCCAACTCGCTACGAGCGAGCTCGCGCTTCTCGACCGCGGAAGGCGAGTCGTCGTCTGTGAGGTACCCGCTGATAACCCCCTCCCAGTCGCTGCTGGTACCGCGCTCCCGCGTCCAGCAGTAATCGGCCGAATTGATCGCGACGACTACCGCGTCGTCAAGCTCAAGAATCGGCTCAGGCCGCCCGCGACGACCAGGATTTAGGTGGAGCTCAGTGCCTTTGTAATCAAGGCCCTTGACAAGTGGCGTGCGATAGTAGCCGCGGGCTGCGTCCATGAAGCGGGCGAGCTTTTCGCGGTCACCGGGCTGGCGTCCCGAATCGACGTCGTGGTTACCGGGTAGGACCACAATCCGCTTGTCTTCAGGCCGCACCTCGCCAAGCAAGTCGAGGACGCCAGCGAAAGCCTCGTAGCCGTCGAGGTGGTTCCCCTTCGTAATATCGCCCGTGACCACGACGGTGTCGAGCGTGCGGCCCGCTGCGACGAGGCTCTTGCCGAGCGCCTCGAGAGTGTGTGAAAGATGGTCGGTGTTTGTCTGGCCGGCTTCCTCCTCCATGCCGACCTTGTCGTCGTAGTCGCGCTGCATCAGCGAAGGGCTTCCCAGGTGCAGGTCGGAAAGGTGGAGGATAAGCGACATCAGGCGACTCGGACACGGGTTGGAAGCGCGCTTTTTGAGAGACCACGGAGGCCCCACTTCGGTGGAAAGGCAAGCGGCAGAGGATCCGAGTCCGCCTTGAAACGCTGCTTAATGCGTTTGCGATTGCTGCGTAGCTCGGGAAAAGCGACGCGGGCGTACTTGTCAATCTCGCAGAGGAGATTCTGTGCATCAATTGCGTGCAGGGTGCGTCCGAAAAGCCGGGGCGGGACGATCGCAAGCTCGTCCTCGCAGCGTGCCTGGTAGTCGACAAGCCAGTGAATCGCCTCGGCCTCACTCATCCCATTTAGATCGGCAAAAACCTTGCGGAGACCGCGGACAGCGCCGGGTCCCGGAACGGTGAATTCGTTCTCATCAAAATCGATCACGGTCGTGTAGTTCAAGTCGATCGCCAACTGGTACGCCATGAAGGGCCCAATCAATGGCCAGTCGAGAAGTAGGTCGTAGACCTCGCCAAGACCAGCAGCGGCTTCCACCCGCGCCGGTAGCTCGGCAACTAGCATCGCGTCGAGAAGTGCTAGGTGGTTGCGGTGCTTGCGGCGGTAACCGTAGGCAGCGTCGGCGCAGAGGATGAACGCCCCGGTATAGAGGGTGGCGCCTGCGGAGCGGGCCTTCTCGAGACGATCGCCGAGGCGCTTGGGGTCAAAGTTCTCGGCGGTGATAGTGCCGACGTCGCTCTCGATCAGCCGCCAGGTCTCCGGACGGCTAAAGAGCCTGAAAAGAACGGTGCGTAGAAAGATGTCAGAGGGTTTGAGGCTGGGCTCAACGTAGGCAACAGCAATCAGCTCCTGGGTAACGCGGTCAGCGGCCCGGAAGGCGTTGCAGAAGCGGTAGTCGCGGAGGATCTGGTCTTCGGTCCAAGGACCGTGCGAATCCCGCAATCGGCGTTCGAAGATCGAGTGGCGCTCGGCGGCAAAGCGCCAGTAGGCGCGGAAGACTGCAGGGTTCGGAGTCGGCTCAGACACTGCACGAAGATTTTCAAGCGGCGCGGACGTGGTGCGACACGAGGCTGCGTCGGCAAGCAGATGGAGACGTGAAGCGCCGAGACGTTAGGAGAAACAGCGTTGGAAACTGAAGACAAAAAGAGGGCGAGTCAGGCTAGCGAGACCGAGGTCGGTAGAAGTCCCACCAAGCAAAGTCGGAATCGTTGCGTCGAGGGCGAAAGTTTGCGCGCGACTCAATGAGCCCGATGGCCTGGCAAATCTCGGCTTCTTCCACCTCGTCGCCATCTGCCCATTGGCGCAGTAGTTTCGGGGTCGTGAGCACTGGCAATGCCTGGACTACCTGGTGGCGCCGAGCCGCCTTGTCGTCGGTCGCCAAAGCAAGTCCGCGCCCTGTCGCAACTGCAATCGCTGCCGCCTCACCCCTCCCTAGATCAGCTGCCAAAGAGATCATGACCTCGATCTCGTCCATGGAGAGAGTGCAGCGCATGACATCGCCCGAAGAGACTTGATCTTCAAGCGATGCGGGACGCCGCTCGCCCTCTTCGTCAAAAATGTAGAGAACCTCGGCGAATGCGATGTCGGGCATGACCGCAAGCCAGCCGCCTGCCGCCAATATCTGCCGCCATCTTCTACTAGCTCGAAGATTGATGGCCACGCAGGTATCGACCACGAGATTCTGCTCGGCCACTAGGCATCCATCGCGCCGGTCTCATGCATCGAGGCGGCAAGCGCGCGAGCGGCCAAACGATCCTCACGAAGAAATCGCATCAATCTCTCCTCCGAGATCAGGCCCTCGGCGAAGGCAGAAAGGGCGAGCAGACGATAGCGGCGAGGCAAGAGCCGATCATCGACCCCCCTTGGCTGAAGTTCGAGAAGTGCTCGCCCCTCCTCGACCGCGAAGCCACGACCGACAAGGCTCTGGTACGTGCCAGGTCTAACGAGGCGCAAGCCCTCAAGTCTGGCTACGAAAGCCTGAAAGGAGACGCTCCAAAAATCAGCCTGCTGAAGAAGCAGACCGGCGGTGGCACCACCCGCTCCCTCGGCCGCTGCTTCCCATCGGCGTTTTAGACCAGCCGCCGGCAGCAGGAAATGGCGAGCAAAAGAATCGGCGAAACGCTCTGCGGCCGGAACACGTCGATACTCGCTTAGAACGATCGTCACCTCCGCTTTTGCGCGCCGGGTCAAGAAATGGGCATACTCGTGAGCAAGCGACCAACACTGTCGCTCCCACGGTTGACTTGCGTTCATCGCCACACAGGCACCCAGTTCATCGTCGAAGCCGAACAGTCCACCAACCTTGCTGGGAAGCTTTATCGCGAAGACGCGAAGCCCGACATCGTTCTCCAAAACCTCGCGCATGTGCGGCAGCGGACCATCGCCGAGGCCGAGTCGGCGACGCTCCTCACCAGCGAGCTGCTCGGCCAAACGCTCCCCATTGCCTTGCACCGGGTGCGGCGGTGGATAGCGGACCGAGAGCCGCGAGTCAGTAATGCGCTCAAGCTCGACGTAGTCCTCGCTGAGGCGCTGAAGGTCGGTGATAGCGAGGCGCAGTTGATCCTGCTCAGGCGCTTGCCCAACCGCAGTGCGGAACTGAGCAGCCAACTGACGAGGCACGGGCGCTTCGCGCAGCAGCACGTCGAGAGGCTCGTCATAGAGATCGGAAAGCCCCAACAGCTCTTCTGGTCGTAGCACCCTTTCGCCAGCCTCGATCGCGACGACAGTGGTGCGAGCGAGGTCGAGATGGGCTCCAACCTGCTCTTGCGAGAAACCCCGGTCTTCGCGTGCTCTACGCAGGCGCTCGAGAAGGAGAGGGCTATCGAGTCGCAGCGACGGGCTCACGTCGACACCCCCCTGAGTGGATCTTGAATGCCCACGTCGAGAAATTCTCTGACCAGTGAATAGTCCACTGCCCGCCAGTCGCGGACGTAACGTTCGAGCAGATCGACTAGCCGCTCTTGTTTGACGTCGAGGCAGTAGCGCGCGCCAACCAGCTCCGGGAAGCGCTCGACAAGCGCTCGCCAAGGATCGTCTCCCTGCAAAGCACGTGCGATTTCGCGAACTTGCTGCAACATCGCAAGCACCATCGGGTTTGCCTTCGACCGGGTGGCCGAAAGACCGTCGCCTGCCATGCGCTCGATGTCGGCATTATCGACGAGTCTGAGCCCGCTCGCCAGCAAAGCTTGACGGCGCAGGAGACAGGAGGTGCAGGTGCCGCAGAGCGGGTCTTTACTGCGCCGGGTGAGTGCTCCGTCACAAGTAACTGACTCCGCCATGAGGGCATGTAGCCCTGGCCGCGCTGCAGCGCACATTTCGGCCTTGGTTGACCAGAAGGCTGGATTCCGAATCTCAAACGGGCGGCCGGTCAGTCGGTGGATTAGCGCCCCCATCATCTGCAGAGTCTCGGGTCTAGTTGCACGCGTGTTCATGCTCCCCTGTTGAGCGGCGGTGAGGGAAAGATTGAGGGCGCCTGGGCCATTCTCATGCACCCGCAGTTCGGCACAGCCAGCGGCGTCGGCCACCGCGGCACCAAGTGAGAGGAAGACAAAGCCTCGACTTCGTTGGCTTGGCTCCTCCCCGGTGCCGATTTCTTTTCCAGCCGAGGTTAGATGCACAGGCACGATCACCGACCTAATACGTCGGTCCGATCGGGCCGCCAAATCCCCAATCAACTGGCGCTGCTTCCCGATCATTCTCGGGTGGGTACCTGCTCCAACTACAACCAACTCGCCGTTACCTGAGGTTGCATCGGCGGCCGCTCCAAGTAGGGAATCGAGACCACCGCTGAACAGGCTGACCTGAGTGGGGTCACCCGGCGGATCCACAAAGAGCCTGCTCTGTGTCTCAGAAAGGCGTCGAACGCTTGGCCCGGAAACGAACTCGACCTTCCACTCATCGTCGGTTAGCCAGCCAAGCAGCTTGTGAAGAAGGAGCGAGGTATCAGGGTCGGTCCATCTGTCCAGTTCTCGGACTCCGACTCGTATCGCTATCGATCGGCGCCAGAAGGCCCCATCCCGGGGCTTGTACTTTGGTCGTCGCGGCATCACTCGATCGCTGACATACACGGCGACCGCCAGGTCGAGCAGATCGGCAAAGATTGGCTCCACCTGGCTGCTGAGGCCAGTAGCGATCGGGGCATCGTCGAGGTGATAGTGCCGCTGCCACGAAACGAGCTTCTGAGCATCATCGACTCCGTAGGAGAGAGGCGGTGCGATGGCGGTGCTCACAAAATCTCCTCGTCAAGCATCTCGGCCGTCGTTGCTTTGACCTTGCGGGCAGGGGCTCGCACCTCAGTTGCTGGCTGAACAAGGATTGCGGCGGCGATCTCGTGAGAGGGAATAGATCCGAGAACCTCGTTCTTGTAGCTGTCGAGCTCGCCTAGGGAGATCCCAGCCTCCTGATGCATTCGGATCAGCATTGCCTCAGATCCGAAAAGAGCGCCGGCGGCGAAGCGGCGCAGTCCACCCTCAAGCAATAGCTCGGGGCCGAGGGATTCGCCGGTCCCTTCGAGCATTCGTTCCCCCTCTGCAGCGACAGCTACCGCCAACGGCGAGCGCCCGGCGTTCTGCACCAACGCCGCGGCGGCCGGGGTGTACGAGCCGGGATCGTTTACCTCAATCGAGTCGCATAGCGCTTGGGCTAGGCCCGCCACGGCCGCTGCGCCTCCGGTTTCCCGCAGTTCGCGAGCAAGCGCCCTACCGCACTCGTCTCCTACGAGGTCGGCGGGATGACCGCCAATCGCGAGTTCGGCGGCGGGCCTCCATGCCCGCCGCGTTCCCTTCGGCACGATGTCGTTGTCAGGCATCCTAGGAACATCGTTGCATATGCATCTGACATTTGCATAGACTTAGAGGCGATTTAAGTCACCAATGTCAGACAAACGAATACAGATCTCGAAAGGAACGCCTGAATCTCATGCCGACTGATGCAACGCGCAGCCCCGCTCTAGACGAGGTTCAGGACTCGACTCCCGGAGGCTATCCCGCGCCCGAAGCTCCTCCCGAGGTCATTGACCCTGCCAACGAACGCCAGCGACTGGAGTTGCTGGAATTCTTTCACCCTCTTTTCTCTGGCACGGGTGGCATCGACTCATGGCTTCATGACGGGGTACCTCAGACCGTGATTGCGCGGTTGAACTCGGTGAACGAGGAGCCGCTCACCCGAGAGCAGCTGAACCAGCTGCTTGTCCTCTCGCATGAGGCTGGTCTTGGAACCGGGTTCTTCAAGTACTACTGGCTTGAGGCGCCAGCACATACCTATGAAGTACGAGCGCTAGCCGACTTCGACGAGATGTTTCTCGGTCGAACCGCGGTCGAGTCTCTCCAGCAACTGCGCTGGGGATTGCAGAGATTCTTTATCGACGCCCTGCTTTTTTTCGGCAATGTCCGCTCCGCATATCGACGTTTGCGGGATATGGATTTCGACTCCATCGAGTCGCTCTTTAACGAATATCGCTTCGAGACCTCCAATCTGCTCACCCGCGGCGCGTCTCTCCCCTTGCACGCAATTCCTCGCGACGATCGCTACTTGATCTCTGAGATGGCATGTAAGTCGCTTGGTAAGGAGGCGGCCAATTTGGGTGACGTTCTGCGCTGCGCCTACGAAGCCAGAGTGACAGCCGGCAACACTTCCTCGGTTTCACCGCGACAACTGCTCGAGGAGGCGCCAACAGAGAACCGCAAGCAACTCACCTTTACCGCCGACGAGCTCTTGGACGACGAGCTAACTTCGATCCAGGAGCTGGAGTCCAAGGTGGCTGAACTCACCGCAAAGTTTGATCGTGCTCGCAGTGCAGCGCTGCAGAACACAAAGCTGTACCTCTCGATGGTTGAAGACCTGGACGTCTACGTCGCCACCAGCATGCGGAGTCGGAACGACTTTCGTGAAATGGCCAAGTTTTGCGACGAGGTCTTCGAGGACGATCGTCTTCGCCCGCTTGACATCCGCTACTTCGATCCCACGCTCAGCGCCGCAGAAGGTCACGAGGACAAGGGACTAATCGAGTGCTTGATGGTGAAATCAGCGAAGGCTTTGATCTACTTCGCTGGCACCCAAGAGAGCTACGGCAAGGATGCCGAGGCAGCGATGGCGTTGAGCCAGGGCAAGCCGGTGATCCTGTATTGCCCCGACCCCGACAAGCGGCAGTTTTACCGTGACGTTCATCCTTTGGCCCGTTTGATTGATTTCCGCAATGGAGTGGCTAACGGTTGGATGGTGGCGAGCACCCCTGGCCAAGTCAGCGAGCTTCTCGCACGGGTTTTGGGAAATGAGATGGAGTACAAGCTCGAGCAGACGAAACCAGGGCACCTGCGACTAAAGGAGAGTCTGACCGGTAGCGTGGTCCGTTTGCAGACCAGCGACAAATTTCTGCGGGAGACCTTCTGGAACTATTACCAAAGACCCGAAGAGACGACTGCGGGAGTCGCCGGATAACAACCGAGGCCACGCGCTGCTGGGAAATGTCGGAACTAAGATAGGTGTCGCACCAAGTGCTGGGGTTCTGATCAGGCACCGTTGGTTCCTCTGTACTAGTGTGGGTACACTTCGCGGCTCATCCAATTGCCCGCCTAATAAACGAGTAGCTATTGCCGACAGGGTGGATATATCGGGCCAGCATCGTCTCGACGCGGTGGCCTGCGATCTCGGCTAGGTCGGCGTCGTTGATGCCGGCGGCGCGGAGGTGGGTGACGTAGCTGTGTCGGCACTCGTGGGGGCGGATGTCTAGGCCGGAGGCTTGCTGGGTCGGTTTCCAGAGGTCGCGGTAGAAGTTGCGCTCGCGCCACATGCGGCCGGTCGGAGTCGTGAAGAGGAGATCGGAGTCCTCCTTGTTTAGCCGGAGCTGGGCTTCGATCATCCAGGCGAGGGTCGCTGGGACGGGGACGGTTCTCCCTGCGTCATGCTCGCCGTGGTCGGTCTTGGTGCCGTCGAGGATCGCGCCGTCATGGGCGGTCCTTCTGACCTTCAGCGTCTCGCCGTCGAAGTCCTCGCGTCTCAAGGGCAGCACCTCCCCCAGCCTCATGCCGGTGTCGATGAAGACGCGGACCGTCGCCTCGTAGCGGCCGGCTGCTTTGGCGAAGGCGTGCATCTGATCGAAGGTGAAGACGCGGATCGGCCTTCTCTTCTTCTTGGCTCGCGGGTCGTTGGATCTGACCCGGACTCCCTTGAGGGGGTTGAGGTCGGCTACTTCATCGGTGATCGCGTCCTCGGCCATCGCCGAGAGCGAGCGGAGGATGCCGACGACTCCCGTTGTCGCTCTGCCTTGGACTCGCAGCATGTGGTCGACCAGGGCGAGGGCGTGTCTTCTACGCAGCTCGCGCATCGGCCATTGCTTGAGTGGGATGCCCTCGACCTCGACCTCGAGGACGCGGCTGATGCGGTGCTCGTTGGTCTCGTTGGTCCGCTCTGAACGCGGGTGATTGGTGGACCAGGTGGCGAAGTACTCGCCCAAGGTGTCTGGGCGATCCGAGAGCCCGTAGGCCTCGTCGATCGCCTGCTGGGCTTCTCGCTTCAGGGCGAACGTGCCCTTGCCTTTGTTCCAGCGTGGCCTGGCAACGCGGCGCTTGCCGTCTCGGCCGGTGTACCTCGCTACCCAGACGATCTCCCCGGAGGGGTTGCGGCGTTTCGTTGGAGCCTCGCGGCGCGTCACGCCGGCTCGTCCCGTCGCTGGGCGAGGAAGGTGTCTACGTCCGCCGGGTCGATCCGGCGGGAGGCTCCGAGCTTGTAGGAGGGCAGCTCGCCTCTCCTGATCCAGTTGCGGATCGTGCGGTCTGAGACGGCTAGATAGGTCGCGAGGGTGCGCTCGGTGAAGAAGGTCGGTGGCGGGGCATTTCTCTCCATGGCCCCTAGGTGCCGGAAGGGCCTTCCGTTGATCCACTTATTCGGCAAAAGACCGAAGGTCAGACCTCTCGCCGGGCCTCCATACAAGCGGCCTCCGCACGGCGAAGCCGTGCCACAATCGGCCGCCGGAGGCACGGCCGGAGTCCCCAGCGCCATCACGCCGGAGCCTTCCTGACGTTTGAGATCACCAAACTGCGGCCCAGGCATGAACCGGAGGGGTTCGTAGTGTGTCGGCGGTTGGGTTGTTGCTGTTTGAGTTCTTCCTTTGCCTGCTTCTTTGGGTCCTTCTTCTGCTTCTCTTGGCTTTCGGTTTTGACTTGGCTCTTTGTTGGCTCGCTTCTTGCTTTTGGCTTCTTGCTTTTGGCTTTGGCTTGGTTTCTTTTTGTTGTTGGCTTCATTTGCTGGTCTCATCCGACGACCGAAAGCCGCCGCGCGTGAACTCGCCCGGCTGCCAGTCGATGCCGTCGAGCAGACTGGACGGGGGCACTCCCAGGGCGCCGGCGAGCTTCGCCAGGGTGTCGATGCGGGGGATGCGGCCGCCGCGCTCAAGGAGGCCGATCTCGGTGCGGTGCAGCGAGGCGCCGAAGCTCAGCTCCTCCTGGGTGATGCCCGCGCGCTCGCGTAGACGGGAGAGATTGGCGCCGAAGGAAGCCGCGACCTCATTCATCGGCCTTCCCCTCCCCCAAGCTGCGCCAAAAGACCGTGGAGCGCGTCGTGCTCTTCGACGACGCGGCCGTACTCGTTGGCCTGATCGACTATCCCGGCGAGATCCGCGACTAGATCGCGGACATCTCGGTCAGGGACGATCACCAACTCGTCCAAGGCCGCTATGAGGCGCGCATAGGCGGCCTCCTCGCGTTCCAGGCGCTTCGGGTCGAGTTGGTCGGGGAATTCCTCCAGTTCGTCTTTGACGCCGGCTCGCGCCTTCTCGAAGGTGCTCCGCAGGAAACGGGCCTGATCGGCGGAGATGCTGAGGGCGACGGCCGAGCCGCGACCCGTAGGGTTCTCATCAGCCATGAGGAGTCCACTCTCCTTGTGGTCAGGCCCTCGGTTGGCGTTACCGCGCCGGCCGGGGGCCGCTTTGTGAATGGACGCCAGATTAGCAGTTTGTAGTCGGGGGACTACAAACGCTATTTCTTGCCGAGCACGTTCCCGACGCGGGTCCAATGCAGGTCGGCAGCCTCACCGATCTCGCGGAGCGTCAGCCCCGCTTTCCGCGCTCGCTCGAAGCTCTCGCGCCGAGCCTGGCGCGCATCCTCGACCTTGCTTTGCGCTCCCTCCAGCTTGGCTTGGGCACGGCGCACGTCATCGCGTGCTTTCTGCCGTTGGTCCTTCGCCATTGGCGCGGAGCCTATTCGCCGCCCGCGACGCTGCCGAGATGACACCAAGATGCGACCACGACCTTGCGGAACGGGTCGGAAACGCCCGGATCGGCGCGGAACGGCAAATCGAGGAGAAGCGCGGCGTTTGGCTCTGCACCGGGCATAGAACGGCATCGCGGGGAAAGCAACGAAATGCGCCCGGAGAGAATCGAACTCTCGACCTCCGGCTTGAAAGACCGGCGCTCTTTGGGGCTCGTTAAAACCCCGTTGACCACTGAGCTACGGGCGCTCACGCATCCCTGCGTGAGCGGATTATGCCTGTCTCAGAGCCCGAATGTCTTGGCGATGATGTTGCGCTGAATCTCTGAAGTGCCGCCGTAGATCGTCGAGACGAGGGCGGTGCGGACAAGGCGCTCCATGTCGTACTCGGAGGCGTAGCCGTAGCCACCCATCATCTGCATGCCTTCGAGCGCAGCCCGCTTCGTCGTCTCGGTGACGAAGAGCTTCACCATCGAGGCCTCGCGGGGCAGCATGCGGTCGGGGTCCTCGTCGGTGAGCGTCGCCACCCAGCGGGTCATCAGGCGGGCGGCCTCTAGCTCGGTGGCCATGTCGGCGATTCGATGCTGCAGCGCCTGGAAAGAGCCGATCGGGCGGTTGAACTGTTCGCGCTCCTTGACGTAGACGATCAGATCGTCGAAGACGCGCTGGGCGATGCCGAGCATCGTCGCGGCGAGGATCAGGCGCTCGACGTTGAGGCCGGCCATCAACTGGGTCCAGGCCTGGTCGACCTGGCCGAGGACGGCGCTGGCGGGCGCGGCGACATCGGTCAAGTAGAGGTGGTTAGTGTCGCGACCGCCCATCGTGTCGATCGGGACGATCTCCAGCCCGTCGGTCTCACGCGGCAGCCAGATCATCGTCAGGCCCTCGTGCTTGGACGCTGAGCGGGTGGTTCGGCAGACGACGAGGATGTGGTCGGCGATGTGGGCGTTGGAGCAGAAGACCTTCTGGCCGTTGAGCACGTAGCCATCGTCGACGCTCTCGGCGAAGGTGCTGAGCGAGCCGACGTCGGAGCCGGCCTCGGGCTCGGTCATCGCGATCGCCTCGACCGCGCCGCCGGCGATGCCACCGAGGATCTCGTGCTTCTGCTCCTCGGTGCCGAAGCGGTTGGTGGCGCCGGCGACGATCAGGGTCGTCGCGTAGCCGCCGATCGGGGCGAGGGCGCGCGAGGTCTCCTCCATGAAGATGCAGGCATCCAGCATCGTGCCGCCGGAGCCGCCGTACTCCTCGGGAATCGTCAGCCCGAGCCAGCCGAGCTCCGCCATCTCCTTGTAGATCTGGAAGTTGTGGTGCTCGGTGTAGCCGTCGGTGAGGCGCTCGCGCTGATCCTGCGTACCGCACTCGTGGTCGCAGTAGCGCTGGATCGCGTCGATGAAGTCCTCTTGCTCGTCCGTGAGGGCGAAGTCCACAAAGCGGCAGCCTAACGGTCGGGGAAGGTGGAGGATTGACCGACGAGGCGCCTCATTCAGGCGCTGCAGAGCGCGAAGCCCAGGACGAGACTCGAACTCGTGACCCCTTCCTTACCATGAGGTGGCGGGGTGGCCGGTCCTAACTGCTCGCAGCAGCCTTTGGCCTCAGCTCTACGACTTCGCCTCCCGCAGTAGTAGGTACTGATCGGTCCTCATCGGTTCCGTTGCTGCCCCCAGTGCTGCCCCCGAGAGCGTCGAGCGTCGATCCCATCCGAGCCTCTAGACGGCCGCGCCGTTTGGCGCTGCGCTCGGCGGTGGTGACCTCCTCTATATAGACGCGGCGGGTGACCGTCGAATCCTTGTGCCCGAGCAGCCAACTGGTCTCCTCTACGCCGTCGCCGTTGGCGATCCCATGAGACGCCGCTGAGTGGCGGAAGGAATGGAAGCTCGGCGAGTTCGTCTCGCTCCCGGTCAGTCTCTACTCCCTCTATCCCGGTCAGCACTTTGACGGCGCGCATCTTCTCGGTTCGGGTTGCGTCGTCGGCAAGCAGTACGTCAACAAGCGCGGCTGCCATCTGTGGGGCGACCTCTCGGGCTCGCTCAGCAATCACGGTCGAGGCACGTTTCCGCTGACTGTCACTAGTCGGCTTGCGAGGTCGGCCGGCACCCTTGCGTTTGCCGCCGATCTTTCCCTCGGCTACGAGTTCGGCTGCCCGCTGTTTCGGGTCGGATGAATAGCGCTTAGTCATTGCACTGGGGAAGTGCAAGCGGCAGAAGCAGCAATGGGTGCCTAAAACAGAGATTTCCGGGGGTGGGCCAGGATAGATTTCTGAGAGGTTCGTTTGTACGTTCCGAACCCTTGGAGTCTCTACACTTCGGGGCGTGACTGACGAAGCTCCATTCGCCGTACAGGCAGCGCTGCGCCGACACTTCGAGCGCGAAGCTCACTCGCAGCTCGGTATCACCCTGCAAGCGCTAGTCCGCTCAGACGCCTCCCGCCTTCAGTTCTGGGATGGATCGCTGACAATTGACCACTTCCACGTTCAAGGAAAGCATGTAGAGGGTGAAGCAGAACGGGTAGTCATTGAGGCGGCGCAGCTCGACGCGACTTTGACACCGTGCATCGGGTACGTGCTGACCGATTCTCAGCAGCGTCCCGAGCCGAGCGCATGGCTACTCGACCTAGAAGGCAACATCGTTGACCCCTGCTCGACGGTTGCGCGACGTACAGGCGGCGAACTGGACCCCCACTCAGCCCCACGCGATAACTGAGGGGAATGTCTCCGGCCTTCAGGTCGCGTAGTCAAATGGCTGACGACGCCGAGGCGATCCTTCGCCGGCACGTCCGCACCGTTCGAGGTCTACGGGCTTTCCACTACCGCACCTTGACGGGAGCGGAGACGTTCTGGCCGGATTCAGCGTCGATGACGACTGTGGAAGCGCAGGACGAACAGGGAGAGTGTCAGCGGGTGGCCTGCTGCGTAGCCGATCGGCACGGCCTCTCGATTGTGGTCGGGTGGTGTCTCGATCTCGACGGCCGCGCTTGCTGGCATTGCGCGAACGTCTACCCAGCAACGGCGAACTAGTTGACGCTGGCCGTGGTCGTCATCTACCCGGCTTGCTCGGCAAGGTGCTGAGTGAGAGGGAGGCGGCGGCGCTGACGCGAGCTGCGGGGCAGGTAAGCGGTGCGGAACTGCTCCAGCGCGGCAGCGGTCTAGTGGGCGCTCTACTCGGCTGAGACCCGTACCCTTCTACAGGTCACCTCCGAGGTGGTCGAGCTGACGGCGGGGACCATGCCATCGGTGCCCGTCGCTCAGCTCGGCATCGCCCCATTGACTACCTCCCTACGCAGCTCGCTAGAGGCACGTTGCTCACCCTCCCCTTGCGTAGCGGGTGGAGCAGGGCTTGGCGTCGTCAGCTTGCCCAGCCCTGCCCTCGCCCGCCTTCGCTCTAGCGGTTCTTGACCAGCGACAGCACTGGGACCACGGCCGCAATCGGCTTGATCGTCATAGCGTCTCACCCCCTCCCGTTTGGATGAAACATTCTTGATTAACGGAAGGAGATTAGAGCAATTTGCACATTCCGATTGTTGGGCAGTTAGTTTGTCCGGTCAAACCCCTGTACCGATCAGGCGACTTTTGAGTACCGAGATCGGGCATAGAAAAGGAGAGCCGAATGGCAGCGAAGAAAGAGCCCGCTGAGAAATCGGGCAGCCCAGAGAAGCAGCGGAGCGTCACAGACAGAAAGCAGCGGCGGGAGACGGGCAGCCGCAACATTGACCAGCGCGTCATCAAGGCGATCGCCCACCCTCTCCGCGTTGAAATCCTCGCGATCCTGAACGATCGGATGGCGAGCCCCAATGAACTCTCCAAGGAGCTGGAGGAGGGACTAAGCCAGGTCAGCTATCACGTCAAATGCCTGAAGGACTTCGAGATGATCGAGATGGTCAAGACGGAGCCTCGGCGCGGCGCGGTCGAGCACTACTACCGAGCCAACGAGAAAGTCTTCATCCCCTCTTGGGTGCTGAAGCTCGCTCCCCCTTCAGCTCAGCGGTCGATCTGGGGCGATGTACTGGCCGACATAGAGCAGGACGTGACCACATCGCTCGAAACCGGCACGTTCGATAAACGCCTTGATTTGGTCGTTGGGCGAGACGTACGAATCCTTGACGGCAAAGCGCGCGAAGACACCGAGGAACTTGCTGCGGAGTTCTATGAACGGTTCGAGGCGATCGAGGGCGAAGCAGTCAACCGGCGGGCTAAAAGCGAAGGCGACGGAGAGGCGATCCCGACGACCGCCGCTGTCCTGGTCTTTGGCTCGGCGGAAGGAAAGAACCTCAAACCGATCAAGGGCAAGCGCCGGAAAAAGAACCGGACGAAAAAAGCCTGAGAGGGCGACCGCTCAGGCGTATTTCAAGCGGACCCTGGAAACTGAGCATTCCCCGTCTAGCATCGCCAGTGCATCGAGCGTTGAAGCTCTCGGGAGCGGTCGTCAGCACGACGCTTCCCCGCGCGGGGCGCTCGGTGCTTGCTCGATGGACTAGGAGGGCGGCTCTCCCCGTTCCAAGCGGAGATTTAGGCGAGTCGCCCTCCCTCCAACAAGGAAGGGAGCGCAGTTGTCAGACAGCCATAACGCCTTGGTGGTGCCGACGCTAGACAGCTATGTCGTGTCCTGTTCATGCGGTTGGGTTGGCGCGAGCCACGACAGCCCCGAGCCGGCCGAACAGGAAGCCAGGGACCACGAAGACAATCCGGCCTTGACCTCTAACGGTCGGCCTCAACCCTCCCCTTCCTCAGCCGACGACCGGCCCGATAGGAGGTAGCGCGGTGCGAATCTCGATTCAACTGGGGAGCGAGGCTGGGGACAACCCCATGCAGATTGCCGTTCACTTGAGGGGCGGCGAGGAAGTCGAGTTCAGCGTCGATCCTGACGAGTGGTTCGCCGCGTTCGACAAGGGCCTACGGAAGCGGCGGGGCGTGGTGATCAAAGACTCCAACCACGGAGGAAGGCTAGGGATCAATCCCCAGAACGTCCTGTACTGGGTGGCTCTGCACCCCGATCCGGGGGATGACTGACCAACTTCTAAAAGCGGGGGATTTCCCCGACAAACGGCGCACCGCCTCGGCGCGTTCTCTCCCTCTCGTCCGGGGCGGTGTGCCTGCAATCGAGGTAGTCAATTCAGTTGCGAGCCCATCGGATCTACCCCTCCCCTTTGGCTCAGCTCTACCGATCTGGGCGCAGCTCATCGCCCTCCCCCGCGTCTCGGCAGCTCCCCGCCAGATGCAAGGCAGGTAGTCAATTCACTTCCAGCCCCTAGAACCTCTGGCCTCTCCCCCGGCTCAAAGGACTGCCCCGCCAAGCCCAGGAGGGGACTCGAACCCCTGACCCCAGCCTTACCATGGCTGTGCTCTACCAACTGAGCTACCTGGGCAGCTCGCGAAGGGTATCCGAGCAGCGCAATCGAGGTAGTCAATTCGGCATCGGTATAGACAGCGGTACACCGTTGTCCGCCCCCAGGAAAGGGGGGTGGGGGAGGAATCAATAGGGGGGGTCCAGGGGTCGAAGCTGCCCCCACGCTGCCCATTCGAGCGCATTGACTACCCCGGATGGTCAATGGGGCAAAGAAAAACCCCCGACTAGCAGGGGTTTCCTTTGAAGCTTTGAGCAAGATGCGGAGCCGCTACCCCATCCTTACCATGGAAGTGCTCTACCAACTGAGCTACCTGGGCGGGACGCTCGATCTTAGTGGGTCGTGGGCGATCCTCGGCCCGACATTTGGGGTTACCGATTTTGGTGAAGCTGCCGATAGAGGATCGATGAGGCGAGTTCGGAGGCGCGGATTGCAGGTCGTCTGCTGGACGCTTGGCGTCCTGCTGGCCTCGCTTGCCCTGACTGGAACGGCGGGTGCCTCGCCGGGTGCAACCGCCTCGATCCTCGGTGGCTCCACCGCCCTCAGCGAAGAATGGCCCTGGGCCGCCTTCATCCTCGCCGCGGACGCGAAAGGCGAAGGCTTCAGCTGCTCCGGCACGGTGATCTCCCCCTACCTGGTCCTCACGGCCGGGCACTGCGTCGAGGACATCGAAACCGGCAAGAAGACCCCCGCTGCCCAGTACGTCGTCGTCACCGGCAGTTCCGACATCCGCGATGCGTCCGTGCGCCAGGTCTCGAAAGTGAGGCGGACGATCATCAACCCCAACTTCAACCGCTTCAAGGTCCACGGCGACGCAGGACTGCTCGTGCTGGCGACGCCGACCACGGTCCCGGCCGTCGCTCTCGCCGGGCCGACCGACGCGGCGCTGCTCGCCCCAAACACGCCGACCTGGATCGCCGGCTGGGGCCTCAGCGGCACGCTGAGGAAGCTGAAACGGACCCCGGTCCTGCGGCGCGCCGCCACCTTCGTGCAGGAACGGCTCTACTGCCGCAACCACGCCCGCGCCTACTACCCCTTCTTCAACTACTCCTCGCAGCTCTGCACGATCACCCCACCGGGGTTCTCGATCGGCACCTGCCACGGCGACAGCGGCGGCCCGGCGCTGGCCTTCCGCGAAGACGGGACACCGGTGCAGATCGGGATCACGAGCCTCGGCGCCGCGGACTGCGACACCCACCTGCCCGACGTCTTCACGCGGATAGACCGAATCTACCCGTGGATCGCCGAACAGATCGCCGCGACGGCGACGGGCTAGCCGCCGCCGTCACAGCCGATCTTCAAGCTCGGATCAGGTGAACTTCGAGGGTTCGAAGCGGCAGTACTTGAATTCGAACGGGATGACCTGGTTGTTGGCCTGCATCGCGTTGTGGTTCAGCTTGACCACGACCTTCTGCAAGCCGACCTTGTCGTTCGCCCGGAGCTTCTTGGCGCCTTCGAGGAAGAGCTTTTCCTCTTCGCCAACGTACTTGAGCCATTTGGCCAGCTTCGCTTCGTCCGCGGTGGGCTGTTTCACGGCTTTGAGCTGCAGGATTGCCCTGTGCAGGGCCTTGCCGGCCTTTTCGAACTGCGGGGCCGCCTGCTTCAGCTTGCCCGCCTTGACCTTCTGACGGACGCCCTTGAGGATCTTTTCGTTGGCTTCCGTATTGGTCTTGCAGATCGGCTCGACCGCTTCTTTGTAGCTTTCGCGCGTTACTTCAGCCGCCTCGGCGAATGGCGCGGCCAGCATCGCGAGGGTCATAACGACGGTGCTCAGCGCGGCAAAGATCTTCTTCCCCACCAGATACCTTTCTCTCGTTCCTCTATTCCCAGGCTTCTCAGTTTCCCAAACACACGCGGGTGCCCAGGGATTCGCCAGCTTAGGCCATCGTTAAGTCGCGGCGACGAGACAGCGGAGGGGGTGGGATTCGAACCCACGAGCGCCTTGCGACGCCAACAGTTTTCGAGACTGCCCCGTTCAACCACTCCGGCACCCCTCCGGGACTCAGTCAGGGGCTGATTTTACGGTCGGGCGGCATCGATGGTCTGCGGGCCGGCGCTCGGGGCTCAAGAACCGGCGGTTTTGCGTCGATGTAGCCGCGTGGAAAGCACCGCCCAGACCCGGCTTGGGAGCTTCTTCGATCGCCACCCGCTGCTGCTGCGCTCACTGGCGATCGTCGCGCTGCTCTGGGGAGTCGGCTACCTGATCTGGCGGATCGGCTGGAGCAGCCAGGGGGCCAGCCCGGTCGCCTACGGGATGCTGCTGCTGACCGAGATCTACGGGCTCTGGGCGCTCGGCACACTGGCCTGGTTCTCCTGGTCACGACCGCCAGCGGTGCGGCCGCCGGCGACGCCGGGACGCTCGGTCGACGTCTACGTCTGCACCTATGACGAGCCGATCGAGGTGGTCTCGGCAACCCTCGCCGGCTGCCGCGCGCTCACCTACCCCCACACCACCTACCTGCTCGACGACGGCAAACGGCCGGAGATGGCCGAGCTCGCCAGGCTCGCCGGCGCCGAGTACCTCACCCGCCCCGACAACTCCCACGCTAAGGCCGGCAACATCAACGCGGCGCTCACCCGCACCGGGGGCGAGCTGGTGCTGATGCTCGACGCCGACCACGTGCCGATGCCGGACGCGCTCGACGCGATGGTCGGCTACTTCGACGACGAGCGCATGGCCCTGGTGCAGAGCCCGCACGACTTCTTCAACCACGACTCGGTGCAGCACTACGTCGTCGGCCGCCACGAGCAGTCGCTCTTCTACCGCGTCGTCTGCCCCGGCAAGGACCGCCACGGCGCCGCATACTGGTGCGGCTCGGCGGCGCTGATCCGCCGCCAGGCGCTGCTCGAGATCGGCGGCGTCGCCACCGAGACGATCGCCGAGGACTTCCACACGACGATCCGCATGCAGCGCCATGGCTGGAAGAGCCGCTACCACGACGAGGTGTTGGTCCAGGGCCTCGCCCCGCACGACCTCGACGGTTACCTGCTGCAGCGCGACCGTTGGGCGCGCGGCAACCTCGCGGTCTTCACCCTACCCGAGTCCCCCCTGCGCGCCTCCGAGCTGCGGCCGTTGCAGCGACTCTCCTATTTCGCCAGCCTCTTCGCCTACCTGGCGCCGCCGATGCGGCTGCTGCTGATGGCGACGCTGGGCCTGGTGATGTGGACGGGCGAGCTGCCGATGAAGATCAGCGTGGTGGCGCTGGCCGCGCTCTGGCTGCCTTACGTGACGCTGAACCTCGGTGCCGGCGCAGCCCTCGCCCGTGGCTACATGAAGATCGGCGAGACCGCCCACTACGAGCTGCTGACGATGGAGGTCTACACCCGCGCCCTGCGCTGCATCTTCCGGCCGGGCCACACCGCCTTCAAGGTGACGCCGAAGCAGGGCACCGGCGGCGGCGGATTCGAGTCGGTGCGCAAGCTGCGCCTGGTGATCCTCTGCGCGATCGTGGTCGGCGCCGGCACCGTGCTGCGCCTGCTCGACCTCGCCGGCGCCGGGCCGCTGCCCGACCTGCCCGGGATCGCCGCAGTGGTTGTGCCGCTGCTCGGCCTGATCGAGATGCGCCGCATCCTGCGCACCCTCTTCGCCGTCGGCAAGCGCCAGCAGCGGCGGCTTGTCTACCGCTTCGAGGGCGACGCCGAGGCCCAGTGCTACTCCGAGGAGGGTCACGTCAGCGGCCGCCTGATCGACGCCAGCGCCGCCGGGGTCGGCCTGGTCCTCGACGCCCCGCTCACGGTCGGCGCCAAACCGGCGATCCTGCTGCAGCTCGAAAGCGCCAGCGGCGACTCGCACGAGGTCGCGGCGCAAGTCGAAGTGCGCTCCTGCCGCGAGGCCGAGGGCCGCCACCTGGTCGGCGCGACGATCACTGAAATCGACTCGGCATCGCGGATGCGGCTGATGGAGTGGTGCTACGTGGTCTGCAACCACGAGCGCCTGCGCGGACACCGGCCGGCACTGCGCGCGGGCGGAGGCGAGGAGATCGTGCTGCCGCTGCCGGCTTCGGCGCCGCAAGCTGTGCCGCAGACCGCAACCGCCTAGTGCAACGCGTTACCGCCCTCCCAGGGCCATAAAGCGTTGCACCCTGCCCGAGGGGTGAAGCAATACCCTTGAGCCATCCACGGAGAGGTGTCCGAGTGGCTTAAGGAGCGCGATTGGAAATCGCGTGGGCGGGGTTAACCCGCCTCGTGGGTTCGAATCCCACCCTCTCCGCTCCGCCGTGACGCGAAGAACTCGCGCAGCAGCGCGGCGCACTCCGCCTCGCGCACTCCGCCCGTCACCACCGGGCGGTGGTTGAGCGCCGGCTCGGCGAGGACGTCGAGGACGCTGCCGGCGGCACCGGCCTTGGGGTCGGGGGCGCCGAAGACGACGCTGGGGATGCGGGCGAGGACGATCGCGCCGGCGCACATCGCGCAGGGCTCGAGCGTCACGTAAAGGGTCGTGTCGGGCAGGCGCCAGCCGCCGAGAGCCTCGGCGGCGGCACGGATCGCGAGGATCTCGGCGTGGGCGGTGGGGTCGGCGCGCAGCTCTCGCTCGTTGCCGGCAGCGGCGAGCACCTCCTCGCCGCGGGCGATGACGGCGCCGATCGGCACGTCGCCGTGGCGCTCCGCCTCCCGCGCGCGCTCGACCGCTAACTCCATCATCCGCTCGGCAAGCTGATTTGCAGCGTCATCCTGCATACATGGAGGAGTATGTGGGACTACAACTTCGTCGGCGGGCCGGTGTTAGGGATGGGCCCGCTCGATCGCAGGGATCCAGGGGCCAACGCAAAGATGAACCGACGCTTCCCGATCGCCGCCGCGACCCTGCTCGCGGCCCTGATGCTCGCCCCGGCGCCGGGCCGGGCCACGGTCGGCGTCTCGGCCGCACACGGCTTCGTCCCGCACAGGTTGGTCGTCAAGTTGACGGGAGCCCAGCGAGCGCAGACCATCGCCCTGCCCCGGCAGACCAGCGTCGCCGAGGCGGTGACCGCGCTGCGGTCCAATCCCGGGGTCGCCTACGCCGCCCCCAACTACATCGCCACCGCCTCGGCGAGCGAGGAAGAAGAACCGACGGTTCCCAACGACCCCGGGCCGCTCAGCGGACCCCCGGGGCCACCCGGGGGCTGGGTCTCAAAGCAGTGGAACTTCCTGCCCTGGGAGGGACTGCCGACGCCGCTGCTGCCGGTCTCTCCCGGCGGCATCGACGCCGTCGGCGCCTGGGAAAACCTGGAGGCGGCGGGTCATCCCGGCGCCGCCGGCGTGACCGTTGCCGTACTGGACACCGGGATCGCCTACCGCTCGATGGGCAGGCGCTTCCGCCGCAGCCCCGATTTCGCCGCCGGGCAGTTCGTTAAAGGCCACGACTTCGTCGACGGCGATCGCCTGCCGCTCGACGAAAACGGCCACGGCACCCACGTCGCCGGCACGATCGCCGAGAAGACCAACAACGGGATTGGCCTCACCGGCCTCGCCTACCGGGCAAAGCTGATGCCGGTTCGGGTGCTCGACGCCGCAGGCCGCGGCCGGGCCGATCAGATCGCTAAAGGCATCCGCTTCGCCGTCGCCAACGGGGCCGACGTGATCAACATGAGCTTCAACTTCGGCTGCGGCCGCGAAGTGCCCGGGGTCGACGAAGCGCTGCGGCAGGCCTACCGCCACGGCGTGATCACGGTTGCCTCGGTGGGCAACCTCGGCTCTGAGGCCTGCGTCGCGCCGCCGGCGACCAGTCCACACACGATCGGTGTCGGCGGCAGCACCGAGGGCGGCTGCCTGGGCTCCTACTCGCTGGCCGGCCGCGACGTCGACGTCCTCGCCCCCGGCGGCGGGCCGCCGCTCAGCGGCTGCGCCTCGATCTCATCGGGCTCGATCTACCAGGTGACCCTGAAGGCCGGCAGCACGCGCCGCTTCGGCGAGCCGAGCAGCTACGTCGGCACCTCGATGGCAGCCGCGCATGTCTCCGGGGTCGCCGCGATGGTGCTGGCCAGCGGCACGGTCGAACACAAACACACACCCGGCCGCGTAGCCGCCGTTACGAAACGTCTGCGCCGCACCGCGCGCAGCATCGGACAATCCGCAACCCGCGAGGGCGCCGGCCTGATCGACGCCGCCCTTGCGACCGAACCCCGCGGCCAGGCACACACGACCCGCGCCCCCTGAGGGCGTCTGGTCAAGCAGATCAAGGACGCAGAGAGCGCCGCGTGCTCCGCACGCAAGCGACCGAGGACGCCGGTATGCGCCGCCCAGATGCCGTCAGGTGGTGCGGACGATGATCACGCTGCAAGGCGCGTGATGGGAGACGTTGTTGGGGACGCTGCCGAGCAGGAAGCGCCGCGCCCCGGTCATACCCTTGTTGCCGACCACGATCAGGTCGGCCTTGGTCTCTTCGGCGACGTTGAGGATGCCCTCGGCAGGGTCTCCCTCGACCGGATGCGTCTGCACCTCGATCCCCTCCTTGCGAGCCGCCGCTGCGGCGGCGTCGAGGACCAGGTTGACGTCCTCGCGCGGGCCGATCTCGTACTGCACGTCCGCCGGTGCGCCTTCCTTCTCGCCCTCGACCCGTCGTTTCGGGACCGGCGCGTAGGCGCTGACGATGCTGAGCTGGGCACCAGCCAGCTTGGCGAGATCGACGGCCTGGCGGACCGCCTCGGCGGCCGTCTCTGACCCATCGGTTCCAACCACGATGCGAGTGAACACGCCGCCTCCTCTGCTCGGTCAGCTGAACGGGGCCGATACTAACGGGAGCCGTGAGCGCGAACAGGCAGACCGTGAAAGCGGTCGCCGAGGATTTCGCTCGGCGTCGTCGCCAAGCGGTAGATTGCGATCCCCATCGAGGCGAGCAGGCAGATCAGCAGCACCGCCATTCCCGCTTTCCATAGAACTGGCATTAGGCTGATCTCATCATGGAGAAGGTCGCCGACGGGGTCTGGCTGCTGCGCGGGGATACCCGCAAGGCGATGAACATCTACTTCCTTGAGGACGGCGACGGCGTCGTGCAGTTCGACGCCGGCACCAAGACGATGGTGAAGCAGGCGCGCGCCGCCGCCATCCAGCTCGGTGGGTTGAAGCGAGTCGTGCTCGGTCACGCCCACGCTGACCATCGCGGCACCGCCCCCTCGATGGGCGTCCCGGTCTTCTGCCATCCCGATGAGGTCGCCGACGCCGAGAGCGATGCCGCGATCGCCCCCTACATGGAGATCTCGGCGCTGCCGGCGCCGGCCCGCTGGCTCTACCCGCTGCTGCTGCGGCGCTGGGACGGCGGCGCGGTGAAGGTCGCCGGCACCGTTTCAGAGGGCGACGAGGTGGCCGGCTTTCGCGTAATCCACTTTCCCGGCCACGCGCCGGGTCAGATCGGCCTCTGGCGCGAGAGCGACGGCGTGGTGCTAGTTAGCGACACGATCTACCTGCTCGACTCGACCAAGATGGGTAAGCCGCTGCCCGCGGGCGAGGCAAGCGTGCCGCACCCGGCCTGGGCCTGGGATCACGCCAAGGCGAAGGAGTCGGTTCGCAAGCTGGCGGCGCTCGAACCGAAGCTCGTCGGCACCGGCCACAACGAGCCACTTCGCGGCGAGGACCTGCGCCCGGCGCTGGAACGGGCGGCCGCGAAGTACTGAGCGAGGCGGCGCCGCGGCCCCTCGCTGCCATAGTTTCCGCCCCTGATGATCGGGACCTACGCCTCGGCGGCGCTGATCTGCGCCGCCTCGCTGCTGGTTGGACACGCGATCCTCGGCCTCACTGGCGGGGACGAGTCGCGGCGCTGGCTGGCGCCCGCGGTCGGCTTCGGCGCTGTGCTGACGGTGACCGGGTTCCTCGCCCGGGCGCCGGGGCACGCAACCAGTGCGACGATCGGCCTCGTCCTCCTGGTCATCGCCGCGGCCGCCCTGCTCTGGTGGCGACCGCGCGCGGTCAGCGCCGCCTCGCTGCTGCGCGAGGGCTGGCCGGTCGCGCTCCTCGTCGCGCTCGCCTTCTCGATCCCGTTCGCGGTCAGCGGCCGCTGGGGGATCATCGGCGTCGGGTTCAATAACGACCTTGGCCTGCACCTGGCCTGGGCCGAGTGGCTGCGCAGCGGCCTCGGCCCGGCACCGGAAGCCGGCTACCCGCTGGGACCACACGCCCTCGCCGCGGCCATCGCCGTCCTGCCGGGTATCGGCCTCGGCCAAGCCTTCGTCGGCGAGATCTTCGCGATCGGCATCCTCACCGCGCTGACGGCCCTGGCTGCGCTCGACGACCTCGGCCGGGGGCGACGAATACTCGCCGCGGTCCTCGTCGCGATCCCCTACCTCGGCGCCTCCTACTTCGCCCAAGGCGCCTTCAAGGAGACCGGCGAGGCGCTCTTCGTCCTCGCCTTCGCCCTCCTCCTGCACCGGCTCGAGCGTGAGCACGAGCGAGGCGAGGCGAGTGCTCCCGCCTTCGGCACCGCGATCCTCGGCCTCACCCTGGCGACTGGTGTCTTCTTCTCCTACAGCTTCGCCGGACTCGCTTGGCCGCTGGTTATCTTCTCGATCTGGGCGCTCACCTTTGCGCCGCTGCGCCGGGCGCTGGCGCCGCGATCGTGGCTGAGCACCCTGCGCCAACCGGCGACACTGCTGATCGTCGCCGTGCTCGGTGTCCTCGCGGTGCTCACAGTCGTCGGCCCCTTCGCCTTCATCCACGGCTTCAACCGCGTCGCCGGCACCAACACCTACGGGCCGGTCTCGCCGCTCGAGGTATTTGGAGTCTGGCCGGCGTCCAACTACCGGCTCAACGCCGCCGGCGGCGCCCAGCTGACCGGTCTGGCGACGGTGATCGCCGCAGCCGCGATCCTGCTCGGCGGCACCTGGTGGCTGCGCCGGCGCAACTTCGCCGTGCCGGTGACACTCGCCGGCTGCATGGTCCTCTACATCGCCGCGCTGGCGAGCAGCGGCGAGTACTCACAGGCAAAGGCGCTGATGATCGCCGCGCCGCCGGCGATGCTGATCGCGATCCGCCCGCTGCTCTTCGAGGCCGGGCGGCGCAGCGCGATGCGAGCGGCCTGGGCCGTCGTCGCCGTTGCCTTCGTCGGCGGTGCCGTCTACTCGAGCCTGCTGGTCCTGCGCGACGCGCCGATCGGCCCACCCGGCCACGGCTCCGAGCTGCAGGCCTTGATCCCGATCGTGCGCGGCGAACCGGTGCTCTACGCCGGCCAGGACCGCTACGCCGCCTACGAGCTGATGGGCGCCGACACGCACGTGCCGCTGGTCGAGTTCCCCGACGCCGACGTCTCCCCCAGCCCGGAAAAGCCGTTCGACACCGGCGACGCCTACAGCCCGATCGACTTCGACTCCTTCTCGCACGGCACCCTCGCGCGCTTCCCCTACGTGATCACCGGCCGCGCTGCCTGGAACAGCGAAGCGCCGGCGGGCTTCAAGCGAGTCGCCGCCACCCCGTCCTACATCCTCTGGAAGCGCACCGGCACCCCACCCGAAAACCGCCACGTGCTGCTCGAGGGGACCGAACCGGCCGCCTTCGCCAACTGCGCCTCGCCGGAGATTCGCATCCTCACCGCTGCCGGCGGCCGCGCCTCGCTCTTCCCCGGCGCCGTGATCGGCGGCAAAGGGCACTGGAGCCCCAGCGCCAGCCTGGAAGCGGGTGAGAACGCCACCCAGACCCTGCGCCTGCCGAGCGGGCGCTGGCTGCTCTCGATGCAGTACTTCTCGCCCTTCGACCTGACCCTGAGCGCACCGGGCTTCCAAGAGGCCCTGTCGGCCGCACTCGACGGCCAGCGCCCGAACACGATCAGCCTCGCCAACGAGGGCCAGTTCTGGCCCGCCGGCGAGATCCGCAGCAACGGTCAGCCGATCCGCTTCACGATCTCCGCTGCCGAGCCGAGCATCCTGCAGCGCCTTACCGGCTACTCAGGCAAGGCGACGCTGGGGGAGCTGGTTGCCGTACCAGCCAAGCCGCACCGAATCGTGCCTTTGAGTCAGGCCTGTGGCGCGTGGATCGACTGGTACGAATCCACCGAAGTCCCCTAAGGCGACCTGACCAAGCAGATCGAGGACGCAGGGAGCGCCGCGTGCTCTGCACGCAAGCGACCGAGGACGCCGATAGGCGCCGCGTCAGGTCGCCTTAGAAGCCATGCGCTCGGGGGAGACGCGTACGACGTCCCAAACGAATCCGAGCTTCTCCAGCGAGTCGATCACTATCGCCGAGGGGTCGAACTGCCAGCGCCCGAGGCCGTGGGTGGCGGAGGTTGGAAAGGCGTGGTGGTTGTTGTGCCAGGCCTCGCCGAAGGTCGGGATCGCGATCAGCGCCAGGTTGCGCGACTCGTCCGTGGTCTCGAAGTCACGGTTGCCGAAGACGTGGCAGAGCGAGTTGATGCTGTAGGTGAAGTGGTGCAGGACGAAGACGCGGACGAGGCCGCCCCAGAGCAGGCCGGTGAGCGCGGCGAAGACGGTGCCGCCAATGATCCAGCCGAGGGCGAAGGGCAGCAGCAGGCCGCCGATCGCCCAGTAGATGAAGGTGCGGTCAACCCAGTTGATCACCGGGTCCTTGATCAGGTCGGGCGCGAAGCGCTCCTTGTTGCCGCGCTGGGTGTGAATGAAGAGCCAGCCCATGTGTGCGTGGAAGAGGCCGCGCATCGCCCCCGACCAGCCGTGGCCGTGGTCGACGTGGGGGCTGTGCGGATCCCCCACTTCGTCGGAGAAGGCGTGATGCTTGCGATGGTCGGCGACCCAGGAGATCACCGGGCCCTCGATCGCCGCCGAGCCGAGGATTGCCAGCAGGCCGTGCAGCCAGGTCTTCGCCTTGAAGCTGCGGTGGGTGAGGTGGCGGTGAAAGCCGACCGTGATCCCCATCCCGGTGAAGAAGTACATGCCGCAGAAGAGGAAGACGTCGCTCCAGTGCAGGGCGCTGCCCCAGACCTGCCAGGCCGCGAGGCCGATCGCAATGAAGGGGATCAGCGTCACCAGGCCGGTGATGATGCGGTCGCGGGTCTCGTTGGCGACCGGCTGAATATCTGAGGGGAGAACGCCGCTGCTTTCCATTCGGAGTGGCGATCATACGGATTGAGGCGCGGGGAAAGGTAAAGTCACGCGCCTTGGCCTTCTCCAGCACCGCACCCCTGCGTCGCGAGATCGAAGCGCGCATTCCCGAGCGACCGTTCAAGGTCGAGTTCTGGGACGGCACTCGGCTGCCCGCCAGCAACGGCAGCGGGCCCACCTTCTACATCCGCTCGCCGCGTGCCGCCGCCCACGTCCTGCGCGCCCCTGGCCAGCTCGGGCTCGGCCGCGCCTATGTCAGCGGCGAGATCGAGGTCGACGACATCGACGCAGTGATTGCGCTGCTCGACAGCTGGGACCCGCCCAGCCTCGAGGGCGCCGACAAGCGCGCCCTGCTGCTGGGCGCGGTGCGCGCCGCCGGCATCACCAAGCCACCGCCGCGGCCACAGGCCGAGCTGCGGCCCAGCGGCAAGCGCCACAGCAAAGAGCGCGATGCCCGCGCGGTGCGCCATCACTACGACGTCTCCAACGAGTTCTTCGAGCTCTTCCTCGGCGAGACGATGGTCTACAGCTGCGCAATCTTCTCGCACGGGGCGAGCACCCTGAAGGAGGCCCAGGAAGAGAAGCTGGAGACGGTCGCCCGCAAGCTGGCGCTGAAAGAGGGCGACCGGGTGCTCGACGTCGGCTGCGGCTGGGGCGGCTTCCCGCTCTGGGCGGCAACCAAGCACGGGGCGAGCGTCGTCGGCATCACCCTCTCCGCTCCACAGGCCGAAAAGGCGCGACAACGGGCCAAGGAGGCCGGCGTCGCCGACCGGGTTGAGATCCACGTGATGGACTACCGCGACCTCGCCGGCGAGCGCTTCGACGCGATCGCCTCGATCGGCATGGTCGAGCACGTCGGCAAGGAGCAGATCGACGTCTACGCGCGCACGCTGGCGGGGCTGCTGGAGCCCGGTGGGCGCCTGCTCAACCACGGCATCGCCCGGTTGCGCCACACCGACCCCGACGCCGCCGCCTTCTCCGAGCGCTACGTCTTCCCCGACGGCGAACCGCTGCACCTCTCACGCGTGCTGCTGGCATTGGAGCGAGCCGGCTTCGTCACCCGCCACGTCTCCGAGCACGGCGGCGACTACGCCGAGACGCTGCGCCACTGGGCGATGCGCCTGGACGAGAACCTCGACCGGGCGACCGAGCTCGTCGGGCCCGAGCGCGTGCGCGTCTGGCGGCTGTACCTGCGCGCCGCCCGCCAGGGCTTCGTGACCGGCTTCACCTCGATCTA
>DATMIH010000004.1:0-24305 GCA_035554595.1 Solirubrobacterales bacterium
TCTCGTCCTCTCCACCGCCAGCCCCCTGCACGAGGGGGCGATCCTGATCGGCTTCATCTTCCTCGCCCTCGGCGTCGCCCTCGCCTCGGTGCGGCTGGCCTGGCGCGGCTGGCCGGCCTTCGAAAAAACCTTCGAGGCGAGTAGCCAGCTGGCGGTGCGGATCACCGTCGTGCTCGTCTTCGGCCTGGTGCTGCTGGCAAGCCAACTTGGCCTCGACGTCCTGCTCGGCGGCTTCGTCGCCGGCATGATCACCAGGGCGGCCCTGCGCGGCCACGAGCTGCAGATCTTCGAGTCGAAGCTGACCGCGGTCGGCTTCGGCTTCTTCGTCCCCTTCTTCTTCATCACCAGCGGCCTCGAGTTTGATCTCGCCGCCCTCGGCTCGGCGGAAGCGATCGCCAAGATGCTGCTCTTCCTCGCGCTCTTCCTGGTTATCCGCGGCGCCCCCGCCCTGCTGCTCTACCGCAAGGTCCTCAGCCGCACCGAGCGCCACGCCCTCGCCTTCTTCAGCGCCACCGAGCTCCCCCTCGTCGTCGCGATCACGACGATCGCGATCGACGCCGAAAAGATGCGCCCCTCCACTGCCGCCGGCCTGGTCGGCGCCGCCATGCTCTCCACCCTGATCTTCCCCTTCGTCGGCATGGCCCTGCAAAAACGAGCCATGGCCGAACAGGACGAGGACCCCCTGGCGCCACCTATGATTGAGCCCCTCCCGGGCGCGTAGCTCAGTGGGAGAGCGCTCGCCTCACACGCGAGAGGTCGCTGGTTCGAACCCAGCCGCGCCCATAGCTGAAACCGCTTGACAGCCGCGATTGCGCTGCTCGTGAATCCTGTATCTATCCATCGCCGCGAACTACTAGAGATGGCCCTGCGGCCGCTCGGCGCACTCGGTGCCGCCCCTGAGTTCCCACAGGACCAGGCAGGGATAGAGGCACTCATCGGTCGGCTCGCGAAAGGGCGCTCCAGCGAACCGAAGCGCTTTGCGTACGAGGATCCGGACGATCTGCCGCGTTACGACGGCAAGTGGACGAACTGGCTCTCGGCCGCGGGAGACGGTGCCCTGCGAGTCCGCCAGGAACATCCATGGGCCCTCGGCTCTGAGGCCATCTTGCTCCATCCCGACGGCCGAATCGGCGAATTCGAATCGATCGACGGCTTCGGTGTCCCGGACTCGGAGTTGACCGAGCAGGCCCTCGCCGACCGCGAGGCGCATGAGCGGCGCGAGCGGGAAGCGGCCGAACGAGAGCCAGAGCACGAGCAGTGGCGCGAGGAACAACAGACGCGCTTCCGCACCGAGAACCTGATTCGTGCCGTCGCCGCCCCGCCGGACCAGGACCCCGCCGGTCCGGTCGTCGCCTACGTCGCCCTCTACAAGACGGGCTTGATGGTCAACTACCTGGTGCCGCGACCCTCTCCGGAGGAGCTCGAGCCCGACGACCCCTTCGCGGAACCGCTGACGGAAGCGATGTTCCCGAGGCTGAAGATTGAGGATGGGCTCGATACCGACTTCAAAACCATCGACATCGACCACGTCGATGCGAACAGCTCGCCGCTTCGGGCACGGGTGAGCTTCGCGCCGGCGGTCCCGACCCCTGCTGGCCACCTCCGGATCGGCTTCGAGACGACTACGGTCGAGATCGAGCTCGGGTAACCGTGAACCCGTCGCCTTTCGAAAACGAGCACGAGGAGGCGCAGGAGGCGGCGAGCATCCTGCTACTTCGGGTGGCGCTCGCCCTGCTCGGCGAAGCGCGTCTGCGGGGGGACTTCGGCGAGGAGGCGGTGCTCGCCGCGCGGGCCGCGGCACTGACCGCCGAGTTCAACGGCAGCGCACCCTCACCGGACCCGGAGCCCTCGCCGGTAACGACCAGCCTTCTTCGCCCCGACCGCATCTCCCTGTCTGCCCCTTTCAGCGAGTCCAGCTCCGTCGTCGAGAGCCTCCGCCTCGACGGCATCCTCTTCGACGGCGGAACCGTAAGCGGCGTCACCTCTGAGGAGATCGAGCCGAGAGAGTTGAGTCCAGAGGAGCAGGCCGACCTCGAACGCCGGCAGGCGGAGTGGCGAGCCGAGCAGAAGCGTCGACAACGATTCACCGCCACTCGATTCGTCCGATCCGTCGTCGCACCCCCACAGCCGGGCTCCACAGTGCCGATCCTCGCGGTCGAGCTCTTCGAGGACGGCTTCTACGTCGAATACACCTATGACACGGAGCCGCCGACCTTCGATCCCGAGATGACTGCTCAGCAGTTTCTCGCACTCGAGAAAGATCCCGAGGTCAAGGTCAAAGACGACCTGGGCACCGAGTACTTCGAAAGCGGTGGTGGTGGCGGTGGTGGCGTGCGCGTCTCTCACTCGAGCCGCGGCTTTGCGCCTGCCCCGCCCCCCGACGCACACGTCCTCCGAATCACCGCCGGCGGTGCAACCGTCGAACTCGCCCTGCGGCCATAACCGCGGCGCCCTCCCTGCTGCTCCGGTCGGGCGTCCCTTCGGGTAGAAGGTCGCGGAGTTAGTTTCTCGTTCCTCGCGGGAACCAGTCTCAAGTGACCTTGACGCGCGCTCGACACCCAGATCGCAGAAACGGTCGCCTTGGCTGAGAGGGGGGCGACGCCACAGGTCCCGAAGGTGCGGCGCAAGGCGCTGGATGCGGTGCGGTCCTTGTTTACGCCGCTGCTGCCCGACGACTATCTGGAGCTGATCAACCCGCTCTGGTCGACCAAGGAGCTGCGGGGGCGGATTGAGCGGATCGAGGAAGAGACCCACAGCGCGGCGACGGTGCTGATCAAACCCGGGTATGAGTGGCCCGGGCACCGGCCGGGCCAGTACCTGCGGATCGGAGTGGTGGTGGATGGCGTGCACCACTGGCGCGCCTACTCGCTGACCTCTGAGCCGGGCCGGCCCGACGGCTGCATCAGCATCACCCCGAAGCTGGTCGACTCCGGCGTCGTCTCGCCTTACCTGACTCGCCGGGCCAGGCCCGGGGACCTCGTGCGCCTGGGCGGCGTGGAAGGGACCTTCGTGCTCCCCGACGAGCCGCCGGAGAAGCTGCTCTTCATCAGCGCCGGCAGCGGCATCACGCCGATCATGAGCATGGTCCGCGATCTGCACCGCCGCGACGCAATCAACGACGTCGTCCATATCCACTCGGCAAGGAACGCGGATGACGTGATCTTCGCCGAACGGCTGCGGAAGATCGACGAAGCGCACGAGGGGTTCGACCTTCAGCTGCACATGTCCGGCGAGCGAGGTCGAATTGCCCCCGCCCAGCTCGACTCCCTCTGCCCCGACTGGCGCGAGCGCCAGGCCTACGTCTCCGGCCCGGGGGCGATGCTCGACGCGATCTGCGAGCACTGGGAGCGCGAGGGGGACCTGCACCTGCTCCACATGGAGCGCTTCCAACCGATCATCGGCGGCGACCCCGGCGAGGGGGCGGGCGGCACGATCCGCTTCCTGAAGAGTGATGTCCAGACCGAGTGCGACGGCGGTCTGCCAATCCTCGCCGCCGGGGAGGAGGCCGGCGCCTCGCTTCCCTTCGGCTGCCGGATGGGCATCTGCCACACATGCGTCGGGCGGCTCTGTTCGGGCGAGGTCCGCGACCTCCGCACCGGAGACGTCCACGGTGGCCCTGGTGAGATGATCCGCACCTGCGTCAACGCCCCCGAAGGGCCGATCGAGATCGCACTCTGACCCATGAAAGGCCCGCCATGACCCCAACCACGTCGACTTCCCCTACCGACAAGCCGGAGAGCCCCCTCAAGCACCTCTCAGAGGAGCAGCTCGAGGCCCTTGCCGATGAGCTCGACGGGATCCGCGACCGTACGTTCGCCGACCTCGGCGACCGCGACCGGCGATACATCGAGAGCATGATCGAGATGCAGCGGCGCCTTGCCGTGATCGGCCGCGTACTGCTGCTCGCGGCCCGCAACGGGCCGGCTCGGATCGCCGGCACGACCTCGCTCTCGGCAGCGAAGATCCTCGAGAACATGGAGATCGGGCACAACGTCCTGCACGGCCAGTGGGACTGGATGAACGACCCCGACATCAACTCCACCACCTGGGACTGGGACACCGCCTCCACCGCCGAGGCCTGGAAGCACTCCCACAACTACGTCCACCACACCTACACCAACATCCGCGGCAAAGACAAGGACCTTGGCTACGAGATCATGCGGATCGATCCTCAGCAGCGCTGGAATCCGGTCTACCTACTGCAGCCGATCTACAACCTCATCCTCGCCGCCTTCTTCGAGTGGGGCGTCGCCCTCCACGACCTCGACTTCGAGGCGATCCGCAAGGGCACCAAGTCCAAGGCACAGATCCAACGGGAGCTGGAGGGAATACGCGCGAAGGCAAAGAGTCAGGTAGTCAAGGACTACGTCGCCTGGCCGCTGATCAGCGGTCTGGCCGCGGCCGCGGCTGACCTCGGCATTGAGTTCCTCAGACCATCCGGCGAGAACGGCCGCCCCCGTCGTCGCGAGAGGCTCGCGCCCACGCTGATCCGCGCCCTGCGCGGTGGCGCGAAGACCTATCGCAGGGCTGCTACCGCCAACGCGACGGCCAACTTCGCCCGCAATGTCTGGTCCTACGCGATCATCTTCTGCGGCCACTTCCCCGACCAGACCTACACCTTCAGCGCCGAGGAGGTTGTCGACGAGAACAGGGGCGCCTGGTATGTGCGGCAGATGGTCGGCGCCGCCAATATCGACGGCGGGCCCCTCTTCCATGTCGCCAGCGGAAATCTCAGTTATCAAGTCGAGCACCACCTCTTCCCCGACATGCCGAGCAGTCGCTATGCGGAGATCGCCCCGCAGGTCAAGGATGTCTGCGAACGCTATGGGCTCCCCTACAACAGCGGGCCGTTCTGGCAGCAGTTCGGCATGGTCCAGCGGACCATCCTGCGACTGGCCTTTCCCGGCGGAGAGCCGCGGCCGAAGCCGGGCCCCTACCGAGCGCCCGTCACGGACCTGGGCCTCTGAGCGAGCGCGAGAGCGCGGCGGTTTGACCTCGTCGTGGCCGGTCGCGACTCTCGCCAATGGTGCCCTTCCTTGGCCTAGTCATTGGCGAGAGGCACCGCATCATCCGGGCTGTGCCGGGTATCTCTCTTACGTGAGGCGGGCCGGGGCGCTAATTCTGTGGGTTGTCACGTTTGTCGCCGCGATGGCTGGCTTGGCCCAAGCGGAAGAATCGACGTCCCATTCATTGGCCGAAGCCACCTGGGCCAAAGCGCTGGTCGCCGGGCCCGACGGGAACGTCTGGTTCTTGGCCGAAACGATCGACTCGAAGCGGATCATCCTCGGCAAGGTGACTACCGCTGGCGAGGTGACGGAAATTCCACTCCGCGTCCCTGCTCCCCCGGTGCTTCGATATCACCGGACCGAGACGATCACGGCCGGGCCAGACGGCAACCTCTGGTTCGGAGAGGCGAACGCGGTCGGCCGCAGCACCACGGCCGGCGAGGTGACCTCATTCGCGCTCCCGGCGGGCGCTAGCGCTCCGACCGCGATGGCCGCAGGGCCCGACGGAAACATCTGGTTCACCGAGGGCGCGGCGAGCAAGATCGGGCGGATCACCCCGAGTGGGCAGCTCGCGCAGTTCACCCTGCCGCCGGAGCGCAAGCCGAGCGGAATCGCCGCCGGGTCCGACGGCAACCTGTGGTTCACCGAGCGGACGATCAACGAGATTGGGCGAATCACGCCCGCGGGCCAGATCACCGAATTCCGGGTTCCGGGGCCGGCGGCCAAGCTCGACTCGATCACCGCGAGCCCGGACGGCAACCTCTGGTTTGGGGAGGCCGGCGCCTCCCGGGTCGGAAGAATCACGCCCAGCGGCGAGGTGACGCAGTTCGCCGTACCGACTTGGGGCGGTACCTCCTCGATCGTCTCGGGACCTGGCGGCCTGCTCTATTTCGCTTCGGGTCCCGAAATCGGCGCGATCAGCCCGGCAGGGGAGATCTCCTGGCCATCGTGTCCGTACTGGCGCTGCACCGCCTCACCCGAAGCGCTCGCCCTGGGCCCGGATGGGCGCCTTTGGACCGCCTCGGGAGTCGCGCGCTGTGCAGAACTTTGCGGTGGCGGCAGCGCTATCTACGTGGGGCACCTGCCCGGCGTCATCCAGCCGTATGACCTGCCGCCTCTGCAGCTCGCGATCGGTCCTCGCTTGACCCGGCTTCGCGGCAACAGCACCAGCATCAGCCTTGCCTGCGGCCTGGAGTCCGGTTGCCGTGGCACGGTGCGGCTCGGCTGGTACGTCGTTCGGAATCACCGTTCCCGGTTCCAGACGCTGAGCCGTGCACGGTATGACCTGCGCCAAGACGAGACCAGGCGTATTTCGCTGCGGTTCTCAGGTAAGACCGCCGCCTACCTTCATCGATACACCACACATCTACTCGTGATCGCGAGTGGCGAGCAGGGGCCGACTGCCAAGCGTGGTCTTTACCTCTCGGGGTGAGTGGCCGCGAAGCTGTCGAGCGCGGTTACTACCCGATCTGGATCAGTCCTTGGTGACGTGGCAAATGCCGGTCAGAACGCGGGAGCGGGTTGAGCCATCGGCGAGGTTGAAGATGCCCTTCGCGAGTTTGAAGGGGGCGCTGGTGAGGCCAGCCGGAGCGGGGCAACCGGCGGCGAGGAGGCTACGTTCGTGGCCGTGGAAGAGGTAGCGGCGGCCCAGGTTGACTTCGAAGCCTTTGACGTACCCCCATTCTTCGCCGACTTCGGGCAGGGTTGCGGTGAGCGTCAGCCCGAAGGGCCCTCCTTGTTCCCGGTGCAGCCGGAAGTACATGTCAATCGCCGTCGGGACCGGCTGAGGGCCGAAGACGTGGCCGAGCAGAGCTGGGTGCCCGCGATAGCGAGAGTTGAAGATCAGGAGGCGACCCGCCGCGGGAAACGGAGTCTGTTCAGGCAGGTCGATATGGGCGTCGAAATGACCGGAGCCGACGAGCGCATCGCGACAACTCGATAGCGCCTGACTGGTCGAGTTACCGACGATCTGGCGGCGGGAGCAAACTGGGAGGCCGCGCAGCGAGAGACGGGCGTGACGATTGATCGAGACGGTGAATTCACGAAGAGCTGGGGCAGGCGAGCCTGGAAGCGGTTGGACAGCGCCGCGGACGCTGACCGAGATCGGCTGCGATCCGACGCGAGGCAGCTTGGCCGGCGTCATCGAGCCACTGAAGCTGATGCGGTAATTGCCTCCCGTGATCACTTCCGCGGAAGCCAGCGGCTGAGCGCAGAGCCACGCAACTGCGAGCGGCAAGAGGACGAGCACAGCCTTTGCTCGTGTCTTCACCCTGCCTTTCTACACCACTCTCGACCGACAAATCGGAGCTAGACTCGATTAGTGCCAATCAACCGTCGCTTTGCGTTGCGCCAGCGCCCCGAGGAGCGGATTGACGACGAGACCTTTGAGCTGGTCGAGGAGAAGCTGCCGGAGATCCGCGACGGTGAGGCGCTCATCCGCACCGAGTGGATCTCGCTCGACCCAACCAACCGGACCTGGATCGAGGACATGCCGGGCTACCTGCCCCCCGTGCAGATCGGCGAGACGATGCGCGCCCTCGGGCTCGGTCGGGTTGTCGAGTCCAAACATCCCGACTACGAGGAGGGACAGCTGGTCCAGGGGTTGACCGGCTGGACCCAGAACTTCATTGCCTCCGATGCCGCGCCGCTGCAGCGCGTCCCTGAGATCGAGGGGGTCTCCCCCAGCCTCTACCTAGGCGCGCTCGGGATGACCGGGCTCACCGCCTGGGTCGGGATGCAGGAAATCGGCAAGCCAAAGGAGGGCGAGACGGTCGTCGTCTCGGCCGCCGCCGGCGCGGTCGACTCGGTCGCCGGTCAGCTCGCCAAGCGCGACGGCGCCCGCGTCGTCGGCATCGCCGGCGGGCCCGAGAAGGGCTCGATCCTCACCGAGAAGCTCGGCTTCGACGCTGCGGTCGACCACCGCGCCGAGGACTGGCGCGAGCAGCTTAAGGCCGCCACCCCGAACGGCATCGACGTCGACTTCGAGAACGTCGGCGGCAAGCTCATGGACGCGATCTTCGCCCGCCTCAACCTCCACGCCCGGGTCGCCCTCTGCGGGCTGATCTCCGGCTACAACGAGGGCGCGGCGCCGGTGGCCGGCTCGCGCGATGCTTTCGGCAGCCTGCTGATCAAGCGAGCCACCCTGCAGGGCTTCATCGTCCTCGACCACTACGGCAAGCTGGCGAGGGTCTCGGCGCAACTCGCGGAGTGGATCGCCGACGGCAGCCTTGAGCCATTGGAGACTGTCGTCGAGGGCTTCGAGCAACTGCCAAAGGCGATCAACATGCTTTTCGACGGCGCCAACGTCGGCAAGCTCGTCGTTCGGGTCGGCGCGTAGTCCCGATGAGCCGGCCTAACCGCCCAATCCACCGAATATCGCGTACGGATTTGATGGGCGCTCGGCGTAGGCGGCCGCCCAAGTTCCCTCGAAGCTGACCTTGCTGCCGGGCGGGGCCTGGCTCTGGATCTTTTCGGCGAGTTCCCTGCCGCTGTCCTCGTCGGGAACCCCGATCAGCAGGTACTTCCAGCGGTGGACCACTGGGAGGCCCTCACTGCGCAGCGTGTCGGCGAACTGGCTTGCCTCATGAAACGAGGGAAGATCGACGCGGACCTCGTATTCGGGGTGTCCGCTTTTCTCGGTCTGCCGGCGCTCCGCGGCGATCAATGCTTCGTGCTCAACCTTCTTGGCCGCGTCACCGCTCGGAAGCGGAAGGTCGGGTTCCTCCCATTCCTCCGCCGTTGGGTGCCAGTGCGTCAGTTCGGCATCGAGCTTCCAGCCGTGCTGCTGAGCGAGGCTGAGCACATGGTTGCGGGCCGCTTCGGCCTGCTCCCTCGAGCCGGCGTAGAGAAAGACCGTGGACCCTTCGCGGCTGACGATGACGCGATCGTGGAAAGCGCCACTCAGATCGTGTTCGAGCTCGCTGGCCTCGAGTCGCTCGGCCAAGAGCCCGATGTGCCTCGGATCGTCGAAGTCAACCTCGATGCGCCAGTCGTCATTCATCGCCGCGAAGGCTACTGGCGCCTTGCCTCATCGGCCAAGGGCTCGCCTGCGAAGACTCTCGGTCGGTTCGTAGCGGACGCTGCGGCCGCGTCCTGCTTGGTCGACCAGACCGGCATCGACCAGGCGGCGAAAGTCGGCACTGGCGGTAGCCGGCGAGACATCAGCCTCGGTTGCGTAACTGGCTCGGTCTGTTCCTCCCACCAGGGCCTGCTCCAGCGCGATCACCAGGCGATCGGGCCAGTGACGAGACTCGACCAACTCTTCCAACTGGGTCCAGCGGGCGGCGGCATCTTTTATCTGCGCGAGGCGCTGACGGGCTTGGGCAAGGTGGGCATCGACGCAGAAGGCAATCCAGTTGGTGACGTCCCGATCAGGCTGATAAGTCGGGCCGTGGGCCTGGTTGAGCGCCCCGTAATAGGCGGTCGTGTGAGCGCCGAGGTACTCCTCAATCGAGCCGAACTCCGGTGACATCAGGCCATCCCGGGCTAGGACCAGGGACTGGATGATGCGAGAGATGCGACCGTTGCCATCATCGAAGGGGTGGATCGACACTACGTGGAGATGGGCCATCGCCGCGCGCACGACCACGTGGAGATCTGGATCTCCCTGCTCGAGCCACTCGACCACCTCGGCCATGAGTCCTGCGACCTCGGCAGCATCGGGTGCCTGATAGACGAGCCTGCCGTCGCTACCCGTTATGCCAACCGCTCCGGAACGCCACCGGCCCGGCCCGGCCTCTGACTGAAAGGAGCAAGCGTCGAAATGGAGGTCGAGGATGACCCGGTCAAGCCAGCGAAAAGCGGGGTCGGTTGCCATGACGCCGACGTGGTCCATCGCCCGCGCGTAACAGGCGACCGCCATGCGATTTTCGTCGTCGGGGTCGACCGGCGGCTCGCTGTTCACGAGCGCAACGGCCTCCCCGGGGGCCACGCTGAACCCCTCGATCGAAGTCGAGCCTTCGACGCTGCTGGCCCGCACCTGGCGCCGCAGCGCCCCGATCCAGGGCGCGTGCCGTCCGGCTTCTAAACCGAGCTCAGCTCGAAGCTGATCGAGTTCGTCGAGTTGCATCTTGAGCTCGCCAACTATGAGAGGTGTTCCAAAAAGCATTCCTCCATATTAGACGATTAAACATCTAATCATCTAGACGTATTTGCGTCTAATCGCACTCAGCCAGCCGCCCGAGCAGGCGCACCGCCTCGTCCAAGATCTCGCGCTCCGCGTCGCTGAGGTTCTCCTCGATCGCCTCGGACAGCCAGCCCTCGCGACGGCCACGGTCCTCGAGGAGCTCGGTGCGACCAGCCTCGGTCAGCTCGATTAGGGAGCGGCGGCCGTCGGCAGGGTCGGGGTGGCGCTCGATCAGGCCCTGGGTCTCGAGCTCGGCGATGGTCTGGCCCATCGACTGCGGGCGCACGCGTTCGAGCTCGGCGAGCTTGCTCGTGCTCTGCGGGCCTTCGCGGTCGAGCCGGCCGAGGACCGAGCCCTGGGAGAGCGAGAAGCGGTGCTCCGTGCGCAGGCGGCGGATCAGGTGGCCGAGCACCACGCGCAGCTCACTGGCGAGCGGGCCGCTGTCGACGCGGGTCGGCATGCGCCGATCATACCCGAAAGTACACAGGCAAACTGCACAGTTTGCCTGTGTATATTGAGGTTGTGTCAGAGACGAGCGCAGCGCAGGCCAACGGCAGCCCGGTCAACGATCGCTACAAGTGGATCGCCCTCTCCAACACCACCCTGGCGATCCTGCTGGCGACCCTCGACGCCTCGATCACGCTGATCGCGATGCCCGACATCTTCCGCGGCATCCACCTCGACCCGCTGGTCCCCGGCAACAGCTTCTACCTGCTCTGGATGATCCTCGGCTACCTGGTCGTCTCCAGCGTGCTGATCGTCAGCCTCGGCCGCCTCGGCGACATCTACGGCCGGGTGAAGATCTACAACCTCGGCTTCATCATCTACACCGTCGCCTCGCTGCTGCTGGCGATCGACTGGATGACGGGACCGCCCGGCGCCATGTACCTGGTCATCTTCCGCATCGTCCAGGGCGTCGGCGGCGCCTGCCTACTGGCCAACGCGGCGGCGATCATCACCGACGCCTTCCCCGTCAACCAGCGCGGCATGGCGCTCGGGATCAACAACATCGTCGGCGTCAGCGGGCTCTTCGTCGGCCTCGTCCTCGGCGGCCTGCTGGCCCCGATCGACTGGCGCCTCGTCTTCCTGATCTCGGTCCCGGTTGGACTCTTCGGCACCGTCTGGGCCTACCTCAAGCTCGAGGAGCGCAGCAAACCGCGGCCCGCCTCGATCGACTGGGGCGGCAACGTCACCTTCGCCCTCGGCCTGGTCCTGGTCATGGTCGCGGTCACCTACGGCATCCGGCCCTACGGCGGCAGCCCGACCGGCTGGGGAAGCCCACGTGTACTCGCGCTGCTCGCCGGCTCGATCACCTCGCTCGTCGCCTTCGCCGTGATCGAGCGCCGGGTCGCCGAGCCGATGTTCCGCCTCCCCCTCTTCCGCATCCGCGCCTTCACCTTCGGCACCCTCTCGACCTTCCTCGCCGCCGTCTCGCGCGGCGGCCTGATGTTCATGCTGATCATCTGGCTGCAGGGGATCTGGCTGCCGCTGCACGGCTACGGCTTCACCGAGACGCCGCTCTGGGCCGGCATCTACATGCTGCCGCTGACGATCGGGCTGCTGCTCGCCGGGCCGACCTCGGGCTACCTCTCCGACCGCTTCGGCGCCCGCCCCTTCGCCACCGGCGGCATGATCGCCGCCGCGATCAGCTTCGCCCTGCTGATGGCGCTGCCGATCGACTTCGCCTACCCCGTCTTCGCCGCGATCCTGCTGCTGCAGGGCATCTCAATGGGGATGTTCGCCTCGCCCAACCGTGCCGCGGTGATGAACAGCCTGCCCGCCGCCGACCGCGGCGCCGGCGGCGGCATGAACCAGACCTTCCAGAACTCGGCCCAGGTGCTCTCGGTCGGGATCTTCTTCACCCTGCTGATCATCGGCCTCTCCTCCAGCCTGCCGAGCGCGCTGAGCAGCGGCCTGGAAGCGCACGGCGTCTCCCACGGGGTCGCGCACCACGCCGGCCAGACCCCGCCGATCTCGGTCCTCTTCGCCGCCTTCCTCGGCTACAACCCGATCCAGCACCTGGTCGGCCCGCACGCCCTGGCGGCGCTGCCGGCCCAAGCCCACGCCGCGCTGACGGGCCAGGCCTTCTTCCCCCACTTGATCGCCGGGCCCTTCAGCGACGGGCTCGACACCGCCTTCACCTTCGCGATCGTCGCCTGTCTCGTCGCCGCCGCGGCCTCGCTGCTGCGCGGCGGCCAGTACCACCACGCCGAGGAGCCGGTCCAGGCCCCGATCGGCCCACGCCCCCCTTTTTCCGTCTCAGAGACGGAAAAGGGGGCCCAAGTCCCGCAACTGGAGGAGCAGCGTGCGCGTTGAGTGGCACGGACAGTCCGCGATCGAGGTTGATGGAGTCGACCTGCTGCTGGTCACCCATGAGCATCGCGACCACAACGCCGCCGAGGCAAGCACAGCACCGATGCAATCGGCGCGGTGCTCGGGGTCGCCTCCGAGCACGACGAGGTGGCCGGCACCGAACGCGGACCGAACACGATCTTCGTCTTCGAGCTCGACGGCCTGCGCGTCGCTCACTTCGGCGACTTCGGCCAGCGCCAGCTGCGCGAGGAGCAGGCAGCCGCGATCGGCGCCGTCGATCTGCTCTTCCTGCCGGTCGGCGGCGGCCCGACGACGAGCGCGCCGACTTCCTCCCCGATAGCGAGGAGGAGTTTGTCGCCCAGATGCCGCAGGCCGCCCGCTTCGAGGGCCCCTCCTTTGACACCGCCGATCTGCCCACCGAGGGCGGCCCCATCGCCGTGGTCCCCGCCGCGCCCTAGCGTTCACATCAGCTTCCTCAAATAAAGGCGCCGCGCCGCTATGGTCCTTTGGCCGGGCCTGACCCGCGCGCAACCCAACGGCGAAAGGGGCCGGATTTGAGCAACGATGAGATCAACGAGATGGGGCCGATCGATTACCTGATCGTCGAGTGGCCGGGGCGGCAGCCGACGGGCGAGGCGCTGCCGCACCTGATCGACCTGGTCGACCGCGGCCTGATCCGCATCCTCGACCTCAGTTTCATCGCCAAGGCCGAGGACGGCTCAGTCGCGGCGCTGGAGCTGGCCGACCTCGGCGACGAGATCGATGTCTTTGCCACCTTCGAGGGCGCCTCCTCTGGTCTGCTCGGCGAGGACGACATCGCCGAGGCGGGCAACGCGCTCGAGCCCGGCACCTCGGCCGCCTTGCTCGTCTTCGAGAACAGCTGGGCGGCGCCGTTTGCCGCTGCGGTGCGCCGCTCCGGCGGCCAGTTGGTAGCCAGCGGGCGCATCCCCGTCCAAGACGTCCTCGCCGCGCTCGACGCGGTCGAGGCATCCGAGTAGAAGGAGACCACCTATGCCAGGACTACTTCGAGGAGTGGCACGAACGGCGGTCATCGCCGGCACCGCCACCTCCGTCAGCAACCGCGTCTCGCGCCGCCAGGGCCAGCGTTGGGCCCAGCAGGAAGAACAGCAGCAGGCACAGCAGGCGCCCGCTCCAGTGGCCGCTGCCTCGGCCGCGCCCGCCGCAGGCGGACAGTCGACGATCGACCAGCTCAAGGAGCTCGGCGAACTGAAGTCACAGGGCATCCTCACCGAGGAGGAGTTCGTCGCCCAGAAGGCCAAGCTGCTGAACGCTTGAGCGCGGCGCCTCTAGAGGACGTCGACGAGGAGGCCGCTTCGCTCGCGCACGCGCGCGGCAATCTCGCCGACTTGGGACAGGACGAGCTCCGGATCGCGGTCGAGATCGAGCGTACGAACCTCGACCTCCTTGCCAGCCGCCGCGATCCTGTACATGCGTTCGGGCGCCTCGCCAGCCGCGTAGACAAGCAGGCCCCAGGGCAGCTCAGTGGCCGTCGTGTAAGCAAGCAGCTGGTATATGTCCGGGTGCTTGACCCCCAGCGTCGCCGGCGTGCGCTTGTACTTGACATCGCCGACGAAGCGGGGGGCGCCTCCCTCCCACCAGGAAAGATCCGGGCGCAGGCCGATGCTGCGATCGGCGTCGAGATAGAGGGTCCGCCCCCCTGCCTGCGCCGGGAATTGCCGCTCACTCAGGCCCAGCGCCTCGCGCAGCGCGACGAGGACGAAGTTCTCGAAGACGGTGGCCAGGTTGACCAGGAAGGAGTCGCCTCCGATCCCACCCGAGCGCCCGTCAACCGAGCGCGAGCGCAGAATCAGGCGCGCCAGCTCAACCGGCTGCCGGTAACGCTCGCTCAGCCGGTCGAAGCGGGGCTCGGGCAGCGCCCGAGGGTCGTAGCTCACCGCCGCGACGTTGGCGAACACGGGAGCCAGCGCTGCCAGCCTTGAACGTGTGCGCGGGTCACGGATGCGGATCGAGCCGAGCCGGACGATCGCCGCGCGCAACAGCCGATTCGCCTCGATGTCATCGGTGAACTCGTCGAAGCGGCACTCGATCGGGGGTAGGAGGCCGAAGCGCCGGCGCAGCTGATCGTCGAAGCGGATCCGGCCGCGCACGGTCTGCAGCGAGTCCTCCCGCTGGCGATAGCCGAACAGCGGCCCACCCCGCAGCGCCTCCTCAACCTGGTAGGTAAAGCCGGGCACGACCGCCTCGAAGAGATCGGTGTCCTCGGCGAAGTCAAACCCTTGCCGCCACCAGCTGGACGGATTCATCGAGTAGGAAAGCAGGAAGAGCAGGCGCCGAATCGCGATCTTGGGACGCAGCTCGAAGCGCCGCCTGCCGAGCTGGATGGCGCCGACCCGGTTGCCCGGATCGAGGATGAAAGACCCCTCCTCGCCATCCGCCGGGACGATCGACATCCCCGGTGCAAGCCGCGACAGCGCCTCGCGCTCGGCCCCGCTCAGTGGGATCGCCTCCGAAGCGGTGTACTCCCTCAGCACCACCGGCTCGGGCAGAGGGGCCACGTTCACCCGCCGCCGGCCGCGCGCAGGCTGGCGAGTTCGAATTCCTGCAGGCGCTCGGGCTCGCCGATCAGGCGCTCCTGCAGGTAGGGGAGAACGGCGTGACGCCAGATGCGCTCAACCCTCTCCTCGTTCAGCGCCGCGGGGTCCGCGAGCATGAAGTGGCTCGGGCCGATCGCGGCGTCGCGGTCCTCGAGCCGGCGGTTGGCCTCGCGCAGCGCCGCCGCCACCCACTTGAGCTCGGCCCGCTCGTGCCGCTGCAACCAGCGCTCGAGCAGGCCGTCGATCGGGACCTGATCCGGATAGAAGTCGACGAAGTAGAAGCGCCGGCGCAGGGCCGCGTCCATCAGCGCGATCGAGCGGTCCGCGGTGTTCATAGTCGCCACGATCCAAAGATTGGGGGGCAGCCCAAAGCGCCCACCGTCCTCGCCGTCGGTGCCGGTCTCGCCGTACTGGAGCCGAATCCGGTCACCGCGGTACTCGAGCAGGAAGTACAGCTCGCCGAAGACCTTGGCGAGGTTGCCCCGGTTGAGCTCGTCGATGATCAGCAGGTACTTGTGGTCCGGGTCGGCCTCGGCGTCCAGCGCCAGCCGCTTCAGCGGGCCCTCGACCAGTTCGAAGCCCGGCTGGCCGCCAACCACCCGCGGGCGGTAGCCCTCGACAAAATCCTCGTAGGCGTAGGAGGGGTGGAACTGGACCGTCTCGCTTCTCCCTCCCAGCTCCTCGAAATAGCGTCCAAGGCGGCGCGCGACGAAGGTCTTCCCGGTGCCCGGAGGGCCCTGAAAGACCACCTGGCGCTTCTCCTCCAGCAGACCGACGACCTCCTCCAGCCAGGCCGGGGGGTCGATCAACAGCTCTTCCGCCAGCTCGCTCAAACCCGAGGGAGGCGGCGCCTCCGCCTGGCGGTCGCGCAGCCAGTAGAGGAAGACCATCTGCCCCCAAGGGTCACCCGAGAGCAGCGGATCCATCGTTTCCCGCAGGAGATCGTTGGTCTCCTCGATCCGGCGCCCGATCGTGCGCTCCTCAATGCCAGTGGGAGCCGTCAGCCCCAGCTCGGGGGATTCCATCAGTCGCAGCTTCCCCCTCGCGCCACTGTGCTGGTAGAGCGGCAGCCAGCGCTCCGGGTAGACGACCGCTAGGGCCTTCGTCGCCAGCGACTCGCCGAAGCCCGGCATCCGCCAGTTCTCCTTGAGCAGGACATCGTCAAGCCGATCGGCGACCGCGCCATCGTCGTAGAGCAGGTGGCGCAGCGCGTGGGCCAACCGCCGCTTTGCCTCCGGCCCTTCGTTGAGGTGTTTGTGGACCACGCTCTGCGGCCCCGGCCCGCCGTACCAGTTGTGGGCCAGGTGGCCGAAGTCGAGCTGGTCGAAGCGCTCGGGATCGGCGATCACCTCGTCGAGGTTGGCTTCGGAGAGGCGCTCCGCCAGCTGCCGACCCTGGGCGCGGCGTTCGTCGTCGCGATCGGTCGGGTAGCCGGCCTCCACGCGCCACTCGCGCAACCGCTCCTCGAGCACTCGGGATTCGGCCGACGCCGCGCGCTCTTCAACCGTGTAGCCAAGCTCCCGCAGCTTCGGCACGGTCGAGCGCAAGCCGCTGCCGAAGTCCTCGCGCTCGAGCCGCTCGCCGAACTGGAAGTTGTGCGCCGCCGCGAGGATCGCCTTGGCGTCGTACTCCCGCCCGTTGTCCACCACCACGTAGCGCCGCGCGCTGCCGATGCCGTACTTCGCCAAAAAGGCGTCCCGGCCGATCCGGCCGAACTCGTTGATCGCCCTTCGCACCGCCGAAGGATCGGAGATGTCCCCTAGTGCCATCACCCGAGTTCATACCAATTGAGACGAGAAGCTCCAATCGAGTCTTCCGATGTGGTCGCTAACCAGCCGGCTGCTGCAGCACCGAGAGGATGTTGCCGGCCGGGTCCTTGAACCAGGCGATCGAGGGGCCCGGCCCGCGGGCGATCCCCTTCTCATCCTGGTCGAAGCCCTCGTAGCGCTCGAACTCGATGCCCTTGCCAGCGAGGCCGTCGACCGCTGCGTCGACATCATCGACCTCGAAGTTGAGGATCGTGTAGGTGGCGGGGACGAAATCGGGCTTGCGATAGACGAGGGTGTCGCGGCCGCCGGCGAGCTGGATCGAAGCGACCCCAAACTCCTCGCTCATGACTTTGAATCCCAGCCCCAGCGTCTCGCCGTAGAACTGCTTGGCGGCGTCGATGTCGTCGACCGCGAAGCCGTTGGTCGCTTTGGTGTTCGCGAACATTGGTCAATCCTTTCGCTTGCTTGTCTGACGGCTACCCGGCCAGCTCGGGGATATGTCGCTCGAGGTGCTCGGCGATCGTCTCACGCACCCACTGCTGGGTGGCGACGTCCGCCATCCGATAGCGGCCGAGCAGCATCTTCTGCTCGGTCAGCGGCAGGCCGGCGATCTCCCAGCGCACCGCGAGCCGCTCGAAGAGCAGCTCCGAGCGCCGGTGCCAGGCGTCCTCCTGGCTGCTCGCCGCGGTCGCCGGGCCCTCGTCCAGCTTGGCGATCGTGGCGGCGCTGAGCGATTCGCGCAGGGTCAGGGTGTTGCCCTCCGCGTCCGTGTAATCGACCGTCGCCGGCTTCTCTCGCGGCCGCCGCTTCTTGCCCTTCGCCATCAGTACTCCCCGCTGGAGCGACGCCGCATCCGCTTGCGTTCGCCCGAGCGCCGCTTCTCTTCCAGGCGCTTAGTGCGCGAGGCGCGCGTGGGCCGGGTCGGGCGCCGTCGCACCGGCTCGTCGAGCCCGGCGGCGATCTTTTCGGCCAGGCGGCTAAGCGCCAGTTCACGGTTGCGCGCCTGGCCGCGCGCGTCCTGGGCGACGGCGGTGATCAGCGATCCGCCGCGGTCAAGCAGCATCGCCCGCTGGCGCTCGTCGAGCGTCTGCGAGGCCTCGACGTCAAAGACGGCTTCCACTCGCGAGGCGGTGACATTGGCGTGCTGGCCCCCCGGTCCCGAGGAGCGGCTGGCGCGCAGCTCGACCTCGGCCAGCGGAATCGAGAGCCGCGAGTCGATTCTCAGCTCGTCGGCGATAGAGCGTCGACCTTCCCGGCCAGCTCGAAGTCGGCGGCGGTGAGGCCACCCTCCGAGTGGGTGGAGATCGTCACCGTCACCGTGTCCCAGGAGATCTCCAGGTCCGGGTGGTGACCCATCTCCTCGGCCGGCCCGACCAGGCTCTCAACGAACTTCACCGAGCCGACGAAGTCGCCACAGGAGAACTCCTTGGCAATCGCCTCGCCCTTGCGCTCCCAACCGCTCAGCTCGTCGAGCTTCGCGCCGATCTCCTCATCACTTAGCAGTGCCATCGCCAACCCCCATCGCTTCGACCGCCCGTACCGCCGCTCGCGATCCGAGCACCCGGTAGGCCTCGAATTTCTGGTCAGTGTAGAGCTGGTCAACCGTCGCGTTGTTGGGAAAGCGCGGGTCCTCCTCGTGGTGCGCGCGCACGTCCCACGGCGCCGCTTCGATCATCGCGTTGCGCACGTAGACGAGCCTGCCTTCCTCCCCGCTGCGGTACCTGACCTTCGCGGCCACGACATCGCGTTTGGCGAAATGCGTTTTTTCGTCGGGGACCATCGCGGCGGGAGATGTGTCCTCGGCCCCTTTGGCGTCCTCCTCCCCTGGCGCATCTTCTTCGGCGAATTTCTTCTCCTCCCCGTCGAACTCGATCTCGACGCCGAGCTCCGAGCGGGCCAGGGTGATCGCTTCGCCGAGCGATTCGAACTCAGCCCCGTCGGCACCGACCCCACTCGCGTCGAGGCAGTAGATCTCGGCGCAGCCGCGGCGCAGCAGCTCAACCAGGCCGAGGTTCTCGTAGTGCCCGCCGTCGGTCACGTAGAGGTACTTGGCGCCAATCCGGTTGAGACCGAAGAGCTCGCAGAGGAGATAGAAGGGCCGCGGCCTGACGTAGCGCAGGCGCAGTTCCTGGTCATCGCGGAAGGACTGCACCCAGCGCGGGTTCGGCACCCAGACGCCGAGCCGGATGTTCGCCAGCGCCATCAGGAAGGTCAGTGGGCGCCGCGTCATCTTCCCCATCGAGGGCGAGATCGCCGCCCCTGACATCGCGGTCGCGGCGAGCAGGGAGAGATCGCGGCCGCGCCGTTTGGCCGGTCGCGACTCATCCTTCTTCGGCTCTTCGAAGGCACTCTCGATCTCCTCGGTGGCGACTGCTCCCACCAGTGGCCCGCCGACCGTGTGGGCGCTGAAGGTGAAGCTGGTGACGCGGCGCCCGGGCGGAGTCGCGCTGGTGTCGGAGATGTTCGCCGCGGCGCAGATCAGCAGCGTCGGCCACTCCTCCCCTTCGCCCCCCACCATCGCCATGTCCGAGAGCGCCAGGGTCCTGTCGTAATCGCGCTCGACCGCGATGCCGTCGTCTTTGCCGGGATCGGATGGGGGCACCACCTCAACCCGGTCAAACAGCTTGCTCCGCGGATCGAGTGCCGCCTCGGCCCTGACCCGGCGCAGAGCGAAGACGCTGCTGAGGCGGCGCTTGTAGAAGGGATGCAGCGACCAGGTGGTGAGGTCGGCGAAGAAGTAGACGATGAGGAAGATCGCCAGCACGCCGACGCCCGCCCAGATCAGTCCGCCGTCGAGGGCGCCGGGCGCGTCGACTTCCGACATCCCGGCCGCAACGCTGAGGAAAAAGACGGCGAAGAGCATCAGGGGGCCGACCAAGGCCGCGGCAAAGTAGGCGAGGCCCAGGCGCAGCCCTTTGCCGAGCTTGCCGAACGCTTTGCGGGCTTTCCCCAGCCCCTCGCGGGCTTTGCTCGAGGCGAGGAAATTGGTGAGCTGTGCCGCGACGCCCGCCAACAGGGCCAGCGTGCCGGCGCCGAAGCCGACGCCCTTGCCGCTCGTCCCGCCGAGATGGTCTTCGCGCACCCACTGGACCAGGTACGGCAGGGCAATCAGGAGCAGGGCAAGAGCGGCAGCGATGATCAAGAGGCGGGTCGCCCAAGCGGCGAAGAACTGGGCCCAGGCCAGCTTGCGCCAGCGAAACAGCAGCGTCGCCAGGCCGAAGGCGAGGCCGAGGCCGAGAACCGCCAAGGGCGAGATCCAGGCCCATTCGGGAAGGTCGGCCGCACACCCCGTCCCGCCGGCCGCGTTGCAGTCCCCGGCCAGCTGAGCGAATGCCGGGGCGTAGACCAGCCCGGAGAGGACGAGGGCGATCCCGATCAAGGGCAGGGAGACGAAGACGAGGTTGACCAGGAGGCCGAGAATCAAGCGCAGGCCGAGGAAGATCTTGTCGCCGGCGGTCGGCGCGAGGTAGGAGCAGCGGTTGCGCAGGTACTGCTCCTCGGGCGAGCCCGGCGCAAAAGGCTTTCTCCGCCCGAACAGGGAGCCGTCGGAATCCTCCGGGCCGGTCTTGCGCAGCAGCGAGATCGCGGTGGCGATGTAGGAGCCACCCGAGACCGCCGCCAGGTAGCTGGCCCGCTCCAGCTCGTCGCGCTCCTGCAGTACCTGCAGCGCCCCGAGCGAAAAGGCGGCCGAGCGGATGCCGCCGCCCGAGCAGCAGATGCCCAGCTTGCCCTCCCGCGGGTCCTCCACCGTGCCCTCGAAGGAGGGCAGCGGCTCGGGATGTGAGCCGTTGAAGAGCCAGCGCAGGAAACGTCCTCGCGGCCGGTTCGTCGCCTCGAAGCGCGCCTGCGCCGGCGCCCTGCGGCGCAAACCGGAGTCGTCCGCCGCGCGGCTCTTTTCCTCGCCCACCGGCTCCGGCGCGGAGTTGCGCTTGGGGAGAAGCGGCACGCGGATCATCGGCACCTACCTGGGCGGGACACGGGCGGCAAGCTAACCGATTCGATCAGGGAGATTCAAGCGAAGGAGTCAGCGCTAGTCTCCAAGTCCATGGCGGCCCCCGACGGCAGACCGGTGCTCTGGCACATCAGCGTCTCGCACTACAGCGAGAAGGCGCGCTGGGCGCTCGATCACAAGCAGGTGCCGCACAAGCGGCGCGCGGTCTCCATTCCGGGTCTACACATCCCGGCCTCGATGCTGCTCACCGGCGGCGCCAGTCACACTTTCCCGGTGCTGGAGATCGACGGCCGCGCGATCGGTGACTCGAGCGAGATCATCGCCGCGTTGGAGGAGCGCCACCCCGAGCGGCCGCTCTACCCCGCCGATTCCGAGCAACGCCGCCGCGCGCTCGAGCTGGAGGAGTTCTTCGACGAGGAACTGGGACCGCACATCCGCCTGCTCGCCTTCCACGAGCTGAGCAAGGACCCCGAGCGCTTCCAAGCGGTGATCGCCCGCAGCACGCCGGGTCCCGTCGCCGCCCTTGGCAGTGGCGCCGTCACCTACGCCCGCACCTACACCAACATGCGCTTCGGTGTCCGCAGCGAGGAGGCAGCCGAGATCGCGCGCGACAAGGTCGTTGCCGCGCTCGACCGCCTCGAGGCCGAGCTCGGCTCCAACGAGTACCTCGCCGGTGACGCCTTCAGCGTCGCCGACCTCACCGCCGCCGCCCTCTTCTTCCCGCTCGTGCTGCCCGACGAGGGGCCGGTTCCCACCGACGAACCACCGCCGGCCGGCATCGCCAGCTTCCGCGCCCCGCTCGAGGAGCGCCCCGGCTACCGCTGGGTCGCGGAGACCTTCCGCAAGCACCGGCGTCCCGCCGGCCTCGCGGTCGTCGCTTAGCGCCCGCCCGTACAGGCGCTGAGACGCGCGTTTCAGTCCTAATTTTTGGGTAGAGCCGTGCCGATATGGCGCGCATGACCGGCAGCAGCACCCAACACCTGCGGGCGATCATCCAGACCCAGACCGAGATCGCCGCCAGCGACCTCGAGCTCGACGCGGTGATGGAGCTGATCGCCCAACGCGCCCAGGACCTGACCGAGGGAAGCGGCGGCGTGATCGAGCTCGCCGATGGCGACGAGATGGTCTATCGCGTCACCACCGGCGAGGCCACTCCCTTCCTCGGCGTGCGCCTGAAGATGGACTCGAGTCTCTCCGGGCTCTGCGTGCGGGAAGACAGGGTCCTGCGCTGCGACGACACCGCGACCGATCCGCGCGTCGACAACGAGGCCTGCCTGCGGGTCAACGCCCTCTCGATGATCTGCGTGCCGCTGATCCACCGGGAGGAGACGGTCGGCGTGCTCAAGGTCTACGCGCCGCGGGTCAACAACTTCGACGACGGCGACGTCGAGACGCTGGAGCTGCTCAGCGAGCTGGTCGCCGCCCACATGTCGCACGCCAGGCTCTTCGCCGCCGAGGTCCACGGCGGCCGCCACGACGCGCTCACCGGCCTGCCCAACCGCCGCGCCTACGAGGAACGGCTGCCGGTCGAGATCGCCCGCGCCTCACGCTACGCCTGGCCGCTCTCGCTCTGCCTGCTCGACCTCGACGGCTTCAAGCAGATCAACGACACGCTCGGTCATCCCGCCGGCGACCGCGCCCTGCAGCAAGTCGCCGCGCTGCTCGACGAGTCGCGACTCGCCGACGACAGCTTTCGCATCGGCGGCGACGAGTTCGCCCTGCTGATGCCGAAGACCTGCGCCGAGGACGCCGAACTGGCGGCCGCGCGCCTCAGTCAGGAAATCAGCCGGATCGGCATGTCCGACGGCTCGCTCGGCGCCTCATTCGGAGTCGCCGAAGGCGCCGAGGACCCGGCCGTTCTGCACGCGATGGCCGACAAACGCCTGCTAGCCGCAAAGGACCGGCTGCACCGACGCTCGCGCTGAGCTCGCTGACGCACCCTGGGCGGCCCGCCGCATCCGCTCGGGCGAGACCACCCGGCAGATGCTGCTGAACCAGCGGCCGTGACGGCCGAGCATGAAAAGACCGTAGGCGCGGCCGATCCGTCGCGGCAGGGCGCAGGCGGCGCTGCGACGAGAGCTGTGCACGCCGAGCATCTGCCCCGCTTCGAGCTTCTCCGCCCCTTTGTAGACGTGCCGCACTTCGTAGCGGTAGAGCGCCTGACCGGCCCCGTGCGGCAGGACGGCAACCAGCCGCGCGGTCACGGCAGCGTCAGCTTCCCGCAGCGATTCCGCCGGCGCCTGCGGCGCACACGAGCAGGCTTGCGCACTGGCCGGCAGGAGAAAAATCCCAACCAGCATCGCTACGCCAAATCGCCACCCCCGCACCCCACCCAATCTAGCTAAGGCGTCAAGACGATCTTCAGCGCTTCGCGCTGGTCATAGAGCGCGTAGGCCTCGGCCGCTTCGTCGAGCTTCATGTGGTGGGTGACCAGCGGCGAGGGATCGAGCTTGCCGGCCTCGATCAGCGCCAGCACCCGGTCGACGTGGGCGATCACGTTGGCGAGGCCCAGCCGCAGGGTCAGGCCCTTGAGCCAGGCGAGGCCGAGCGGCACCTCGCCCTTGCCGGCGTAGGCGCCGATCCCGGAGACGGTGCCGGCATCGCGGGCAAGGCTGACCGCCATCGCCAGCGGGCCCGAATCGCCGACCGCGTCGACGACAACGTCCACCCCGCGCTTCCCGGTGGCGGCGCGGACAACCTTCTTCGGCTCCTCCTCGGTCAGGTGGACCGGCGTGGCGCCGAACTCGCCGGCCATCGCCAGCCGCTGCTCAACCGAGTCGATCGCGAAGACCTTGGTCGCGCCACCCGCCAGCGCGGCCTGCACGGCGCAGAGGCCGACCGGCCCCAGGCCGAGCACGGCGACGGTGTCGCCGGAGCGCATGCCGGCGTGGGCGACGGCGTGGTAGCCGGTGCCCATCACGTCACCGGCGAAGAGCGCCACCTCGTCGGACATCCCCTCCGGCACCCGGCGCAGGGTCAGGTTGGCGCGCGGGACCAGCAGCTGCTCGGCCTGGGCTCCCTGCAGGTCGCCGAGGTGGGAGCCGTGGCCAAAGGTCTGGCCGTTGTCGCAGCGGTGGTAATCGCCGCGCAGGCAGGGCGTGCAGGTGGCGCAGGCGGTGTGGAAACAGCCAAGCACGCGGTCGCCAGTGGCGACCCGCGTCACGTCCTCGCCGGTTGCCAGCACGGTGCCGACGAACTCATGGCCGATTGTGAACCCCTGCTCGACCGGCACCCGGCCGTGGAAGATGTGCAGGTCCGAGCCGCAGATCCCGCTCGCCTCGACCCGGACGAGCGCGTCGTCGGCCGCCACGAGCTCGGGCGCGGGCTTCTCCTCGACCCGGACCTCGCCGGGAGCCTGAAAGGTGACGGCGCGCATCGGGCCGAACCGTATCGCCGCAAGGGCCCGCGGCGGATATAGGGTTCAGCGCAATGGTCGCCGAGCTCGTATGCCTCGCAGAACCTGTGCCGGGGCAACGCTGCGGAGCACCGGTTGAGCGTCGTGACGAGCTGACCTGCGTCTGCACGAAATGCGGGACTGAGTACCGGGTCCGGGGTGAGGTGCCG
>DATMIH010000005.1:0-1511 GCA_035554595.1 Solirubrobacterales bacterium
GGGGATATGCCAGAAGTAGAAGTTGAGCATCCAGAGCGGCAGTGCGATCAGCGGGTGGGTGAGCACCTCGAGGCGGTTGAAGAGCTTGATCGAGAGGATCGGCTGCAGCAGCGAGCGGGTCAGGCCGAGGACGATCAGCAACGAGGCGACGTCGCCGATCAGCAGGTGCTCGACCATGTGGGCGATGACCAGCTCGTCGGAGATGTGACCGATCGGGCTGAAGAGCGCGATCGCGATCAGCAGCAGGCCACTGCCGAAGCAGAGCTGGCGCCAGAGCGGCACCGAGCGGCCGTCCCAGGCGAGGCTGCGCACCCGGGCCCAGTAGGCGACGCCGCCGATCGTGATCGGGAAGACCTCGACCGGGGCGAAGGCACCGGCGACGTGGGCAGACGTCAGGCTCACCAGGCTCACGGCCCTAGCTTGGCAGTTCGTGAGCGGGACGCCGCTTTACAGCGAGCCGGCGGGAGCAAGCCAGACGCTCTCGAAGCGGAGACTCGTGTGCTCGGCGATGAGGTCGTAGTCGCGGTCGTAGTGCAGGACCCCGGCACCTGCCTCGTGCGCGCAGGCCGCGATCATGATGTCGATCGGTGCCAAGCGGTGGTGACCGACCGCGGCGAGCCGACCCTGGGCCTCCCGGGCTCTCTCTTCCACCGTTGCGGTCAGCGCGAGGCGGGGAAACAGGTCGAACTGGCCCATCATCGCCTTGTGGCCGGCGTGCGTGCGAGCCGAGAAGCCGGCCTCGAGCAGAAAGGGCAGGCTCGTCGCAAGCCGGCGCCGCTCGATCCAGTCCGCCACCGCCTCGGCTCGATCGGAGGGCAGCTCGACCGCGACGATCCGCGCCCAGGCGGAGTTGTCGAGCGCCAGCACGCTAGTCGTCGTAGTTGGCGATCAACCCAAGGCGCTTCACTTCGTCGGCGGCCTCGACGTCGACTTGAAACGGAAACGAGCCACCGCGGACCATTTCAGCCAGATCCTTCAAGGCCGCCTCGTCTGCCGCATCCTCATCGGCGAGCCGGCGTACCTTGACCTCGGCCCCAAGCGTCACGAGCTCGGCGAAGTCGATCCGCTCCCCCTTGCTCCGCAACTGGTCGAGAGCGGCCTGAACCGGCGGGGTCTCGGTGATCGTGTGGCGGGGCCTGGTGGTCGGCACCGCAGAAGTGTAGCACCGTGCTGCACCGTCACTGGACGGAGCGTTGGTAGCTTGGCACGGCCGTGAGCGCTGCCGACACCAGCTTCCCGCCGATCGGCGGCTACGGCTTCCTCTCCGACTGCCACACCAGCGCCCTGGTCTCCTACGACGGCGCGGTCGAGTGGCTCTGCCTGCCCCGCTTCGACTCCCCCAGCGCCTTCGGCGCGGTGCTCGACCGCGGCGCCGGCCACTTCAAGCTGGCGCCCAAGGGGGTGGTCGTGCCGATCAGCCGCCGCTATGAGCCCGGCACCCTGGTCATAGAGACGACCTGGGTGACCGACGGCGGCTGGCTGGTCACCCACGACCTGCTCTCGATCGCCGA
>DATMIH010000006.1:0-2918 GCA_035554595.1 Solirubrobacterales bacterium
CGCTGTCGCCGCGGACGATGTCGCCGTCCCCGGATCCACCATCGGCCTGATCGCTTCCGGCGCCGCCGTAGACGAAGTCGCTGCCGCCCCCACCTTCGAGCTTGAGGTCGTCGCCGGGACCGCCTTCGATGTGATCGGCGCCGGCGCCGCCTTCGATCTCGTCATTGCCCTTGTCGCCAAAGAGCATGTCGTCGCCACTGCCGCCTTCCTCGTTGTCACTGCCCTTTTCGCCGTTGGCGTAGTCGTTGCCGGCACCGCCAACCAGCGTGTCGGGCCCTTTCTGGCCGAGCAGCGTGTCGTCGCCGCTGCCGCCGAGCAGGCTGTCTTTGCCCTTGGCCCCAACAAGGTCGTCGTCGCCCGCTCCCCCGTCGAGGTGGTCGGAGCCCGTGTCACCGGAAAGCTTGTCGTCGCCGCCTTCGCCGTAGAGGGCGTCGAAGCCCCGGCCGCCGTAGATCTTGTCGTTGCCGGGGCCGCCACAGATCGTGTCGTTGCCGTTCGGCCCGCCGCTGATCCGGTCGTTGCCGCCGCCGCCGTAGACCACGTCGCTGGCCCCTTTGCCGACGATCACGTCATTGCCTGGAGTGCCGACGATCGTCGCGTGCTTGCCGTCGCAGGTGGCCGCGCCGGCGGCACTTGCGAAGGCGAGCAAGAGGAGTACTACCCCGATGATGGATACGAATATGGAACGGGGAAGACCCCTGTTTGCGGATTGGCTCATAGCTTCCACATCGACCGTTTTGCGGCGAGCTACACCTCTGAAAGACGAACGTTCAAAATTAGGTAGGCCGTTCGTCCACCCCTTCAACCCAGGGCAACGGCGAGGATCACGCCGAGCGCCAGCCCCAGGCTTGGCCCGGTCAGATACGCTCGCTCCCCGATGCGGGGCGGTATCTATGTACTCAACTTCTACTCGCCGGTCTTTGTTGACCAGCTCAAGCGCGGCCGCAAGACCGCGACGATCCGGCTTGGTGACAAGAGCAACAAGTACGAGCGAGGCCAGGTCGTCTGGATCACGGTCGGCTTCCGCCACAGCCCGCGCGAGAAGATCTTCACTGCGGTAATTGACGACGTCGAGGTGAAGCGGATCTCCGAGCTCTCGCCGCGCGACATCGAGCACGACAACCCGGAGTTCCGCCGACTCGAGGAGGAGATCAAGTTCCTCGAACAGATCTACGGCCGTCCGGTCGCGCCCGATGAATTGGTCACGGTGATCCGCTTCTCGCAGATCGTCGAGCCCCCCGGCGCCCATTTCGGCAACGGCGAGACGCCACACCACAACTGAGAGAACACGCGCCCGCGTGCTCTGCTCTCACTCCCTCGCACCAATAGTCACCGGCGATCCTGCTCACTCGTTTCCGCGTTCGCCGCGGGCGGTGCAACCTTGATGGCTGAGTACAAATTTCTCACGACCTGGTTGCTGGAGTCCCCGCGCGAGCCAGTCTGGGAGGCGATCTATGATCAGGCCCGCTGGCCACAGTGGTGGCGTGGGGTTGAGGAGGCGGAAGAACTTCGGAGAGGGAACGAGGACGGGATCGGCACCGTCGGGCGCATGGTCTGGAAGAGCCTGCTGCCCTACAGGGTCGGATTCGAGATAACGACGACCCGGGTCGAGCGCCCGCACCTGCTCGAGGCCGACGCGGTCGGGGAGCTGAGCGGAGTCGGCCGCTGGCGCCTCTATGAGCAGGATGGAGTCACCGCCGTGCTCTACGAGTGGAATGTCTCCACGAGCAAGGCGTGGATGAACCTGCTCGCGCCAGTCGCGCGGCCGGTCTTCGAGTGGAATCACGACTGGGTTATGGCTCGCGGCGGCGAGGGAATCGCTGTTCTGCTGGGCTGTCGCCTGCTCGCCAGCGGCTGAGTTGCCGCCGAGCGCCTTCCCTCGCTATCTTTAGAGCCTTGGCACTCTCACCGTGAGAGTGCCAAGAAGTTCCGATCTTTATTTCCCAGCCCCTACTGATCCATGATGGAGGTATACGGATGAAGCTGAAGCCCCTCGGGGACCGGCTGATCGTGAAGCCGATTGAGGAGGAGGAAACGACTGCCAGCGGCATCGTTCTCCCCGACACGGCGAAGGAGAAGCCCCAGAAGGGCAAGGTCGTCGCCGTCGGCGATGGCGCGATCAACGAGGACGGCACTCGCCGCCCGCTCGACGTGAGCGAGGGCGATGAGGTCCTTTACTCCAAATACGGCGGCACCGAGGTCACCGTCGAGGACGACGAGCTGCTCGTGCTGCGCGAGTCAGACGTCCTCGCCAAGCTCGGTTAACCCACCGCCCAACCAGGTCTTAGAAGAACCAAGGAGGACTGAAAACACATGGCTCATAAGGAGCTGAAGTTCAGCGAGGAAGCACGGGGGGCCCTGCAGGCCGGCGTTGACGCTGTTGCCGACGCGGTCAAGGTCACCCTCGGCCCGAAGGGCCGTTACGTCGTGCTCGACAAAAAGTTCGGCGCGCCGACGATTACCAACGACGGCGTCACCATCGCCCGCGAGGTCGAGGTCGAGGACGTCTTCGAGAACCAGGGCGCCCAGCTCGTCCGCGAGGTCGCCACGGCGACCAACGACGTTGCCGGTGACGGCACCACGACGGCGACGCTGCTGGCCCAGATCATCGTTCGCCAGGGGCTCAAGAACGTCGCCGCCGGCGCCAACCCGCTGGCCCTGCGCCGCGGCATCGAGACCGCGGTCGAAAACGTGGTCGAGACGCTGCGCGAGAAGCAGTCCAAGGAGGTCGCCGGCAAGGAGCAGATCGCTCGTGTCGCCGCGATCTCCGCCGGTGACGATGAGATCGGCAACGTGATTGCCGATGCGATCGAGAAGGTCGGCAAGGACGGCGTCGTCAACGTCGAGGAAGGCCAGACCTTCGGCATGGAGCTGGAGTTCACCGAGGGGATGCAGTTCGACAAGGGCTACATCTCGCC
>DATMIH010000007.1:0-11392 GCA_035554595.1 Solirubrobacterales bacterium
CAAAGTACTTCTTAGCCGCGCAAGCGGCTCTAAATTGCACCGCCCCAACAGGGCGGTGCCGGGTTCCGACGGGACCTCCCCCGCCGCTCCTACCGTCTCTTCTTCTTCTTCTTCGGTGGAGGCGGAGGTGGCTTTGCCGCAGCGATCGCCTCTGGCGTGGCCGCAACCGGCGCGGGGATGACCCGCTGGATCACGTATTGCTGGCCGATCGTCCAGAAGTTGGTCGTAATCCAGTAGAGGACGAGGCCGGCGGGGAAGTTGATCACGAAGGGGACGAAGATGAAGGGCAGGAGCGCCATCATCATTCGCTGGCTTTTGTCGGCGGTGACCGACATGATCAGGCCGGAGACCAGCTGGGTCCCCACGTAGAGGACGAGCAGGGTGATCAGTTCCGCGCCATGTGCCTTCGCCGTCAGGTCGTTGATGAAGAGGAACGAGGCTTCTGAGCCACAGTGGCCAGCTTCGCAGCCGATGTCGCTCGGCAGCTCGTGCCGGAGGACGTAGAAAAGCGTGATGAAGACCGGCAGCTGCGCGATCAGGGGGATGCAGGAGGCAAAGGGGTTGACTTTGTTCTCCTGGTAGAAGCGCATCATCTCCTGCTGCATGCGCTGCCGATCGTTTTTGTACTTCGCCTGGATCTCTTTGATCTGCGGTTGCAGCGCTTGCAGAGCGCGCATTCCCTTGAGCTGCCGGTAGGTGAGCGGGATCAACAGCGCCCTGGTGCAGACCGTAAGGGCGATGATCGACATGCCCCAGCTGAGGCCGGCGTTGTCGTGGAAGAACTGGAGGACGCCGTTGGCGATGTCGATCAGCGGCTGCAGGATGTTGGCGGGCGGGATCACGTATGCGCCTCGCCGTGATGAACAGCAGGATCGACCGGCCCCACCTTGAGCGTAAACCGACCTGGAACCGGGTCGAAGCCGCCGTGGCTGAAGGGATTGCAGCGCAGCAGGCGCCAGGCAGCAAGGAGGCTTCCCCGCAGGAACCCGAAACGCCTAGTCGCCTCAGCGGCGTAGCTCGAGCAACTCGGCTCGTAGCGGCAACGGCGGGGAAAGGCGGGGGAGATTCGGCGCTGGTAAATGCCGATCGTGGTCAAAAGGGCACGTTTCACGTGGAACGCTTCTTCCCCGCGGAGCCTGCAAGAGCCTCCTCGATGCTGGCGCGCACCCCCGAAGACCCTTCACGCTCGATCAGGTCGCCGATTTCCGGGCGGGCGACAAGGACGAAGTCGTGCTGGGCCGGCAGCCGATCGGACAGGCCCCAGAAGGTCTCGCGCATCACACGCTTGACCCGGTTGCGGTCGACGGCGCCCCCAACCTTGCGACTGACCGAAACGCCAAGTCTCACCTCATCCTCCTCTTCGTCACCCTTGCGAGGGAAGCTGTAGAGAACGAGATAGCGAGTGGCATGTGAGGATCCGTCGCGGTAGACGCGGTCAAACTCGCCGCTACGTGAGAGGCGGCGCCGTTTCCCCGCCATCTAGGGAGTGAGGCGCTTCCGGCCTTTAGCGCGGCGGCGCTTGAGAATCGCGCGACCTCCGCGCGTGCTCATACGCGCCCGGAATCCGTGCGTCTTGGCCCGCTTCCGCTTCTTCGGCTGATAAGTCCGCTTCATCGGGCGTCGCAGTATACGGACGCACAGCCGAGCGGGGGAACTCCCCGGCGAAATGATTTCAGCGGCATTTGCGGAGCGGCTGATTTCGGCTCCCCCAGGCGTCGCTATGGTCGGCCGCCGGTGCAAGATGACGCGGCGCAACAAGACCTCGACTCCCTCTGGAACGACGTGCAAGCTCGTTTGCGAGCCTCCGTTCCGGAGTCGACGTTCCAACTCTGGCTGGAACCGCTGAAGGTCGTCGGTAGCCGCTCCGGGACCCTCCTCCTCTCGGCGCCCGAGGGAATTCGAGCCTGGACCGAGCGGCGCTATGCGGGCTTGATTCGCGAGGCGCTCGCCGGTGTCGGCTCGACGCTCACGGGGATCAGCCTCATCGTCGAGGGCGATGTCGACCCTGTTACTGAAGCCGCTGCAGGTCCCGGCCTCAACGTCCATTACACCTTTGATCGCTTTGTGATCGGCGAGGGGAATCGTGCCGCTCACGCCGCCGCCCTGGCGGTGGCTGAGGCGCCGTCGGAGGCTTACAACCCGCTCTTCCTGCATGGGCCACCGGGGCTCGGTAAGACCCACCTCTTGGCCGCGATCGCTAACTACCTCGAGGCCTCGGCGCCGGCTCTCAACGTCCGCTACACGACCGCCGAGCGGTTCACCAACGAGTTCGTCTCGGCGCTGCGCAGCGCCGGCGCCGAGGAGTTCAAGCGGCGCTATAGGGATCTCGACGTCCTCCTGGTCGACGACGTCCAGTTCCTCGAGGGCAAGCGCCACACCGAGGACGAGTTCTTCCACACCTTCAACGCTCTCTACGAAGGCGGCAGCCAGCTCGTGCTCTCCGCCGACCGCATACCCAGCGAGCTCTCGAGCCTCGAGTCGCGCCTGCGGGACCGCTTCGAGTGGGGACTGACAGTCGCCGTCGAGGCGCCAAATCTGGCCACCCGCCTGACGGTTCTGCGTCGGCTTGTGCGCGAGGCCGGAGTCGACACCGAAGGAGACGTGCTCGGCGAGCTGGCAAGGCGCATCGACCTCAACGTTCGCCAGCTTCATGGCGCCCTGACGCGCCTGATCGCCCACGCCTCGTTGACCGCGCGACCGCTCAGCCCGGAGCTGGTCGATGCCGTGATTCCCAAATCGTCGCGAGGCTCCGAACAGACGCCGGTGGAGGAGATCCAGCAGCGTGTCTCCAAAGCCTTCGGTATCTCGAGAGCGGAGCTGGTCGGCTCAACTCGCGCAGCCACCCCGCTCAATGCCCGCCAGGTCGCCATCTACCTAACCCGGGAGCTAACTGACCTCTCGCTGCCTCAGATCGGTCGCCTCTATGGCGGCCGGGATCACTCGACCGTGCTCAACTCGATTCGGCGAGCCGAAGCACGCTGCGGTGAGGACCCCGCCCTGGCCGCGCGAGTAGACGAGTTGCGTGCAGCTATCCACAACGGCTCCACAGGCCGCTCCTGACGGCCGACGGGACTGTAAGAATCCATGCTTTCCCACAGCGCTCTCCACAGCCAGCAAATCGCGGCTCAATGCGGCGCAAAGGGCCCTTTCCTGCTTTTCCACAAGCACTAACCCAACTTAAGAAGGCACCAATAACTTGAAGCTGACGACCAAACGAGATGAGCTTGTCGCAAAGCTCTCAGTTGTCTCCCGAGCTGTATCGACCCGCGCGGCAACCCAGTCGCTCTCCGGGATTCTGCTCTCCGCCGGCGATGACGGGGTCACCCTCAGTGCCACCGACCTGGAGATGGGACTGAAGACGAAGCTCGAGGCGGAGGTTGATGGCAGCGGCTCGGTTCTTCTCCCCGGTCGCCTCCTGGCCGAGGTCTCGCGTTCGCTCGGCGATCCGACGGTCGCGATCGAGCTGCGTGAGTCAGAGCGCGATGTCGAGATCCGCAGTGGCGGCTCGAGCTTCCACCTCCGCGTACTGCCCAGCGAGGACTTTCCCGCCTTTCCCGAGGAGGAGGGCGAGGCGCTCTCGATCCCGGCCGCCGCCCTCGCCGCGACGGTGGACCTGGTTGCCCGCGCCGCCTCGCGCGACGACATGCGCCCGGTCCTCACCGGCGTTCTCGTCAGCGCCAACGGCTCTGAGATGACGATGGTTGCCACCGATTCCTACCGGCTTGCGGTCAAGCGCACCGAGCTAGACAGCGCGATCGGCGGTGAGCTGGAGGCCAACATCCCGGCCAAGGCTCTGCGTGAGCTCGGCCGCATCATCTCCGTCGACGGCGTCGAGACGGTCTCGGTTGCCCTGCAGCGCAATCAGGCCATCTTCAAGGCAGGGGCGATCGTCCTCAACACGAGGCTGATCGAGGGGCAATTCCCCAACTTTCGACAGCTCCTGCCGGAGTCCTACGACCACGACGTGCGACTGCCGCGACCGGAGCTGCTCGACGTTACGCGCCGGATCAGCCAGCTGGCGCAACGCAACGCGCCGCTGCGGCTCTCGTTCTCGCCCGGTGAGCTCAAGATCGCCGCCTCGACACCGGACGTCGGCGACGCGGAGGAGACGATGCCAGCGGCCTTCGAGGGCGAGCCCTTGGAGATCGGCTTCAACCCCGAGTTCTTGCGCGAGGGGATCGAAAGCGTCGAGGGCGACGAGGTGATGCTGAGGCTGATCTCGCCGTTGCGGCCGGGGCTCCTGCAGCCGGTCGACAACGAAGACTTCCGCTACCTGGTGATGCCGATCCGCCTCAACGTGTGAGCTCGGCCGGTGCTTGTCACCGTCGTCGAAGCGAGGCCGTCAAGGAGTTTGGCCGAGGCGCGGATCGAGCTCGGCGCCGGCATCCTCAGTCTCGTCGGGCCCAATGGCGTCGGCAAGACGAACCTGCTCGAGGCGCTCTACTTTGCTCTCACCGGGCGCTCCTTCCGAACCTCCGATCGCCGCGACCTGATCCCTTTCGGCGGCTCTTTTGCCCGCGCCGAAGCGACGATCCGCGACGAGGACGGGATCGAGCGGCATTTGTTGGCATCGGTCAGTCGCGGTGAGGGCCGCCGGCACCTGCTTGACGGCAGTCCGGCCGACCCGGCGACGCTGGCCCGCAGTCGCCCCCCCGTCGCGGTCTTCTCACCCGATCGCCTCTCGTTGATCAAGGGCCCGCCTTCGGAGCGCCGCGCGCATCTCGACGGCTTCATCGCCGCTCGCTGGCCCAGCCGCTCGGAGTTGCGCCAGCGCTTCGGCCAGACGCTGGCGCAACGCAACGCCCTGGTGGCCCGGCTCGGGTCCGGCCAGGGCACCCCGTCCCAACTCGACACCTGGGATGCGACGCTGGCCGAGTCCGCCGCGGCGTTGGTCGCGGCTCGCGCCGAGGCCGTCGCCGAGCTCAACCACCCGTTTACGGTCGCCGCCGAGGAGCTCGGACTAGAGGGCGGGGGAGAGGTCGAGTACGCGCCGCGCGCGACGGGCTCGGCGGAGGAGATTCGAATCGGCCTGGCCGAGCGCCGCGAGGCCGACCTGCGGCTTGGGCGCACGTCCTGGGGCCCGCATCTCGACGAGGTCAAGTTCACCGCTGCGACCCGCTCCCTGCGCCGCTACGGGTCGCAGGGTCAGCAGCGCGCCGGTCTGCTTGCCCTGATCTTTGCCGAGCGCGACGTGCTGCTTGCGGCCCGCCAGGTCGTTCCCCTGCTTCTGCTCGATGACGTGATGAGCGAGCTCGACCCCGAGCGCCGCGAGCGCCTGGTCGAGCGTCTGGGTGGCGCCGGCCAGGCCCTGATCACGGCCGCCGATGAAGACTCCCTGCCTCCGCAGGCGCGGGACAGCATCGTGCGGATGCCGCTGAGAGAAGAGGAGGCCGCCGCCGCGTGAGTCGCCGCCGCGCCCCCCGGCCCGCCACCACCGCGCTCCGCTCCGCGCTAGAGGTCGCCGCTCCGAAGACGGGCCTTGCCTCGCTGCAGTCGGTCTGGGCCGAGCTGGTCGGCGAGCGCATCGCCGCTGTCGCCCAACCCGTTTCAGAGCGCGGGGGAGAGGTGACGATCGATTGCTCAGATTCCGTCTGGGCGCAGGAGTTGGATCTGATGCAAGCGCAGTTGTTGGAGCGGCTGCGGGAGAGGCTCGGTGAGCGCGCGCCGCAGAGTTTGCGCTTTCGTGTGAGTAATGAGCGAGACTAATTTCAAATACCGCGATTTGCAGGCCTTTTATTTATTCCCGAGGGGCTTTAGGAAGATCCGAACTGGTATCCTTATGTCAACTTGCATTTCTGCCCCGACCCTGGGCGGCAAGAGCCCAAACGGTCGGGGTTTTCTATGAGAGCGGGAAGGGATTAATTGCCTGAGAAGACGAATACGGCCGCGCAGAAAAAAGGCGGCTCAGAGTCCTACGGCGCCAAGGACATCACCGTCCTCGAAGGCCTGGAAGCGGTTCGCAAGCGACCGGGCATGTACATCGGCTCGACCGGGCCGCGTGGTCTCCATCACCTGGTCTACGAGGTACTTGACAACTCGGTCGACGAGGCGATCGCCGGCTTCTGCGACAGCGTTCGCGTGGTCCTGCACCCAGACAACAGCTGCACCGTCATCGACAACGGTCGCGGCATCCCGGTCGGCGAAATGGAGAAAGAGAAGCGTCCCGCGGCCGAGGTGGTGCTGACGACACTCCATGCCGGCGGCAAGTTCGGGGGCGAGGGGTACAAGGTTTCCGGTGGCCTGCACGGCGTCGGCATCTCGGTCGTCAACGCGCTCTCCGAGAGGCTCCACCTCGAAATCAGCACCGACGGAGCGATCTGGACTCAGGATTACGAGCGGGGCAAGCCGCAGGCCGATCTTCAGCGCGGCGAGAGCACCGATTCGCACGGCACCACGATCACCTTCCTGCCCGACGACGAGATCTTCGATGAGCTCGAGTTCGACTACGCGACCCTGGCCGAGCGCCTGCGCGAGACCGCCTTCCTTACCCGCGGTCTCAAGATCGAGTTGGTCGACGAGCGGGCGGCGGGTCAGAAGGACACCTTCCATTATGAGGGCGGCATCGTCGACTTCGTTGCCCACCTCAACGAGAACAAGGACCCACTGCACCGCAAGACGGTCTTCTTCGAAAACGAGACCGAGGACGGCCAGGTCGAGGTGGCGATGCAGTGGAACTCCTCCTACCAGGAATCGATCTTCAGCTTCGCCAACAACATCAACACCCACGAGGGCGGCTCCCACCTCTCCGGCTTCCGCTCGGCACTCACTCGCACCCTGAACGCTTACGCGCGCAGCAAAGGCCTGCTCAAAGAGAAAGACGAGAACCTCACCGGCGACGACGTGCGCGAGGGACTGACCGCGGTGATCTCGGTCAAGCTCGCCGACCCGCAGTTCGAGGGCCAGACCAAGACCAAGCTCGGCAACCCGCCGATCGAGGGTCTGGTCAAGGAGTCGGTCAACCGCAAGCTCGGCGAGTTCTTCGAGGAGAACCCGGGCGAGGCGAAACGGATCGTCGGCAAGGCGGTCGACGCCGCTCGAGCTCGCCAAGCGGCCCGCAAGGCCCGCGACCTGACCCGGCGCAAGTCAGCGCTGGAGAATTCGACCCTGCCGGGCAAGCTCGCCGACTGCACCGTGCGCGACCCCGCCCTCGCCGAGCTGTTCATAGTCGAGGGTGACTCCGCCGGCGGTTCGGCGAAGCAGGGCCGCGATCGCAATACGCAGGCGGTGCTGCCGCTGCGCGGCAAGATCATCAACGTCGAGAAGGCGCGGATCGACAAGGTCCTCTCCAACAACGAGATCCAGGCGCTGATCACTGCGGTCGGCACCGGTATCGGCGAGGAGTTCGACGTCAAAGAGGCGCGCTACCACAAGGTCGTGCTGATGACCGACGCCGACGTCGACGGCGCCCACATCCGCACCCTGGTGCTCACCTTCCTCTACCGCGAGATGCCGGACCTGATCGAGGCCGGCTACGTCTACATCGCCAAGCCGCCGCTCTACAAGCTCAAAAACGGCAAGCAGGAAACCTACGTCGAGAAGGAGTCCGAGCTCGAGGAGCTGCTGCTGCGCGACAAGCTCGAGCAGATGGAGGTGACCGACGCAACTGGCGAGGCGCACAAGCTGACCACTACTCGCTGGCAGCGATTCAACCGGCGGCTGAAGGAGCACGAGGGCTGGGCCGACTCACTGCAGGCAGACTTCGGCCACGAGCTGATCCGCTTCCTCGGCGAGTCTGAAATCCTCGACCGTGGCGTGACGTCGCTGGCCGAGGTCAAGGACGTGCTGAACGGCGATGCCGGCGAGGTTGAGCCCTTCGACACCGAGATCGTCTCCGAATCCGGCGCCGAGATCCTCGTCCGCGCGGTCCACCGCCGCGACGGGCTGGCCAAGGCCTTCGAGCTCTCGGCCGGCCTGTTCGAATCGCACGACTACCGCCGCCTGGTCGAGTCTCACCGCGAGCTGCTGAGCCAGGTAGGCCGTCCGCCGTTCAAGGTCTCGCTCGAGCAGAAAGAGCGCGTTGCCGAGTCCTTCGCCGAGTTGCGGCGGATGGTGATGGACCTGGCTCGCCAGGACGTCAAGATGCAGCGCTTCAAGGGTCTGGGCGAGATGAACCCCGAGCAGCTGCGCGAAACGACGATGGACCCGGGGAGCCGCACCCTGGAGCGGGTGCAGATCGACGATGCTGCGATGGCGGACAAGATCTTCACCGATCTGATGGGCGACAAGGTGGAGCCACGGAAGGCCTTCATCGAACGCCACGCCAAGGAGGTCAGGTTCCTCGATGTCTAACCAGGGTCAGGTGATCTGATGGAGGCGGGAGACATCCTCGGCGGCGGGCGGATCGAGGAGCGCGAGCTGACGACCGAGATGCGCTCGTCGTATCTCGACTACGCGATGAGCGTAATCGTCGGCCGGGCCCTGCCCGACGTTCGCGACGGGCTCAAGCCGGTGCACCGCCGTGTGCTCTACGCGATGCACGACCTCGCCCTGCAGCCCAACCGGCCCTACCGCAAGTCCGCCTTCATCGTCGGCGAGGTGATGGGCAAGTACCACCCACACGGGGACTCGGCGATCTACGACACGCTGGCGCGGATGGCGCAGCCCTTCTCGCTGCGCTACATGCTCGTCGACGGCCAGGGCAACTTCGGCTCGATCGACGACGACCCACCCGCCGCGATGCGGTACACCGAGGCGCGCTTGGCCCGCCTCTCGACCGAGCTGCTGCGCGACATCGACGCCGACACCGTCGAGTGGGGACCCAACTACGACGAGTCCCAGCAGGAGCCGCTGGTGCTGCCGGCTCGCTTTCCCAACCTGCTGGTCAACGGCTCGTCCGGGATCGCGGTCGGGATGGCGACCAACATCCCGCCGCACAACCTGAGCGAGTCGATCGGCGCGGTCAAGGCCTACATCGCTAACCCCGGGATCGACCTGGCTGGCTTGATGGAGCACGTCAAGGGCCCCGACTTCCCCGGCGGCGGCATCATGAGCGCCGAAGGAGTCGCGGATGCTTACGCCTCCGGCCGAGCTTCGGTGCGGATCCGCGCTCGCGCTCACGTCGAGCCGCTCAAGGGCGGCCGCGACGCGATCATCGTCACCGAGCTGCCGTTCATGGTCAAGAAGGGCGGCGACGGCGGCCTGATCACGAAGATCGCCGACCTCGTCCGCGACAAAAAGATCACCGGCATCTCTGATCTGCGCGACGAGTCTGACCGCAACGGCATGCGCCTCGTGATCGAGACCAAGCGCGGCGGCGACCCGCCAGAGGTCGTGCTTAACCAGCTCTACAAGCGCACGGCGATGCAGAGCACCTTCGGGATCAACATGGTGGCGCTGGTCGACGGAGTGCCAAAGACGCTCGGCCTCAAGGAGCTGATCGAGCACTACGTCAACCACCAGCGCGAGGTCGTGATCCGTCGCACCCAGTACGAGCTGCGTCGCGCCGAGGCCCGCGCCCACATCCTCGAGGGCCTGCTGATCGCGCTCGAGAACCTGGACGCTGTCATCGCCCTGATCCGCGGCTCGGCCGATACGGATGCGGCCAAGGCGGGCCTGGTCGAGCGCTTCGAGCTCTCCGAAGGGCAGGCGCAGGCAATCCTCGACATGCGCCTTGCCCGTCTCACCGCGCTGGAGTCCGACAAGCTGCGCGAGGAGCACGAAGAACTGGCCAAGCGGATCGCCGAGCTGCGGGCGATCCTCGGCGACCCGGCCCGGATCGACGCGGTGATCGTCGAGGAGCTTGACGAGGTCGACCAGCGCTACGGCGACGAGCGCCGCACCGAGGTCACCCACTTCGAGGGCGACATGAACATCGAGGACATGATCGCCGACCAGCAGATGGTGATCTCGATCACCCACTCGGGCTACGCCAAGAGGCTGCCGCTGGCTACCTACCGCCAGCAGCATCGTGGCGGCCGTGGAGTGATGGGGATGGACATGAAGGAGGACGACTACATCGAGCACCTGCACATCTGCTCGACCCACGACTTCCTGCTCTTCTTCACCAATCGCGGCAAGGTCTATCGACTCAAGGTCTACGAGCTGCCCGAGGGATCGCGGACTTCGAAAGGCCGGGCGCTGGTCAACGTGCTGCCGCTGCGCGACGGCGAGAAGGTCACCGCGGTGATCCCGACCCGCGACTTCAGCGAGAACAAGTTCCTGGTCTTCGCCACCGCGCAGGGCCTGGTCAAGAAGACCGAGTTCAAGGCCTACAACACGCCGATCCGCGCCGACGGCATCATCGCGATCAAGATCCGCGACTCCGACGAGCTGGTCCAGGTGCGCCTCACCTCGGGCGACGACGACATCCTGCTCGTCTCCAAGTCAGGCCACGCCTCGCGCTTCTCCGAGGAGGCGGTGCGCTCGATGGGGCGCGACACCAGCGGCGTCAAAGGCATGAACGTCTCGGCCAAGGTCAACGGCGAGCCCAACCGGGTGCTGGCGATGGACATCGCCCGCGATGACTCCGAGCTCTTCGTCGTCACCGAGAACGGTTACGGCAAGCGCACCTCGGTCGCCGAGTACCCGATCAAGGGACGCGGCACCAAGGGAGTGCTGACCGCCAAGCTGACCGAAAAGAAGGGTGGCCTAGCCGGCGCCCTGATCGTCCGCGAGCACCAGGACCTGCTCTTCATCTCCCAGAACGGCATGGTCCAGCGCACCCGCGCCGGCGGCATCTCCCAGATGGGACGGCCGACGCAGGGGGTGCGGGTGATGAACATGAAGGACGACGATCGCGTCAGCGCCGTGGCGCTGGTGGTGGATGACGACTCACCTCAAGATGAGTCGGAGGGGCAGGAGCCGCTTCCCGAGTGAGCGGTGGTGGGGCGGTCTCTGGGAAACCGACGCACCGCCTTTCAGGCAGTGCAACCAAGTGCCGCTTCGCGGCTTTGAATAACTCTGCGGAGCCGCTTCGCGAAGCTTCCCAGAGACCGCCCCACCACCGCTGAGCTCAAGAGCTTTCTCGACCCACCGAAGCGATTTGGGACGAGACGAGCTCTGCGATCAGCACCCCGGTGCCGACCTACTTATGGCTGGGTCGCTGCGCCAACGGCTTCGACACCTTGGTGGTCGAAACCTCGCCGGTGGGGGGAGAAGTCAAAGGCGGCCGGTCTTATGGGCGGGTGACCCATGTGGATTCCGAAGCGGGCGATGTGGGGCGATCCCTGATCGAAGAGATGCTGCGGACGGCGCTTTGGCTTTTCGACATCTCCACGTCGCTGCTCGAGGACCTGCCTGACGATGCGTTTCCAGGGGAGGATTCCGCTCAGGTGATGGTCGAGATGCTCACAGGTAGTTGTCGCCCGTCGATCGATGCGGCCGGTGTGGACGGGTGCCAAGTAGCGACTGAGCTCATGGTCTCGATAAGGGAGAACGTCCTGAGTGACATGCG
>DATMIH010000008.1:0-25898 GCA_035554595.1 Solirubrobacterales bacterium
GTCGACCCCGAAGTCCTCGGCGATCGTCATCTGCACGTGGGAGACGTGCTGGCGGTTCCAGATCGGCTCCAGGGTGGCGTTGGCGAAGCGCAGGTAGGTGATGTCCATCACCGGCTCCTTGCCGAGGTAATGGTCGATGCGCAGGATCTGCTTCTCGTCGAGCACTTCGCAGAGGTCGGCGTTGAGGGCGCGGGCCGACTCCAGGTCGTGACCGAAGGGCTTCTCGATCACGACATGGGCGTTCTCGGTGAGGCCGGCATCGCCGAGGCCGTGGACGACGGTGGCAAAGAGCGAGGGGGGGATCTCGAGGTAGAAGACCGGTCGCTTGGCCTCGCCGATCGCCGCCGCGACCCGCTTGAAGGTGGCGGCCTCGGCGTAGTCGCCCTGCACGTAGGAGAGGCGCTTGGCGAGGCGGGCGAAGACGTCGCCGTCGGGACTGTCGACGGTGGCGGCGATCGACTCGCGGGCGTGCTCGCGCAGCTTCTCGTCGTCCCAGTCGTCGATCGCGACGCCGACGATCGGGCAATTGAGCTTGCCGCGCGCCTCGAGCCGGTAGAGCGCCCGGAAGGTCATCTTCTTCGCCAGGTCGCCGCTGATCCCGAAGATCGTCAGCACGTCGGCATCGGCATCGGCGTGTTTGGCGTCGGTCCTGGCCATTCGTCCGCCAGGCTACCTCCCTGGCGTGTCTGAGTTTGTGCCCCCATATGGATGGCCAAGCTCAGACACGTCCGTGGTCGGGCTCGCATAGGTTTACGGGGCATGGAGCTGGGAATGGTGGGACTGGGCCGCATGGGCGCCAACATGGCGCGGCGGCTGATGCGCGACGGTCATCGCCTCGTCGTCTTCGACGTCAACCCCGACGCGGTCTCCGAGCTGGCCGGGGAGGGCGCCGAGGGAGCCTCCTCGCTCGAGGACCTGGCCGCGAAGCTGAGCGCGCCGCGCTCGGTCTGGGTGATGGTGCCGGCAGGTGAGATCACCGAGAAGACGGTCTCCGACGTCGCCGCCGTTCTCGACTCCGGCGACGCGATCATCGACGGTGGCAACTCCTATTACCGCGACGACATCCGTCGCGCCGAGATGCTGAGCAAGAGCGGGATCGACTTCGTCGACTGCGGCACCAGCGGCGGCGTCTTCGGGCTGGACCGCGGCTACTGCTTGATGATCGGCGGCCCCGATGGCGCCGTGCAGCGACTTGACTCGGTCTTCGCCTCGCTGGCGCCGGGCGTCGAGTCGGCCGAGCGGACCCCGGGGCGCAGCGGCGATCCGGGGCCGGCCGAGAACGGCTACCTACACTGCGGCCCAAACGGCGCCGGGCACTTCGTGAAGATGGTCCACAATGGGATCGAGTACGGCGTGATGGCTGCCTACGCCGAGGGCCTCAACATCCTCAAGAACGCCAACGCCGGCAAGGTCCAGCGCGAGGCCGACGCCGAGACGGCGCCACTGGAGCAGCCCGAGTACTACCAGTACGACCTCGATCTGCCCGAGGTGACCGAGGTCTGGCGCCGCGGCAGCGTGATCGGCTCCTGGCTACTCGACCTGACCGCCGCCTCGATGCAGGAATCGGCTGACCTCTCCGAGTTCGAGGGCCGCGTCTCCGACTCCGGCGAGGGCCGCTGGACCTCGATCGCCGCGATCGACGAGGGCGTACCGGCGCCGGTCCTGACCACCGCGCTGTACGAGCGCTTCGCCTCGCGTGGGCTCGACGACTTCGCCGACAAGGTGCTCTCGGCGATGCGCAAGCAGTTCGGTGGCCACGACGAGAAGTCTTCCTAGGCAGGACACATGCCAATCGATCTCGAGGTCTGCGCCGATGAAAAGGCGGCGGCGCGCCGTGCCGCCGAGGTGATCGCCTCGATCGGCGCCGCCGCGGTCGCAGAGCGCAACACCTTCTCGCTGGCGATGAGCGGTGGCCGCAGCCCTTGGGCGATGCTGGCGATCCTCGGCGAAGAAGAGCAGATGCCTTGGGAGGAGTCCGAGCTGTTCCAGGTTGACGAGCGGATCGCCTCGCCGGGCAGCGAGGACCGCAACCTCACCCACATGGTACTCGGCCTCTCGATGGACCACCAGGCGATGCTGCGGCCGATGCCGGTGACTCAGCGCAACCTCGAGGGCGCCGCCCACGACTACGAAAACACGCTTCCCGATCCGCTCGACTGCGTCCACCTCGGCCTCGGCCCCGACGGCCACACCGCTTCCCTGGTGCCCGGGGACCCGGTGCTCGAGGTCAGGGACCGCCGCGTCGCCTTGACCGAGACCGCCTACCAGGGCCACCACCGCATGACCCTCACCTACCCGGCGCTCGACTCGGCCCGCCAGATCGTCTGGCTCATCACCGGCCCGGACAAGGTCGATGCTCTCTCGAAGCTGATGGCCGGAGACACCTCGATCCCGGCCGGCCGGGTCGAGAACCAGCAGATGACTGTGGTTGCCGACGCTGCTGCGGCGCCGTAGTAAGCGCGAATCAAAAGATGTGTGTTAGCGAATCCGCTAACATTAGTTCCATGTCAGCAGTGGGAATCCCACTTGCGGAGAAAATCCGGGCGCAAAGCGGCCTGAGTCAGGCCGAGTTGGCCCGCAGGGCGGGCCTGCCTCGTTCCGTGGTCAACGCCTACGTCAAAGGCACCCGTGAGCCAGGTGCCGAGGCGATTGCCCGGCTTGCGGCGGCCGGGGGCTTGGAGCTGAAGCTTGACCGCCGCCGGCCGCCCGTCGATGCCGAGCGCGCCGGACGGATCCTGATCCAGGTGCTCGAGCTGGCGGAGGCGCTGCCCTTCCGAGCGCGGCCCGAGCTGAGCTACCCGCTGCTCTCGGATCGCCTCGGGGGGAAGAAGCTGGCGGCTTGAGCGAGCTGGTCGAGAAGCTCTTCGCGATTCACGACTCGCTTACCGAGGCCAGCATCGCCCACGCGTTTGGCGGTGCCATCGCACTCGCCTACTGCACCGAGGAACCGCGGGGCACCCGCGATCTCGACGTCAACATCTTCATCGACGCCGCCAAGGCCAGGCCTACGCTTGCTCACATGCCGTCGGGGGTGAGAGTCGGCGAGGAGGACATCGCAAAGGTCGAACGCGACGGCCAGGCTCGGCTCGACTGGGACGGGACTCCGGTGGACGTCTTCCTAAACAACCTTCCGCTGCATCAGGCGGTAGCCGCGGCGGTTGTATGGGTACCCCTCGCCGGGCGCCAGATACCTGTCCTCGACTGTGCCTCGCTAGCGATCTTCAAGGCTTTCTTCGACCGCACCAAGGACTGGGCGGACATGGAGGCGATCGCTCAGGCGACACCCGAGGACATCGACGCGGCCGCGGCGACGATCGCGGACCTCGTCGGTCCCGACGATCCAGCTGTGAAGCGGCTGGAGAGCCTGATTCCGCTCGACGTGGGGTCGGGTCGCAGTTTGCGCAGCTAGGCGGTTTCCAGCGACACCGAGTGGTTGGCGACGATCATCCTGTCGGGGTCCCACTGGCGCTTGACCTCGGCCAGGCGGGCGCAGACGTCGGCGGGCAGGATCGCGTCGGCGTCGCAGGGGCGCTCGGTGAAGTTGTAGTAGGAGCCCTCTCCGGCCCAGGGCTGCATCGTCTGCTCGATCTTCTGCAGGTGCTGGGGGATCGCCTCGCCCAGCTCCGGCGTCATCGGCATGCCGACGCTGTACATGACGAAGTCGGTCTCGAGGTGGGTGAGGGCGCCGCCGTCGGGGTCCGGACGGCCGAGCGCGCCGCCGAGGCTGCGTAGCTCGCTGAGCAGCAGCGGCGAGCCCGAGCCGGGACCGGCGAGGCCGGCGAAGGCGTCGATCGCCTCGTCGGGAAGCTCGCGGATCGTCATCCCCTCGCCGATCCCGGGCACCGGGTTCTCCGGGTCCATGTGGATTCGGCAGAGACCCTCGACCGGCATCTGGGTCCAGGTGTCCATGATCGTCTCGCCGAGCTCGCGCAGTGGCGCGACGATCTCTTCGCCCGCCTCCTGGCTGCCGATGCAGGCGCCGTCGATCGTCAGCAGCGGCCGGCCGCGGATCGGCTCGGGCACGTCCGGGATCGGCGGCGGGGTGACGAAGCGGACCACCGAGGTGACGTCATCGGAGACGCCGGCGGCCCAGTCGCGGTAGGCGCGCACCGCCTCGGCGCCGAGCTCGGCCGGGAAGACCAGAGCGCCGGCGTATATCTCGGCGATCGGGATCAGGCGTAGTTGCAGCGCGGTGACGATCGCGTAGCCGCCGCCCCCACCCCGCAGGGCCCAGAACAGGTCGGGCTCGTTTTCGCCGTCGACCGTGCGCGCCTCGCCGTCGGCCGTGACCAGCTCGATTGCCTGCACGCGGTTGCAGGCGAAGCCGTAGCGGCGGCCGAGCCAGCTGAGGCCGCCGCCGAGGGTGTAGCCGGTGACGCCGACGTCCGGCGAGGAGCCGGGCATCGAGCAGAGGCCGTGCTTCTGGGCGGCGCCGCTCAGCTCGGCGACGAGGACGCCGGCCTCGACCCGCGCGGTCTGGGCAGCGGGATCGACCTCGATCCCTCGCATGCGCTCGGTCTTGAGCAGGATCGTTCCCTCGAGCGAGCCCGCCAGGCCAAAGGCTCCGTGCCCGGTTCCCTGCCCGGCCACCTTGAGATCGTTCTCCGCCGCGAATCGAATCGTCTTGGCGATGTCGTCGGCGCTCTCGGCGAAGGCGACCGCCTCGGGCCGCTGATCGGCGGCCAGGTTCCAGGCTTGACGCGCCTCGTCCCAGTCGGGGTCGCTCGGGGTTGCGACGCGGCCGGCGATCGCCAGCCCGGTGAAGTCACTCATTCAAATCCCTCCGTGGTCAGCTCAAGGTCAAGCGTTCGACGGTGCCTCCGGCCCCCACCAGCACCGCGCTCACCATATCCGGCGGGAAGAGGCCGTGGGCGGCCACGCCGGCGTCGGCCTCGAGGCGGGCGGCAAACTCCGCCGGATCGCCGATCTCGCCGCTGTAATCGGCGATCAGGCCGTCGTCGGGGCTGCGGGGAACGTCGCGCAGAGCGACCTGCGAGCCGAGCCGGTCGAGGGTCGAGGCGATGCCGAAGGCGAAGAGCTCGAGCGGCACCGGTGCGCTCAGCGCCTCGACCGGCTTGCTCGAGTCGGCGATGACTACGAAGCGCTCGGCCGCCGCGGCGACGATCTTCTCGCGCAGGTGGGCGCCGCCGCCGCCCTTGATCAGCCAGCCGTCAGGCGTCACCTGGTCGGTGCCGTCGATCGCAATGTCGAGCCGCCGCAGCTGGCTGAACTCCTCGACCGGGATGCCGAGGCCGCGCGCCTGTTCTTCGGTGGCGACCGAGGTGGCGACGCAGCGGATGTCGCTAACCCCGCGCGCCGCGATCGCCGGCAGCAGGTGGGCGACGGTCGATCCGGTCCCCAGCCCCACCGTCATCCCGTCCTCGACTAGCGCCGCCGCCGCCGCCGCCGCCAAGCGCTTCTCCGTGTCTGCCTCACTCACGGCGGGCCACTCTAGTCCCGCTCCCGGCGAACTGCATCAAATTTTCTACCTGGCAGACCGAGAATTTGATGCAGTTCGCGGGATCTATGCTCGGGGAGCATGGACGCGCGGATTTGGATCGGTGGGCCGGGTGGCGAGCCCCGTTCGGTGGCGCTCTCCGGCGAGCGCACCGTCGTCGGGCGCGATCCCGAGGCCGGGATTCAGCTTGACGACGAGGCGGTCTCCTGGAACCACCTCGAGATCGAGAACCGCGGCGGCGTGCTGATGGCGACCGACCTCGACAGCCGCAACGGCACCGCGCTCAACGGCGAGCCGCTCGAGCGGCCGCGCCGCCTGCGCGACGGCGACACCCTGATCGTCGGCGGCCACCGGCTCGAAGTCTCTGACCCCATCCCCGGCCGGGCGGGGGGCACCGTGGCGGCCAGCGGCCCCGGCGTCGCCCTCAACGAAGAAGAGCGGGCGACCGCCGCCGCGCTGGTCGCGCCCTATCGCAGCGAGGGGGCCTTCGCCGGCCGTCCTGCCACCCGCGCCGAGATCGCCGAGGTCCTGCACGTCAGCGAGCGCACCGCCCAGCGCCGCCTCGATGCGCTCGCCGCCAAACTCGAAGTCTCGGGCGAGTCGGGCCGTGAGCGCCCCCGCCTGATCGCCGCCCGCGTGATCGAGCTCGGCCTCGATCGGTAACCGTGGCCGGCCCGCAGCAGGTTCCCAACGTCTGCGCCGGGCCGTTTGGCTCCTTCTATGACTTCTATATCGAGCGGCCGTGGCTGGTGCGCTTGATCGGCCGCCTTGTCTGGGGCGTCGATGCCTCCGTCCTCTACACGAGCATGGACTCGATCGCGCGGGTCCCGACCGGTGCGACGATCGCCGACGTGCCCTGCGGTGGCGGCGTCGCCCTCCGCGCCCTCGACCCGGCGCAGGACGTGCGCTACCTGGCAGCGGACCTCAGCCCGGAGATGCTGCAGCGCGCCGGGCGGCGTGCCCGAGAGAGGTCGCTGCCGCAGGTCGAGCTGGTCGTCGCGGACATGAGGGAGCTTCCCTTCGCCGACGGCGAGATCGACCTCTTTCTCTCCTACAGCGGCCTCCATATGGTTCCCGACCCCGGCGAGGCGGTCGCCGAGATTGCTCGCTGCCTCAGGCCCGGTGGTCGGCTGGTTGGCACTTCCTTCTTCTCGGATTGCAGCAGGCGCGCCCGTGCGATCTTCGCGGCAGGCGGTCGGCGCGGTCATCCGCTGCCGCCGAGTCGCGCCGACCTCCTCGGCTGGCTGGCGACGGCGGGCTTCGACGATCCGAGCGTCGGGCCCGAGGCCGGCTTCGCCGTCTTCAGCGGCAGCAAGCCGGCTGGCTGAGCCGGCCCGGGCCGGGCCAAACGTGGCTCGGTCGGTGACGCGGGCGTCGTTTTCACGCACGGCTCGCGAGCGGAGCATCGGTTGTGCAATTCGCAACCGACCCGAAAGGGGAGTCCAATGCTCAACCGTTCGATCAAGTTCACACTTACCGTCCTTGCCCTGGCCCTGTTGCCGGTAGCGAGCGCCGCCGCTGCCGGGCACTCCGGTGCCGTCGTCTTCTCACGGGCGATCACCAACGTCGAAGAAACGAAAAGCGGCAAAGTCGAAAAAACCGAGGGCGGCCTCTTCGCTGCCAAGGAAGGCCACCTCAACCAGCTCACCGAAGACCCGACTGACAGCGAACCGGATTTCTCCGCCGATGGGCGCAAGATCACCTTCGTCCGCGCCGGTGACATCTGGGCGATGCGGGCCGACGGCACCGGCCAGCACAAGCTGACCTCCGGCACGGAGATCGACAGCCGGCCGCAGTTCGACCCGAAGGGCCAGTACGTCGTCTTCACCCGCGCCGCAACCGAAGGCGGCTCGCGCGACCTCTACCGGGTCAACCTCGGGGGCGCGGCCCGCCCGCTGGTCACCAGCGCCGGCGACGAGCACGAAGCCTCGTTCTCGCCCGACGGCAAGACGATCGTCTTCGTCCGCAGCGTCGCCGAGGCCGGCGGCGGCTCCGCCGACGACATTTACTCGGTGCGCCCGTCCGGCGCTGGCCTGGCCCGCCTCAGCAAGACCGGCCACATCGACGAGTTCTCGCCCCGCTACTTCAAGGGCGGCATCGTCTTCAGCCGTGGCCAGAGCGGCGACGGTCCCGGTGCCTACGCCGACATCTTCACGATGCGCAGCAACGGCACCAAAGTGAAGGTGCTGGTCGCCGGCGCTGGCTCCTCCTTCGTCGAAGACGTCGCCCCGGCGGCTGGGATCGTGCTCTTCCGCCGCGACCAGGGTCTCTGGGTGAAGAAGATCGGCCCCGGCGCCGCCCATAAGCTGAGCGAGGTCGCCGATAATTCCTCGACCGACTCTGTCTTCTCCTCCGGCGGTCGCAAGGTGGCCGCGTTCATCGCCACCGACGAAGCCGAGACCCTCTCGGCGATCGACGTCGCCAGCCGCCGCAGCTCGCAGCTCGCTGAAGGCTTCGCGCTGGAAAGCGGCTCGACCGCGACGACGATCGGCTCGGTAATGACCTGGCAGCCGGTGCGGCGCTGAGCCCCAATCCGGTACCTCCCGGGGGGCTCCGCATGGACTCCCCCCGGCTCCAGCTCGAAGGGCCCGCTCCTCACGGTGCGGGCCCTTCGTCGTTTTGCGGCGATATAACCGCCGGGTGGGAGAACCCTCTATTGGCTCGACCGTCGGCGGCTACCGGATCGACTCGCTGATCGCCCGTGGCGGCATGGGCGTCGTCTACCGGGCGACCCAGCTCGCCCTGGAACGGCCGGTGGCCCTCAAGGTGATCGCCCGCCAGCTCGCCGACGACGAGAAATTCCGCCGCCGCTTCCTCAGCGAGTCTCGGCTCGCCGCCAGCCTCGAGCATCCCGCCGTGGTGCCGGTCTATGACGCCCGTGAGGACGATGGCGAGCTGATCGTCGCGATGCGCTTGATCGAGGGTGGCGACCTGCGCAAGCTGATCGATCGCGAGGGACCACTCGAGCCCGAGCGCGCTGTCCACCTGCTTGGCCAGGTCGCCGAAGCGCTCGACGCCGCCCACGTCGCCGGCATCGTCCACCGCGACGTCAAGCCGCACAACGTTCTGATCGAAGGCGAGCGGGCCTACCTCTCGGACTTCGGCCTGGCCAAGGCCTACGCCGAGACCGGTCCCGGCAGCGGTGCCTCGATCGTCGGCACGGTCGAGTACATGGCACCGGAGCAGTGGCGCGGTGAGCGGGTCGGGCCGGCGGCCGACGTCTACGCGCTCGGCTGCGTGCTCTACGAGGCGCTGACCGGGATCGTTCCTTACGCCCGCAAGGAAACTGACACCGAACCGGAGCTTCCGCGCGGGATCGAGGCGGTGATCGAACGGGCCGTTTCCAAGGACCCCGCCGATCGCTACGCGAGCGCCGGCGAGCTGATCGCCGCGGCCCGCCGCAGCCAGGCCGACACCCCGGCGCCGACTCTGGTGCTCGACGAGCGACCGGAGCAGCCGACCCTGCGGCTCGGCGGCTCGCCCGAGGAGGACGAGAAGGGGGTCGGGCTCAGCCGTTGGCGCCGCCCGATCGGCGTCGCCTTCCTCTTCTGGTTCCTGGGCGGCGTTGGCGTTCTGGTCGCGGTCGGGGCGCTGATCGTCAGCTTCCTCAACGACGACGGCGTCTCCGTCTCCTCGCCGATCGCGGTCGCCAGACCGCCGCTTCGTCTCGCCGTCGGGCCCCGGACCGTCTGGGCGACGAGCGCCGTCGAAGGAACCCTGACCGGGATCGATCCGGATACCCGCCAGGTGGTCTCAAAGCGGCAGGTGGGCAAGGGCGTTTCCGGCGTGACGATCGGCGCCGGCTCGATCTGGGTCTCGAATCCCCGCACCGGCACGATCCTGCGAATCGACGACGCCGGTCACGTGAGCGCGCGCCTCCACCTCGGCGGCAGCCCCGGCGCGATCGTCTCGGGCGGCGGCCGAATCTGGGTCGCCGACGAGGACGGTGCCGGCATCGCCGTGATCGACGGCCAACGGGCGCAGGTGATCAGGCGCGGGCTGGCGCCCCACGCGGCGCCGCTGCGGCTCGCCGTCGGCGCCGGCGGCCTCTGGGTCAGCAGCGCCAGCACCGGCACGGTGCGCCGGATCGACCTCGGCACGATGGCCGTCGACGCACCGATCCTCGCCGGCCGCGGCCCCGCCGGGGTCACCGTCGGCCACGGCTTGGTCTGGGTAGCCAACAGCCGTTCGGCCAGCGTCACCCGCGTCGACCCCTCAACCCACTCGATCCTCGGCGACCCAATCGCGGTCGGTGAACAACCGGGTGGAATCGACGCCGGCACCGAAGCCGTCTGGGTAGCCAGCGCCGCCGACAACTCCGTAACCCGCCTGGACCTGGAGAGCGGCAACCCGATCGGCAACCCAATCGGCGTCGGCCCAAAGCCTGGCGCGGTGGTAGTTGGCCCCGAAGCCGTCTGGGTAGCCAACAACGGCGACGGCACAGTCACCCGCATCGAACCCTGAAAGCTCTCTCTCTCTCTCTGATACTCGGGTCGACGCGCTGCAGATCGGACCTGTTGACGTATCGCTCCGTCGGGTGGGGGGCCGGGAGAGGCGTCCGGGGAGGGTCTGCGGGAACTCCCGGCCGAAGGCCGGCCCGCAGACCCTCCCCGGACGCCTCCCACCGTCACGCCTGTCTAGGATCGATACGTGAGCCGCGACCTCGACCAACTCGCGATCAACACGATCCGCACCCTCTCAATCGACGCGATCCAGAAGGCCAACTCAGGTCACCCCGGCACGCCGATGGCGCTGGCTCCGGTCGCCTACACGCTCTGGCAGCGCTTCCTGCGCTTCGACCCGGCCGACCCGATCTGGCCCGGCCGCGACCGCTTCGTGCTCTCCGCCGGCCACGCCTCGATGCTGCTCTACTCGCTGCTCTACTTGGCCGAAGTTAAGGCCGTCGATCCTGATTACGAGGTCGTCGGCCATCCCGCGGTCTCGCTCAAGGACATCGAGAACTTCCGCCAGCTCGACTCGCGCGCTCCCGGGCATCCCGAGTACCGCTGGACCTCCGGCGTCGAGACGACCACCGGCCCGCTCGGCCAGGGAGTCGCCACCTCGGTCGGGATGGCGATCGCCGGCAAGTGGCAGGGCGCCCGCTACAACCGACCCGGTTTCGACCTCTTCGACTTCGACGTTTACGCGATCGCCGGCGACGGCTGCTTCATGGAGGGGGTCTCCAGTGAGGCCGCCTCGATCGCCGGCCACCTCGGCCTCGACAACCTCTGCTGGATCTACGACAACAACCAGATCACGATCGACGGCAAAACTCACCTCGCCTACGACGACGACGTCGCCGCCCGTTTCATGGGCTATGGCTGGAACGTCACCCGGGTCGGCGACGCCAACGACACCGATCTGATCGCCACCGCCTTCGAGGAGTTCAAGGGGGAGGAGGGGCGGCCGACGCTGATCATCGTCGACAGCCACATCGGCTACGGCTCGCCGCACAAGGTCGACACCTCGGCCGCCCACGGCGAGCCGCTCGGTGAGGAGGAGGTGCGCGAGACCAAGCGCGCCTACGGCTGGCCCGAGGACGCCCAGTTCCTCGTCCCCGACGGCGTGCGCGAGCACTTTGCCACCGGGATCGGCAAGCGCGGCGCCGAGCTCAGCGCCGCCTGGAAGGAGCTGCTCGGCTCCTACGCAAAGCAGAACGGTGAGCTCGCCGCCGAGATCGAGGCGCAGCAGAGGCGCGAGCTGCCCGACGGCTGGGACGCCGAGATCCCAAGCTTCGACCCCGACCAGAAGGGGATCGCGACGCGCAAGGCCTCGCAGCAGGTCGAGAACGCGATCGGCGCGCGCCTGCCCTGGCTGCTCGCCGGCTCCGCCGACCTCACCGACTCGACCTCGGTGCGATTGACGTTCGACGGCGCCGCGGATTTCGAGCCGGGCGGCTACGACGGCCGCCAGCTCCACTTCGGCATCCGCGAGCACGAGTCGGCGGCGATCTGCAACGGCCTCTCGCTCTCCAAGCTGCGCCCGCTCTGGTCGACCTACCTCACCTTCTCCGATTACGCGCGGCCGGCGATCCGCCTCTCGGCGCTGATGGAGCTGCCGGTGATCCACGTCTTCACCCACGACTCGATCGGTCTCGGCGAGGACGGCCCGACCCACCAGCCGGTCGAGCAGCTCGCCTCGCTGCGGTCGGTCCCCGGGCTCGACGTGATCCGCCCCGCCGACGCCAACGAGGTCGCCGAGGCCTGGCGCGCGGCGATCGACCGCCAACACCAGCCAGTGGCGCTGGTGTTGACCCGCCAGAACGTGCCCGTCCTCGACCGCTCCAAATACGCCTCGGCCGAGGGCCTGCGCCGCGGCGCCTACGTGCTCGCCGATCCCAAGGACGGCAACCCGGAGGTGATTCTGATCGCCAGCGGCAGCGAGGTGGCGCTGGCGCTCTCTGCGCACGAGGAGCTGATCGCCGACGGGGTGCGCTCGCGCGTGGTCAGCATGCCCTGCTGCGAGCTCTTCGACCGCCAGGACCCCGCGTACCGCGCCCAGGTGTTGCCACCGAGCGTGACCGCGCGGGTCTCGATCGAGGAGGCCTCGACCCTGGGCTGGGATCGCTACGTTGGCTTCGATGGCGTCAAGATCGGGATGCACACCTTCGGCACCTCGGCGCCGCTGAAGGACGTCCAAACCAAGTTCGGCTTCACCCCCGACAAGGTGGCCGAAGCCGCAAAGGAGCTGCTCTGATGAAGCCGACCGCGAAGCTGCACGACATTGGCCAGAGCCTCTGGCTCGACAACATCACCCGCACGATGCTGGCCGACGGGACCCTCAAGGGGTACATCGAGGAGCTCTCGGTCACCGGCCTGACCTCCAACCCGACGATCTTCGACAAGGCGATCTCCGGCGGCGACGCCTACGACGAGCAGATCGCCGAGCTCAGCGCCAGCGCAATCACCGAGGAGGGGATCGGCGCAACCCCGACCGAGCGGATCTTCTTCGAGCTGGCCCTCGCCGACCTGCGCGACGCGACCGATCTTTTTAAGCCGGTTCATCAGCGGACCGCCGGGGTCGACGGCTACTGCTCGCTCGAGGTCTCGCCGCTGATCGCCGACGACGCCGAGGCGACGATCGAGGAGGCCGCCGAACTGCACGCCAAGGCGGAGCGCGACAACCTCTTCATCAAGATTCCCGGTACCGAGGCCGGCCTGACGGCGATCGAGGAGTCGATCTTCGCCGGCATCCCAATCAACGTCACCCTGCTCTTCGACGACAAGCAGTACCTGGCCGCCGCCGACGCCTACATGAAGGGGATCGAGCGGCGGATCGAGGCTGGGCTCAGCGCCGACATCGCCTCGGTCGCCTCGATCTTCATGAGCCGCTGGGACGTCGCCGTCTCCGGGGAAGTACCCGACGAGCTGCACAACCGCCTCGGCCTGGCGATCGGTTTCCAGGCCTACCGCGCCTACCGAGAGCTGCTCGACTCAGACCGCGTGCAGCGGCTGATGAACGAGGGTGCCCGGCCGCAGCGCCTGCTCTGGGCCAGCACCGGCACCAAGGACCCCGATGCCTCCGACACCCTCTACATCGAGGGCTTCGCCTCGCCCTTCACGGTCAACACGATGCCCGAGCCAACCCTGCACGCCTTCGCCGATCACGGCGAGGTAGGCAAGCTGGTTCCCGCCGACGGCGGCGACTGCGATCAGGTGCTGGCGGAGTTCGGGGATGCCGGCATCGACGTCGACGCGCTGGCCAAGCGGCTGCAGGAGGAGGGCAAGGACGCCTTCGCCAAGTCGTGGGACGAGATGCTGAAGACGATCGAGTCGCAGGCCGGGGCAACGGCATGAACTTCCGGTGCGCCTTTTGTGGCTCAGGGCCATATAAAGCGCACCGGAAGGAGGGAGGATGAGCGACGGACCGAGTCTCAGGGGGCGACCCGCCTGGCAGTCGCTCGAGCAGCACTTCGCCCAGATCGAGGGCGAGCACCTGCGCGACCTCTTCGCCGCCGACCCGCAGCGCGGCGAGCGGCTGATCGCCGACGGCGCCGGCCTTCACCTCGACTTTTCCAAGAACCGGATCAGCGAAGAGACGCTGTTGCTGCTCGGCCGGCTGGCCAAGGAGTGCGGGGTCGAGGAGCGCCGCGAAGCGATGTTCGCCGGCGAGCACATCAACGTCTCCGAGGATCGCGCCGTGCTGCATGTGGCGCTGCGCATGCCGCGGGGTCGCTCGCTGATCGTCGACGGCGCCGACGTGGTCAAGGAGGTGCACGAGACGCTCGACCGCATGGCCGCCTTCGTCGAGCGCGTCCACTCGGGCGCGTGGACCGGACACACCGGCAAGCCGATCCGCAACGTAGTCAACGTCGGCATCGGCGGCTCCGACCTCGGCCCGGTGATGGCCTACGAGGCGCTGCGCCACTACTCGCGCCGCGAGATGAGCTTCCGCTTCGTCTCCAACGTCGACGGCACCGACTTCGCCGAGAGCACCCGCGACCTCGACCCCGAGGAGACCCTCTTCGTCATCTCCTCCAAGACCTTCACCACGCTGGAGACGATGACCAACGCAAGAACCGCGCGTGAATGGTCTCTGGCTGGACTGGGGGGCGACAAGTCCGCGGTCGCCAAGCACTTCGTCGCCGTCTCGACCAACGCCGCGGAGGTCTCGAAGTTCGGCATCGACACCGCCAACATGTTCGGCTTCTGGGAGTGGGTGGGCGGCCGCTACTCGATGGACTCGGCGATCGGGCTCTCGACCATGCTGGCGATCGGCCCGGCCCGCTTCGAGGAGATGCTGGCCGGCTTCCACGCGATGGACGAGCACTTCCGCACGGCGCCGCTGGCGTCGAACCTGCCGGCGCTGATGGGCCTGCTCAGCGTCTGGTACTCCGATTTCTTCGGCGCCCAGACCTGCGGTGTCTTCCCCTACGACCAGTACCTGCACCGCTTCCCCGCCTACCTGCAGCAGCTGACGATGGAGTCCAACGGCAAGCACGTGACATTGGATGGAGCCCAGGTCGACTACGACACCGGGGCGATCTTCTGGGGCGAGCCGGGGACCAACGGCCAGCACTCCTTCTACCAACTGATCCACCAGGGCACGCGGCTGATTCCCTGCGACTTCATCGGCTTCTTCCATTCGAATAATCCGCTGGGCAACCATCACGACCTGCTGATGTCCAACGTCTTCGCCCAGAGTGAGGCGCTCGCCTTCGGCAAGACGCCCGAGCAGGTGCGCGAAGAGGGCACGCCGGAGGAGGTCGTATCGCACCGGGTGATGGAGGGCAACCGCCCCTCCAACACGATCCTCGCCGAGCGGCTCGACCCGCACACGCTCGGCACCCTGGTCGCCCTCTATGAGCACAGCGTCTTCACCCAGGGCACGATCTGGGACATCGATTCCTTCGACCAGTGGGGGGTCGAGTTGGGCAAGGCCCTGGCGGTGGCGATCATTCCCGAGCTGCAGGCCGAGGCGGAGCCGAAGCTGCGCCACGACAGCTCGACCAACGCCTTGATCCGCCGCTACCGCAGCGCCCGCCGCGGGGAGTAGGGTCGCCTACATGCCCTCGCTCGACCCGCTCCCCCTGGCGGCGTCGGCGTCGAACCTGCTCGCCGCCCGCGAGCAGATGGCCTTCACCCTTGCCTTCCACATCGTTCTCTCCTGCTTGGGGGTGGCGCTGCCGGCGATGATCCTGATCGCCAACTACGTCGGTCTCAAACGGGGCGACGAGGCAGCGATGGAGCTGGCCCGCCGCTGGTCAAAGGCGATGGCGGTGACCTTTGCCGTCGGCGCCGTCACCGGCACCGTGCTCAGCTTCGAGTTCGGCCTGCTCTGGCCGCACTTCATGGACCGCTTCGGTGCCGCCTTCGGTATCGCCTTCGCGATCGAGGGGCTCTTCTTCTTCACCGAGGCGATCTTCCTGGCGATCTACATCTACGGCTGGAAGCGGCTTAGCGGCTGGGCCCACTGGTGGTCGGGGGTGCCGATGGTGATCACCGGCATCGGCGGCGCCTTCTCCGTCGTCGCCGCCAACGCCTGGATGAACCAGCCGCAGGGCTTCACCCTCGACGCCGCCGGCAAAGTCGTCGACACCGCCCCGCTGAAGATCCTCTTCAACCCGGCGACCGGCTACGAGGTCCCGCACATGATCCTCGCCGCCTACATGGTGGTCGGCTTCCTCGTCGCCTCGATCTACGCGGTCGGGATGCTGAAGGGCCGGCGCGACCGCCTGCACAGGCTCGGCCTGCTGATCCCGCTGACGATCGCCTGCATCGCGACGCCGATCCAGCTCTTCGTCGGCGATACCGCGGCGCGCGAAGTCGCCGACCACCAGCCGGCCAAGTTCGCCGGCATCGAGTGCATCCAGAAGACCGGCACCCACCAGACCGAGTACGTCGGCGGCGTTTGCACCAGCGACGGGGTCAAGGGCGCGATCCCGATCCCCGACCTCGACTCTTTCCTGGTTGGCTTCCACGCCGACACCAAGGTCGTCGGCCTTGCCAACATCCCGGTCGACCAACGGCCGCCCGCCAACACCATGCTGCACCTCGCCTTTGACGGCATGGTCGGGATCGGCAGCGCGCTGCTGCTGCTTGGCGCCTGGCTCGCTTTCGCCTGGTGGCGCCGCCGCGACATCCCACAGACGCCCTGGTTTCTGCGCGCTGTGGCGATCTCCGGGGCGGGAGCGATCCTCGCCCTCTGGATGGGCTGGATCGTCACCGAGGTCGGCCGCCAGCCCTGGATCGTGCAGGGCTACATGCGCACCTCCGAAGCGGTCACCGACGCCAAGGGAATCTGGTTCAGCTTCGCCCTGGTCCTGCTGCTCTACGCGGCGATCGGGACGATTGCAATCCTCGTCCTGCGCGGCATGTCACGCCGCTGGCGCGAGGGCGACACCGACACCGACGTCCCCTATTCCCCCCCAACCGAGAGCCGATGGGCCTGAAAGTGACCTATATAGCCACTTTGAGTCCCGTCGGCGGGGGGTTTGGCGTATGACTCGCGCCGACCTCTGCGCCGGGATCCTCTGGGTCGGCGCGACCTTCTACGCGCTCTTCGGCGGTGCTGACTTCGGCGCCGGCTTCTGGGACCTGGTCGCCGGCGGACCCGAGCGCGGCGAGCGGCCGCGGGCGCTGATCCAGCGCTCGCTCACCCCGGTCTGGGAGGCCAACCACGTCTGGTTGATCTTCATCCTCGTCGTCCTCTGGACCGCCTTCCCGCCCGCCTTCAGCGCCGTGATGACGACGCTCTACGTGCCGATCGCGCTGGCCGCGGTCGGCATCGTCCTGCGCGGCTCCGGTTTCGCCTTCCGCAAGTCGATCGTCGGCCTCTCCGGCCGCCGCGCCACCGGCGCCACCTTCGCGATCTCCTCGCTTGTCACCCCGTTCTTCATGGGCGCGGTGGTCGGCGCGGTCGCCTCGGGCAATGTCCCGGCCGAGGGCAACGGCGCGCCCTTCTCGAGCTGGCTAGAGCCGCTGCCACTGCTGACCGGGGCGATGTTCGTCGCCAGCGGCGCCTACCTCTCCGCCGTCTTCCTGATCGGCGACGCCCGCCGTGCGGGGGATGAGGAGCTCGCGAGCTACTTCGCCCGCCGCGCGCTCGACGCTGCGTCGGTTGCTGGCGTCGCGGCTGTCATTGGCTTGGTCGAGCTGCACGCCGAAGCTCGCTACATATTTGACCGCCTTACGGACCAGGGCCTGCCACTGGTAGCTCTTTCGCTGTTCTGTGGTGCCGGCGTTTTCCTCGCCCTTGTCTCGGTGATTTTCCGCTCGAGGAAAGGACCGCCGCCCTGGTGCCTGCGCCCGCTCGCCGGCGGCGCCGTGATCGCGGTGATCTGGGGCTGGGGCGTCGCCCAGTTCCCCTACCTCTTGCCGACCTCGCTGAAGATCACCGCGGCGGCGGCCCCACCCGACACCCTGGCCAGCGTGATCATCGTCTTCATCGTCGCCGCGATATTGGTTCTCCCGGCGTTGGGGCTTCTCTATTGGCTTTCACAAAAGGAATTGTTGGGTGAGTAACGGCGTGGATGGCACCACGGATATCCGCGCCGTCCTTTTCGACATCGACGGCACCATCCTCGTCACCGGCGGCGCCGGCGGGGTCGCTTGGCAGCGCGCCTTCGAGCAGCTGCACGGGGTCGATGCAAACGTCGTTGAACACACCGACGCCGGCATGACCGACCCCGAGATCGCTGCGATCATCTTCCGTGAGGTGATCGGCCGCGAGGGCTCCCAGGAAGAGCGCTCAAAAGCGATCGGCTGCTACCTCAAGCACCTGCCGGAGGCGGTCGCCGAGGCGGACGGCTATCGGGTGATGGCGGGGATCGAGCAGCTGCTGCCGCGCCTGATCGAGGACGGCGTCCTGCTTGGCTTGGTCACCGGCAACATCGAGGCCGCCGCCCACATCAAGCTCGCCCGCGCTCGCCTCAATCGCTTCTTCAGCTTCGGCGGCTACGGCTCCGATTCGGCTGATCGCACCGAGGTGACCAAGGCCGCTCTCTCCCGCGGCGCCATCGTTTCCGGCGGCAACCTCGCCGACGGCGCCTGCATCGCGATCGGCGACACGCCGCGCGATGTCGTCGCCGGCCACGGCGCCGGTATAGAGGTGGTCGGCGTTGCCACCGGCAGCTACAGCGTTGAGCAGCTGCGCGGGGCGGGCGCGGACTACGCGCTGCCCTCCGTGGCCAGCGGTTTCCCGCTTTAGTAGGGTGGACGGCGGTCCCAGGCAGTTGAAGTAAGCCGTTGTCGACGTCGCGCAGGGGAAGGCTTGACTCTTCACGCCCGCAAGGCACTGGGACCAACGCTGTTCATCTTGGGGCTGCTCCTCGTCTGGGGGCCGCTGCAGGCTGCCTCCGCCGCTGAATTCGGCATCAGTGATTTCTCTGTGCGGATGCTGGATGCCGAAGGCAACCCGGAGAATCGCTCCGGCGCTCATCCCGACCGCCTCCAAATCGCCTTCGCGTTTGAAACCGAAGGCAGCGGAACCTCCGTCAAGGATCTGGCGATCGAATTGCCGCCGGGTTTCGCCGGCGACCCCTCCGCTGTGCCGGCTTGTCCCCGCCAGGCCCACGAAGAAGGTGAGGAATGTCCTTCGGAAAGTCAGGTCGGGATCATCCGCTTCGGCTCGACTACCGAACTGCCACTCTTCGCACTCGAACCGGAAGCGGGCCAGGTGGCCGCCTTCACCTCCAAGGCCGGGGTCTCGATTCCCTTCCAAATGAAGGTGCGGCCGGACGACTTCGGCATCACGATGGAGGCTGAAGACCTCGCCGAAGGGACGCCGACCGAAGAGCAGGTCGAACTCTGGGGCATCCCCGCGGATCATCAGGAACCCCCTGCCGCGCCGCCGCGGCCCTTTCTCACGGTGCCATCCGTATGCGGGCCGCTCGCCTTCACCCTTCGCTCGCGCTCGCGCGAAGAAGGTGCGGCTTGGCTCAGTGCCGGTGCCGAAGCCGGCCCTTTGGTCGGCTGTGAAGGACTGAGTTTCGCTCCCCAGCTGAATCTACAGCTGAGTAATCCCGTCGCTGACTCGCCGACCGGTGTGCAGATGGTGATGAGCGTGCCCGAAGTTGAAGGCGAACTGGCGAGCGCTCAGATGAAGGACGTCACGGTTGAGCTGCCGTCGGGCCTCACCGTCTCGCCGGGGGGGGCGGTTGGGCTGGCGCTCTGCAGCGATGCCCAGCTTGGCCTCGGCAGCGAGAGCGCACCGAGCTGTCCCGCGGCCTCGAAGGTGGGAACGGTCCGGCTCACCTCGGCGATGCTTCCCGAACCCCTGGTCGGCACGATCTATCTCGGCGAGCCGCAGGGTGCAGAACGCTTTCGCTTCTTCATCTTCGCGCCCGGTCCCGGCGGGATCAACCTCAAGTTTGTCACTGGCCTGCAGCCGGATTCGGCGACCGGGCGCCTGGCCACCACTCTCCACGATTTGCCGCCGGTCGCGATCAGCCAGATCGCGATGAACCTGAACGGCGGCCCCGCCGGCCTCCTCGCCTCGCCGCTTGCCTGCGGCCCGGCGCAGGGCCAAGCCGGCTTCGTTCCTTACGGAGGCGGTCCCAGCGTCGCCGCGACCTCGACGGTAGCGATCGCGAGCACCCTGCCAGGGTTGACTTGCCCCGGACCGCTGCCTTTTAGCCCGCAACTGCTGATCTCGGCCACCAGCCAAAGAGCGGGCGGGCCAAGTGCCATTACCACCATCCTTCACCGACAGGGCGGGGAAGCGCTGCCGTCTCGGTTCAGCTTCACCCTCCCGGCCGGGCTCAGCGCTTCCCTGGGGTCGGTCCAGCCCTGTCCCGACTCACAGGCCACCGGCGGCAACTGCCCGCCCGCCAGCCGCCTAGGTTCAGTGAGGCTCGAGGTCGGCTCGGGGCCGGTGCCGGCGGTGCTCTCAGGGGGCGCCTACCTCGCCGGCCCGTACCGTCATGCGCCCTTCAGCATGGCGATGGCGGTCCCCGCCACGATCGGGCCCTTCAGTCTCGGCACCGTGGCGTTCCGGGCGGCGATGCAGATCGACGGCCGCAGCGGCCGCGTCTCCGTTGCCTCCGATTCGCTGCCAAGCGTCGTCGGTGGGATCCCGATCCGCCTACAGGCGCTCTCGCTCTCGCTCGATCGCCCCGGGTTCGTTCGCAACCCGACCTCTTGCGGGCCACACACGCTGGACGCATCGCTCGAGTCCAGCGAAGGGGCGACCGCGACGCTGAGCAGCGCCTATCGGGTCAGCGGCTGCAAGCGCCTCGGCTTCAAGCCGCGCCTGCAGGTGGCGCTGGTCGCGGCCCGCCGGCCGCATCGGCACGAACAGGTCGGCCTGCGGGTGTCGACTCACTTTCGTCGCGCCGACGCTTCCTTGCGCTCTCTGTTCGTCTCGATGCCGCCGGCCCTGAAGCTGGGCATCGGCAAGTTGAAGGAACTCTGCTCACGGCCCGACGCTCGGCGCAATCTCTGCTCGCCGGGGACGAAGATCGGGACCGCCCGCGCGCACACGCCGCTGCTCGGCAAAAAAGCGCTGACGGGGGCGATCTACATCGTCCAGCCCCGTGGCGACGGTGAACCGGACATCTGGGTGGCGCTCTCCGGCGGCGGGGTGAATATCTCCATCCGCGGTACGACCGAGAACGAACACGGTCGCTTTGCCACCAGGATGGCCGGGCTGCCCGACGTACCGCTGTCCGACTTCACCATGCGGCTGGGTTCGCCCGGCAACAGCCTGCTCTCGCTCGATGCCAACCCGTGCGCCAGAGGCAGGGCGCACCGGCTCGAGGCCGAGCTTCGCGCCGGCGGGCAAAACGGGGCCAAGCACAGCTCGCAAGTCGCGATCGCCAGCGGCGCGAGCTGCGGATCGGCCGGGCCGAGGTGAGCTCTCAGTCCAGGCAATCACGCCCCTCCCGCTTGCTGCTCGGCATCGCCGGCGTGACAACGAGGCGCTCGCGCCTCGTTGTCGGCATCTGGATCGCGCTCGTCGGGGTGCTCGCCTTCGTCGGCCGTGACCTCGAGCACGAACTCATCAACCACCCGTTCTTTGTCAACGGCAGCCCCAGCAAGCGCGCCCACGAAATCGCTCTCAACGAGTTCGGCAGCGACAGCGCGATGGTGGTGATGCTGCGCGGGCCACACGCCCAGGTCGAGCGCCAGGGACGGCTGCTGGCGGGCAGCCTGGAAGCGACGCCGCGCATGCTGGTGGTCACGCCTTGGTCCGGCGGGGGCTCGATCGACGGTCTCAACCCGTCGCCGGAAGTCGTCACCCTGATTGTCCGGGTCGAAGCAAGCGAAGCGGAAGGGCCCTCGGTCGTCCTGCCGCCCGTGCAGCGCGCGGTCGACACCAGGATCCGCGAACCCGTCCACGCCAGCATCGCCGGGCTGCCGGTCATCATGGACTCACTGCAGAAGTCGGGCAACGAAGCGGCCAAACTGGGGGAGCTGATCGCAGTGCCGGTGCTGCTCCTCGTCTTGCTCCTCGTCTTCCGCTCCGTGCTCGCCGCGGTGATGCCGGTCGTCGTCGGTGGCGCCGTCGTGATGGCGACACGCGGGCTGCTCTCCATCCTCAATCACTTCCTCACATTCGACCTTTTCTCGGCCAGCGTGGTCGGGATGATGGGTTTGGCCCTCGGCGTCGACTACTCGTTGCTTGTTGTGTCGCGTTTTCGCGAGGAGCGCCGCAAAAACGACGGTGACGTCGGCGAGGCGGCGCGGATCACGTTGCAGGCGACCGCCCGGTCGGTGATCCCAGCAGGTTGCGGTCTCGTCCTGGCGATGCTCGTCGCGATGATGATTCTGCAGGGCTCGGTCATCCGCTCGGCCGCGATCGCCGTGATTTTGGCGACGCTGCTCAGCGTGATTTCGGCAATCTGCGTCGTGCCGGCGCTGCTCACCCTGCTGGGCGACAACCTCGATCGCTGGGCGCTGCCAATGCGCCGGACGGGCCAGGTCGCGCGGCTGCGCTGGGCGCGCCGCGTCGCCCAGCGCCCGGGGGCGGTCATTGCCATCGTCCTCGTCTTGGTGCTGCTCTCCGGCTGGGCCTTCGGCATCGACACGGGTGTCGCCAGCACCGCCTTCCTGCCGCCTGGGGACGCGGGCCGCCAGCAGCAGGAAGAAGTCGAAGAAGCACTTGGTCCCGGTTGGACGTCGCCGATGGAAGTCGTCGTCAACGGTCGCGGTCACCCGGTCGCCTCGACCGAGCGCTTGCGGGCGCTGGCCAGCTTCCAGCACCAGGTGGAAAAGGACCCCGGGGTGGTGACGATGGCCGGCTTCAGCGCGATCGCCCGCGGCGCCGAGCGTTCCAGCGGGATCGAAAGCGAACTGGCCAAGCAGGAACGCGGGCTCAAACGCCTCGCGGTGGGAATCGGCAAGGCACACAAGGGTGCCCTGCTCAATACGAGGGGGCTGCAAAAGGCCGCCGCCGGCTCCGGCAAGCTCGAAGCCGGGCTCGGCGCCGCTCACGGCGGCGCCGGGGCCCTGGCCGGGGCTCTGCAGAAGGTCGGCCAGGGCTCGCGGCGGCTCAGCCAGGGCCTGGGCCGGGTGGGCGAAGGGAGCGGCAAGGTGGCGCAGGGCACGGCCAAGGCGAGCAACGGCGCGGGCCAGCTCAGCGACGCGCTCAACAAGGCAGGGGAACAGACGGGAGAACTGTCGGGCAGTGCCCGCCTGCTCGAAAACGCGATGCACACGGGAGAAGACCGTTTGCAAGAAGTCCGCCCGCCGTTGCGGGGGGCCGAAGAGCGCCTCACCGTCGCCTGGCAGGCACTGCAGCGAATGTCGACCGGGCGCAGCGACCCTGAATACGCAGCCGCCCTGGCCGCGGTCGAAGAAGCCAGCCTGCACCTCACGGGAAGGGACATTCGCAGCGGCGAAATCGCCAACCCCGCCTTCGAAGGCGTCGGCGCCGGAATCGAACGAGGGGAAGGCCAGTTCGGGGTCGGCCTCTACCTCTCCTCGCGCCTCAGCAAGCAAGGCAAGGAAGCGAGCAAGGGAATCGAAAAGCTCACCGACGCCTCCGGCAAGCTCGATCGCGGCTTGCAGCGCTTGACCAAAGGCAGCGAGCAGGTCTCGGCAGGGGTCGATGCGCTCGGTCGCGGCGGCGGCAGGCTGTCGCCCGCTCTGCAGCGGCTGGGAGCGGGGGCGGAACACCTCTCGGGCGGGCTCGGCCTGCTTGAAACGGGGGCCGGACAGCTCGCCGGTGGTCTCGGCCAGGGCGCACGGAAGTCGAAATTGCTCGGCGGCGGTCTCGGCAAGATCGAATCCGGCCTGGAAGGGCAGGGTGGCGAATCGGGCCTCGCTGAGGTACAGCGCAAATCGCCGGGCATCTTCCACTCCGCTTACTTCGTCCTCGCCGGCCTCGATGGAAGCCCACCGCGCCGCCGTACCCAGCTCGGCTCGCTGATCAACCTCGATCGCGGCGGTATGGACGCTCGCATGCTGGTCATACCGCGCGATGCCCCCGGCACCGACGCTGTCCGGCAGACCAAGGACCGACTCGAAGCCGACGCCGCCGGTCTCGCTCGCAAGACGGGCACCGAAGTGGTCGTCGGCGGCGTCGCGCCCAGCGAGATCGCCACCAATGACGTCGTCCACGGTCAGACGCCGCTGCTGCGCCTGGTGCTCTCGCTGGTCACCATCGCCGTCTTGATCCCGGTGCTGCGCTCGCTGACGATCCCGTTCCTGGCCGCCCTGATCAACCTGATCACGATCAGCGCCAGCTTCGGGATCCTTGCCCTGCTCTTCGACGGCTCCCTGCTCGGCGGGCCCGGATACGTCGATGCCACCATGGTCCCATCAATCATCATGGTGATGTTCGGGCTGGCGATCGACTACGAGGTGTTCGTCTTCGCCCGTATCCGCGAGGAATACCTGCGCACGGGCTCGACCCGCGCCGCGGTCAGCGGCGGCTTGGATCGCACCGCCCACGTCGTCACCGGCGCTGCGATGATCATGATCTGCGTCTTCCTTGCCTTCTCCGTCTCGGAGTTCGTCACGATCCGCAACCTCGGCGTGGCGCTGGCGATCGGGGTCGCGTTGGACGCCTTCGTCGTGAGGCTGATCGTCGTGCCGGCGATGATGGTCCGGCTAGGCAAGTGGTGCTGGTGGATGCCTGCCTGGCTCGACCGCCTATTGCCTGGTGGGCGCCCTGCCCCAAGCTTGGATCAAGCCAGCGAGCAGCGCGCCTGATAGATCGAGGTGAAGCCCGAGAGGAAGCCGTTGCGCGCGGCGCGCAGGTAGAGGCGCCAGACGCGCACCCGTTCCGGCCCGGCGAGACGGATCGCCTCGTCGAGGTTGTCGTCGAGATTCTTGGCCCAGTGGCGCAGGGTCTCGGCGTAATCAGCGGCGAAGTCCTCGACGTGGTGGGTGATGAAGCCGGCCCGTTCGAGCGCCATCAGGTTGCGTGAGAGGTGTAGGGGCGCGGCGTCGGGGAAGACGTAGCGCTCGGAGAAAGCGCCCGCCTCGGCGTCGGTGTGGCGCAGGCGGGTGATGCCGTGGTTGAGCAGGCGCCCGCCCGGCTCCAGCAGGCCGGCGAGGGTCTGGGCGTAGAGGTCGATTTGGGAGGCGCCAACGTGCTCGACCATGCCGATGCTGGCGATCGCGTCGAAGCGCTCGCCGGCGAGGTCGCGGTAGTCCATGACGTGGATCTCGACCTTGTCGGCGACCCCCGCCTCCTCCGCCCGCTGCCGCGCCTTCTCGGCCTGGGGAGGGGAGAGGGTGATGCCGACGACGCTGGCTCCGTGCTTCGTCGCCGCCCAGAGCGGGAAGCCGCCCCAGCCGCAGCCGACGTCGAGCACCCGGTCGCCCTCCTTCAGCGCCAGCTTGCGGGCGACCGTCTCCAGCTTCTCCTCCTGCGCCTCCTCCAGCGTCTTCGCCCCGCGCGAGAAGATCGCGCAGCTGTAGACCATCGTCTCGCCGAGGAAGAGCTCGAAGAACTCGTTGGAGACGTCGTAGTGGTGGCGCACGGCGCGGGCGTCGCGCTCTTTGCTGTGACGGCGGCCGCTGGGGCGCAGCTCGGCCCGCGGCCGCGGCGGCGGCTTCGTCAGCCCGGCCGCGCGCACGGCGCCCAGCAGCAGCGCCCGCTTGTCGGCGCCCTCCAGCGACGGCGGCTCCCAGCCGTCGAGCAGGGCGATCACCGCGTCGATGTCGTCGACCTCGATCTCGCCGCTGACGTAGGCGCGGCCGAGCCCGAGCTGGCCCGGCGCCCGCAGCACGTGGGCGGCGGCGCGCGGGGAACGGACGCTGAAGGTGGGCCCGTCGCCGCTGGTCGAGGGGAGGCGCGTCCCATCCCAGAACTCGACCGTGAATGGCCGCTCGGGGATGCGAGCCTCGATCTCGCCACGCAGCCGGCCCGTGTCAGCGAAAGCCATCCGGCCGCACCTTACAACGGCGGCCATGTGACATCGATCGGCGATCTATTCCCAGGTGCGCTTCATCTCGGCGCCGTATGATCGCGGACAGTGTCTTCCACCGCCGGACCACTTCCCTCCGACATCCAGCCCGTCGAGAACGAGACGCGCGACCGCATCATCACCGGCCTGGTCACGCTGATCCCCTTCGTCGCGATCGGCTTCGCCGCCTGGCAGGTCTGGGGCAAGGCCCTGCACTGGAGCGACGTCTTCCTCTTCCTCGGCATGTACGTCTTCACCGGGCTGGGGATCACCGTCGGCTTCCATCGTCACCTCACCCATCGCGCCTTCAAGGCGAAGCCGTGGCTGCACGGCCTGCTGGCCGCCCTCGGCTCGGCGGCGATCGAGGGCCCGGTGATCTCCTGGGTCGCGGACCATCGCAAGCACCACGCCTTCTCCGACGTCGAGGGCGATCCCCACAGCCCCCACGTCGACCACGGCCACGGCTGGAGCGGCGCGCTCAAGGGCCTCTACCACGCGCACATGGGCTGGCTCTTCATCCACACCCAGCGCGGCAACAAGGAGCGCTACGCGCCGGACCTGCTCAAGGACCCGATCATCAGCCGCATCGACGCCACCTTCATCTACTGGGCGATCGGCGGCCTGCTGCTCCCCTTCTTCCTC
>DATMIH010000009.1:0-17453 GCA_035554595.1 Solirubrobacterales bacterium
TACTTAGCTCGCGTCGCCGCCGGCGAACCCTGGACGTGGCCGCGGATTCGGCCGTGCCCCTTCGCGCTGCGGCCGCTCCGGCTCGGGAGCCGGCTCGGCCGGCTTCGCGGGCTCCTCGTCGTCGACGAAGACCTCGTCTTCGGACTTGCCGTCGAGCAGGGCGATGAACTGCTCGGCGTCGATCGTCTCCCGCTTGAGCAGGATCTTCGAGATCGTGTCGAGGTTCGCGCGGTTCTCGGTGAGCAGGTCCTTGGCCGTCTGGTGGGCGCTCTCGACGATGCGGCGGATCTCGTCGTCGATCTCACGGGCAATCTCGTCCGAGTAGTCGGGCTCGGAGGAAAACTCGCGGCCGAGGAAGGGCTGGCCGCGATCGTGGCCGAAGACGCGGGGGCCGAGGCGCTCGGACATGCCGAAGCGCATCACCATCTGCTTCGCCGTCTCGGTCACCTTTTCAAGGTCGTTGGAGGCGCCGGTGGTGATCTCGCCGAAGACGATCTCCTCGGCGGCGCGGCCGCCGAGGGTCATCGCCATCGTGTCGGTCAGCTCGGCGCGCGAGGTGAGGAACTTGTCTTCGCCGGGCAGGCTGATCGTGTAGCCGAGTGCCTGACCGCGGCTGATGATCGAGATCTTGTGGACCGGGTCGGTGTTCTCCAGGAGGTGGCCGACGATCGCGTGGCCCATCTCGTGGAAGGCAGTGATCAGGCGCTCCTTCTCGCTCATCACCCGGGTCTTCTTCTCCGGGCCGGCGATCACTCTCATGATCCCCTCCTCGAGCTCCTGCATGGTGATTTCGCGCTTGCCCGTGCGGGCGGTGAGCAGGGCCGCCTCGTTGATTAGGTTGGCGAGATCGGCGCCGGTAAAGCCGGGCGTCTGGCCGGCCAGCGCGTCAAGGTCAATCACCTTGGCCAGCGGCTTACCACGGGTGTGCACCTCGAGGATGTGCTTGCGGCCCTTGCGGTCAGGACGGTCGACGACGACCTGGCGATCGAAGCGGCCGGGCCGCAGCAGCGCAGGGTCGAGGATGTCGGGCCGGTTGGTCGCCGCGATCAAGATGATGTTGTCCTTCATCTCGAAGCCGTCCATCTCAACCAGCAGCTGGTTGAGAGTCTGCTCGCGCTCGTCGTGACCGCCGCCCATGCCGGCCCCGCGATGGCGGCCGACGGCGTCGATCTCGTCCATGAAGATGATGCAGGGCGAGTTCTGCTTGGCCTGCTCGAAGAGGTCGCGGACGCGGCTGGCGCCGACGCCGACGAACATCTCGACGAAGTCCGAGCCGGAGATCGAGAAGAAGGGGACGCCCGCCTCGCCGGCGACCGCGCGGGCGAGCAGCGTCTTACCGGTACCAGGGGGGCCGTAGAGCAGCACGCCCTTGGGAATGCGCGCACCCAGCGCCTGGAACTTCTTCGGGTTCTCGAGGAATTCCTTGATCTCCTGCAGCTCCTGCACCGCCTCGTCGACACCGGCGACGTCGCGGAAGGTGATCTTGGGCGCGTCGACCGACATCCGCTTGGCCTTCGATTTGCCGAAGTTCATCACCCGCGAGCCGCCGCCCTGCATCTGGTTCATCAGGAAGATCCAGAAGCCGAAGAAGAGGACGAAGGGAAGGATGTAGGTGAGCAGCGAGAGCAGGCTGGAGCCGCCGGTCCCGTGCACCGTCGTCTCGACTTTGTTTTCGTCGATCAGGTTGAGCAGCGACTGCTCGGTGTTGGGCGGGTAGCCGGTCGAGAAGCTTTCGCCGTCTTCTCCTTTTTCGCCCTTCAAGGTGACGTCAAGGGAGTTGTCCTTGGTGTTGATCGTGACGTCTTTGACTTCGCCGTTCGCGATCAACCCGCCGTGGGCCTTCGTACCGACCAGCTGGTTGTAGGTCGGTGCCTTGCTGCTATCGGGGCTACTGATCACCTTCTGGGCAACGAAGGCAAGGATCACCACCAACAGGATCGGGAAAGCCGCGCTCTTGAAAAAACGCCTCACAGGGAAAAATCAGCGTACCAGGGCGGATTCGGCATCTAATCGTCCAACGCGGCCACGTAAGAGAGGTTGCGGTAGCGCTGCGCGTGGTCTAGGCCGTAGCCGATCGCGAAGCGGTTGGCGATCTCGAAGCCGAGGTAGCGAGGCGAGAGGTCGACGCGCAGGCGCTCGGGCTTGGTGAGCAGAGCGCAGACCTCGAGCGAGGCAGGGTTGCGTGCCCTCAGATTGCGCATCAAGTACTGCAGGGTGAGGCCGGAATCGATGATGTCCTCGACGATCAGCACGTCGCGCCCTTCGATCGGCGCGTCGAGGTCCTTGAGGATGCGCACCACGCCCGAGGAGTCGGTCTGCGAGCCGTAGCTGGAGACGGCCATGAAGTCGATCTCGCAAGGCACGTCGACGTGGCGCATCAAGTCGGCGAGAAAGAGGACGGCGCCCTTGAGCACGCCGACCATGAAGAGGTCGCGCCCGGCGTAATCGGCGCTGATCTGGCGACCGAGCTCGGCAACGCGCCGCTGCAGGTCCTCACTGGAGACGAGGGTCTCGCCGATCGAGGGCTCGGTCATGTCAATTTCGCGCTTCACTCACTCGCAGAGAATCAGATATGGATGCTCATTCGTTCCGCGCTCAAGGGGCGCAGTCTAGATAGAGCGGGCGCTTGCGGATGTCAGCGCTCGGCGTGCAGCACGCCGCGCTCGACCACGGCGCGCACGCCGCCGCCGAGATCGAGCATCGCGGTGCCGGTGCGGCGCAGGCCCGCGACCTGATCGGCGTGGTTCGCGGCGCCGGGAACCGGGCGGCCGGCGGCGCGATCGGCGAGTCGCTGGACGACGAGGCGGCGCAGGGCAGGTGGCAACTCCGCCAAGCGGCTCAGCTCGATCGTGCCGCGCTCCGATCCGTTCGCGCCGAGCTCGGCATCGACCAGCGCGTCCAGCACCTCGGCCTCGTCGCGCAGCAACTCGGCCGTGCGCAGGACGTTGCGCGCGGCCGCGGGGTGAATTTCGGCAAGCGCGGCGGCGAGGCCGTGGCGGACGCGATTGCGGGCGTAGCCGCCTTCGGCGTTGGTGGGATCGTCTCGCCAAGCGAGCCCGCGCTCCTCGCAATAGGCGGTCGTCTGCTCGCGGGTGAAGCCCAGCAGCGGGCGCACCAAGCTGCCGTCCCGCTCGCGCATCCCCAGCAGCGCCCGGCGACTGGGCGAGGAGGCGAGCCGGTAGAGGATCGTCTCAACTTGGTCGTCGGCGGTATGTCCGGTGGCGATCAGCGCCCCCTGGCCGAGTGCCAGCTGGGCCGCCGCCGCGTAGCGGGTGTCGCGCGCCCAGGACTGCAGGTTTCCGGGCCCCTCGGGGCGGCGCGGTCGCTCCAGCTCGAGCGCGACCCCGAGTTGAGTGCAAAGCGCCGCGCAGTGCTCCTCATCAGCGTCGGAGTCATCCCGCAATCCGTAGTTAACGTGGACCGCGGTGATTGTGGCGGGGCCGAGCAAACGAACCACGAGGTCGAGCAGGCAGACCGAGTCGCGACCACCGGAGAGCATCGCCACCAGCGGGGTGCCGACCGGCAGCAGCCCACTCTCCCGAACCGCGTCGAGCATCCGCTCGTTCTCCATGCTCCTAAGTGTCGCGCGCGTGGACTACGTAGAGCGGGGTCGGGGTCGGGAAGCCCCTGAGGGTGACCTCGCCGATCGGGTCGCAGGTGAGACCCCGTCCCCTCAGCGCTTCGCTGACGCGGTCAGTCACCAGCACCTCGCCGGCCTGGGCGCGGTTGACGACCCGGTGAGCGAGGTTGACGTGGGTGCCGAAGTAATCGCCGTCTCTGTACACCGCCTGCGCGTAGTGGATTCCGACCCGGGGCTGCGGTCGCAGGGGGAAGCGCCCCATCAGGTCAACCGCCCACTCGGTCAGGGAGGCCGGCTCGGGTGAGACAACCATCACCTCGTCGCCGATCGTCTTCACGATCGTCGCCTCCGGCGGCAGCGTCGCCTCGACCGTTTCGACGAAGTTCTCGACCACGTCGAGGGCCTCAAGATCACCCTCCTCCTCGGTGTAGCGGGTAAATCCGGTGAGGTCGATGAAGCAGAGGGTGACGGGGACATGGTGGACCTGCGACTCGGCCATCCCCAGATCGCTCTCCATGTGGCCGACGACGTCCTGCTCGAGGAAGAACCGCAGGTAGCGGGTGTGGAGGTAGTCGGTGAGCGGCGCGGCCAAAGGAAGAATGTCCCCGGCCAGCTCACCCATCTCCCCGGCCATCTCCAGCTCCGGCACCCCGTCGCGAATCAGCGGTTCGTGCACGTAGAGATGGAAGAGGCGAACCTCTGCATCAGCGATTCGCCGCAACGACTGAACGTAGACGCGCACCAGCTGAAGGAATGCAACAAGCGGAAAGCCTGCCGCTAGGACCCGGGCGCAGTGGCGCAGTGCCTGCACGTCCTCGGGGCTGAGCAGGCGCTCCTGGCCCAGCGGAGTGCCGAGGATGATCAGGATGCGCTCCGCCAGCTCCGGCTCGAGCCCGGTCTCGCGGGCAGCTTCCTCGAGCGTCGTCTGCTCCTCCTCGTGGGGGAAGAGGTCCTCGGTGAAGCCGAAGGCGAGGCGCCCCTCGCGCCCGGCTCGCTTGAGGTCCTCGAGCGAGTGGCCGCGCTCACGCATGCGCGCGACGACGCGGGCCTGAGCCGCCGCCGCCGCGGTCCAGCGGCCGCGGCGCACCGGCAGCACCTTCTCCTCGGCCCAGCGTTTCAGCGTGCTGGCCGAGACGCCGGAGCGGCGCGATGCCTCGCTGAGGGATATCCGTTCGTCCGCAGCCACCGACCGCGAGGCTACGCGCTAGGCCGAGATCTCGGACTCCTCGTGCGCCTGCAGGACGGGCTCGCCGTCCTCGCCGGTGCGGATGCGAATCGCCTCCTCGACCGGGAGCACGAAGATCTTGCCGTCGCCGACCTCGCCGGTGCGGGCGTGCCGGAGGATCGCCTCGACCACCAAGTCCTTGTCCTTGTCCTCCACCACCACCTCGAGCTTCAGCTTGGGCCGCACGCTGATCATCAGTGCCGAGCCCCGGTAGTGCTCCACCTCGCCCCGCTGGCGGCCAGACCCCTTGACCTCGAGGATCGAGAGCGAGGGCAGGCCCTTATCGAGCAGCTCGGCCCGGATCGGGTCGAATGCCTCGTGGCGGATGAAGGCCTCGATCTTCTTCATTGGCTCAATCCTCCAGTGAGAGGCGCGCCACCGCATTAGACAGATGGCGAAGATCTCCGCACCGTCACTCTCGCAAGTGGCAATAGGGTCCGGCGGTGCCTTCGCGACTCCGGCCCACCGCTCCGATCGCTGCCGACGCCGTCCTGGTCGGCGACCCAGGTCGGGCGCTGTTGCTCGCCCAGGAGCTGCTCGAGCAACCAAAGATGAGCAACCACGCTCGTGGCCTCTGGGCCTACTTCGGCACAACGCCGGCCGGGGGCGAGCTGACCATCCAGGCGACGGGCATGGGTGGGCCAAGCGCGGTGCTCGTGCTCGGCGACCTGGTCGAGCTCGGGGTGAAGCGGGCGGTGCGGGTCGGCACCTGCGTGGGCATCGAAGCAAAGAGCGGCCTGGGTGACCTGCTGGTCGTGGACGAGGCGATCGCGCGGGGCGGCAGCGCCGCCTCGCTAGGCGTCGAACCAGGGACCGCGGTGGCACCCGATCCGGTCTTGACCGGAAAGCTCCAGTCCGAGCTGGGCAGCGAGGGCAGTCTCGTCTCGGTCGCCAGCGTCGACGGCCATCCCGCGGGGGATGGTGCCGGCCTCGGGGTAGCCGCGGTCGACATGCAGACGGCGCCGCTGCTCGCACGCGCCGCCCGTTTGGGGATCGAGCTCGCGGCGGTGCTGATCGTCAGCGAAGAGGAGCGCAGCTCGACGAGTTTGGAGAAGGAGATCCTGGAGGAGCTGGAGCGACGGGCCGGAAGGGCCGCTTCTGCCGTACTCTCAGGCTGAAGTCGAAGGTTAGACTTCGTCCTCGGCGCGCTCACGGGCGACGAGGCGGCGGCGAATATCACCGAGATCGCGCGAGACGCGATCGATCTGGTCCTCAACCTCTTCCAGGCGCTGGGAGAGGGAGCGAACTCGCCGCTCCAGCCGTTCGAGGTCGCCGGCCGAGGGCAGATTGAGCGCGCTCATTGCCGCGTGCTGAGCGTCGAGCGCCTTCTCGCGGGCGCCAAAAGCGGCGGCTACTGCGTTCTCCAGCACCTGACTGTCGAGCAGGGCTTGGGCGAACTCGCCAATCGCCTGCTCGCTGCGTGCACGCAGGCCCTCCTGGTCGTCGTAATCCGCATTCATTGTCAAATCAGCCGCCTCATTGACAGCAGCTTAACCGGCACATCCGGTTCGACTGAAATCCTCCCGCACTTGGGGCATGAGAGAGACCTTGATTAAGGGCTTGTTGGGGGCAGCAGCCGGGCGTTGCGCAGCAGTTTGCGAGCCAGTAGCTTGGGCGAGCCTGTTGCGCAGGGAGAGGGCCGGCATGTGCTGCACGATCGTGCCCAGGGGGTATAGGTGCGCCGTCATATGAGAAACAAGCTTGCACTGATCATCGCGTTGGCCAGCTTTGGCGTCGTCACGGCGCTTGGAGTCGGCTTCGCCGGGGCCGAAGAAGTCTCGACCACCTCGGGCGAAGCGACGACCCCGCTGACGACCACCCCGGCCGTGCCGGCCGCGCCGCTGCCGGCCTGCTCCAACGAAGTCGACGACGACGGCGACGGCTTGGTCGACATGGAAGACCCCAGCTGCGAATCGCCGGAAGACAACAGCGAGGAACCCGCCCCCCCGGCGAGCCCGACCAACAACAGCAGCGTCGAAGCTCCCGCCGCGGCAGCGCCGGCGCCCAGCGAAGGGACCCCGACGAAACAGGGCGGCTTCAAGGCCGGGGCGACGATCGGCTCCGGTGGCGAGAAAGTGCACCACAACGAAAACCTCGGCGACGTCAGCGGTGGCGGAGAAAGCTCCGGCGCCGGAGCGACCGCACCCAGCGCCACCGCCGGCGTGCAGCAGACCGACACCTCCAGCGGCGGCTCTCAGTACGGCAGTGGCGGCGCGCCGACGGAAGCCAACCCGACGACGACGATCGCGCCCTTCGGGCCGGCACCGATCGGCGTTCCCAACTTCGTCATCGACTCCTTTGAGATCCCGCCCTTCCTGCTGCCGATCTACCAGGCCTGCGGCACCGAGTACGGGATCCCCTGGGAGGTCCTGGCCTCGATCAACAAGATCGAGTCGGGCTTCGGCACCAACATGGGTCCCTCCAGCGCCGGCGCGATCGGCTGGATGCAGTTCCTCCCTTCCAGTTGGGAAGCGTTCGGCCTCGACGCCAACGGCGATGGCAAGAAGGACCCCTACAACCCCGTCGACGCGATCTGCGCCGCCGCGCACTACCTCAAGCTCAGCGGCGGCAACCAAGACCTCTACAACGCGATCTACTCCTACAACCACGCCGACTGGTACGTGCAGGAGGTGCTCGGCTACGCCCGCGCTTACGGCAAGCTGCCGACCGACCTGGTCGGCTCGTTGACCGGCCTTACCGAGGGTGCGCACTTCCCCGTCGCCGCCGACGCCAGCTACGCCGACGATCTCTCCGCCCGGGAAGCGCTGAAGCGCTCCGTCCCGGGCGCTGAACAGGCATACGGCGATGCGGCTGAAGTGATCTCCTCCTCGCCGACCCGGCGAGGAGTCAACATCTTCGCCGCCGAGGGCGCTCCGGTGGTCGCCGTCAACGACGGTGTGATCGAGAAGATCGGCAGCTCCCCGCGCCTCGGCAACTACGTGGTCCTGCAGGACGCCTACGGCAATCGCTACACCTACGCCGAGCTCGGCCAGATCGTCCGCAAGCACCGCTCCGTGGTGATGCCGACCGGCAAGGAGCGGCGCCTGCCGGTCGAAAGCGAAGACCTGCGACCGCGCCTGCGCGCGCTGCCGAACCGGGCCGAGGGCGGGGACAAGAACAGCGAAGCGCCGGAAGTCGACAGCCCGATAAGCAGCGAGGATGGAACCCTAAGGGTCGGGTCGAAGGTTATAGCTGGCACAGTCCTGGCTCGGATCGGCGCGGCGAGGAACGGCGTTGATCCCCACATCAACTTCGCCATCCGCCCCGCTGGGCGCGGCGCGCCCGAGATCGACCCGAAGCCGATCCTCGATGGCTGGAAGCTGCTCGAGGCGACGGCGATCTACCGGGCCGACGGTAAGAACCCCCTCTCCGAGGACCTCGGCGGCGCCGCCGTACTGCTCCTCTCCAAGGAGGAGCTGCAGAAGCGCGTCCTCGCCGACAAAGCGCTCGACATCTACGAATGCGGCCGCGAAGACATCGCCACTGGCCAGATCGACCGCCGCGTCCTTGCGGTACTCGAGTACTTGGTCTCCAAGGGTTACCGGCTGACGATCACCTCGCTCAAGTGCGGTCACAGCATCATGAGCTCATCGGGATACGTCTCCGAGCACAGCACCGGTGACGCGGTCGACATCGCGGTCATCGATGGGGTGCCGGTTACCGGTCACCAGGGCCCGGGAACGCTGACCGACCAGCTGATCCGCGACGTCCTGCAGCTACAGGGCACGATGCACCCCCATCAGGTGATCTCGCTCGAGGACCTGCCAGGTGAAACCAGCTTCGCCCTGCCGGATCACTACGACCACGTGCACATCGGCTACCACCCGCTCACCGGTCCCTTCGACCAGCAATTCAACGCGCTGCTCAAACCGGACCAGTGGCAGCGACTGACCAACCGCCTCGACGAAATCAAGAATCCCCACGTCTCGCCGAAGCCCTCGCAATACGCGCTGCCCGACAGCCAGGGCAAGGGCGGCAAGAACGGCAACGGCGGCAAGCCGGGCGCCGGCGACTGAGACGCCGGGCAGAATTGGGTCTTTGACCCGCCTCTTCGGATTCACCCAGTTCGATTTCGCCGGCGCGTTGGCGGTCGCCGATGGCCGCTACCTGGTCCGCGATGGCGAGTGCGAGCAGGTGCTTGTGATCGAGACCCTCGGCGCCCCGCCGCCGGCCCGCCGCCGACGCAAGCGTCCCCGAGACGCCGAGATCGGCGAGCCACCGCCAGAGCTGCCGGTGGCGCGAGCCACAGTGGTACTTGCCTTCAACGAGTTCAAGGACGAGCAGGCAGCCGAGACCTGGCTGAGCGAGACCACGGCCTCCGAGGAGGTAATCGACCGGCTGGTCGAGCAGGGGATAGACGAGCTCAACCAGGCCCTGCACACCCAGTCGGTGGCCAGCGGCGACCCCTACCCGCAGACCGTGACCCCGGCGCGAGCGGTCGTGATCCGAATCGGCTTCGGTGGCGGCGAGGCCCTCGCCGACGGCGCCTTCACCTCAGCTCATCAGGTCGACCCAGGCCTTGGCCCGACCTCACGGCGCCGCCAGCGCGATGAGGAGCTGCGCCCCCAGCAACGACTCGCGGCCGTCCTCGGCGGTCGCGAGCAGCTAGACGCCTGCGAGACCCTGCTCCTCCGCGCCCGCGCCGACCTCGACGCGGACCGCAACCGCGAGGCAGCGCTGCAACTCCGAGTCGGTCTGGAGGCGCTCCTGATCGAGCTCAAAGGCGCGCTCAACGACCCAGGCCACGAGGAGGACATGGCGACACTCCAGGCTCGCCGCCAGGAGACGGGGGAGCTCGCCAACGCCGCCCTCCGGGGAGATCTCTCTGCGGAGCAACTGCAAGCACTTAGCGAGCTCCTCGTCACCTCCGAGCGGATCTTGCGACGGCGTCGCGTCCTCGGCAGCTAGAGAACCAGGTGGTGGGCGACAACCGAGTCCATCAGCGACTCGGCAATGGCATGCGCTTCGAGCAGCTCGATCCCCTCCAGTGAGGGAACCCCGATAACGGTCAGGCCTGCCGCGCGTGCAGCAGCTACGCCGGTGGGCGAATCCTCCAGCGCGATCACATCCGGTCCCGGCTCGACACCGAGGCGGCGACAGGCCTCGAGGTATGGATCGGGCGCCGGCTTCGGCGCCGCCACTTCGTGGGCGCTGAGCACGACGTCGAAGTGGTCGACGAAGCCGACGATCTCCAGCGAGCGCTGAACGAAGGGCAAGGGCGAGTTGGAGACGAGGCCGATCGGGGTGCCGCGCCGCTTCAGCCGGCCCAGCAGGTCCGCCGCCCCCAGCATCGCCTCGACTCCGTGCTCGAGCTCGGCCACAACCAGCTCGTTCAGCTCCTCGATCAGCTCAGCGGCGCGACCGGGCTCGCCGAGGCGCCGCTCGAGGATGCCACCGGCGATCTCGGCCGAGGTGCCGACCAGCTCGCGCTTGTTCTGGGGCGTGAACCCGACGCCACGTCGTTCGAAAAGGTCATGCTCGGCCCGGGTCCAGACCGACTCGGTGTCGAGCAGCAGGCCGTCGTTGTCGAAGACGACGGCGGTGGGCAGGGGTGTCTCCATCGCCGTGAGCATATGGTTGTCACGTGCCCTTCCACGTCGAGCTCAGCAGCGGCATCAAGCACGCCCGCTCCTTCAACTTCAGCCGCGAGCAGCTGATGGCCGAGGTGATCGCACCGTGGCTCGAGGACCTGCCGGTCGAGCTCGGCGAACAGGAGTGGGCGCCGGCGGAAAGCAAGCTCAAGATCCTCGAGGGACCGCACCTCGACGGGCCTGACCTTGCCTTCGGCCAGGGTTGGTCCAACGCCGAGCGGGCGAGTGAGGAGGTCACCCAGCGCGAGCTGGCCGCCGCTCCGCCCCCCGATCTGCCCGACGCCTTCGTGATCGAGGCCGAACAACCCGATGTCGCGCTCGGCAAGCTGCTCGAGGTTCAGGCGGCGAGCCCGATTTCCTGGGCCGAGGCCCGGAACCGGATCGACGGCCGCGATCCGACGATCGCGGCCGTGATCCTCGTCGTCAAGAAGCCCTAGGCGACCGCCGGCGCGGCCGGGCCCGCCGACCCGTCGGGATCGCTCGATCCCCCGGATGACGACGGAGAGAACTCAACCGGACGACCGCGCGGCACGACCAAAACCGGGAAGCTGGCGGTCTCGACCGCGTAGTCGCTGGCGGCACTGAGGGTCACTTTCCCGGCCGGCGACTCAGGCCGCGAGCCGACGACGAGCAAGTCAATGTGGCCGGCTCCGGCGCGCTCGGCGACGGTGGCGCCGAGCGCCGAGGCGAGGCTCTCGGCGGTCCGGCGGGCGGCCGGGTCGCCCTCGTCGATGACCCCGATCTTGTTGATACTGACCGAGGGGTTGTCGCGCAGGCCGGCCGGAGCGACGGCGATCGCCGCCGGGCCACCAAGCAGCAGCTTGTGGGCGGGGATGCCCGGCTTGACCGTGCCCGGCGCGGTGCGGTACTCCGAGCCGAAGACGATCACGTCGGCGCCCTCGCGCTCGGCCAGTTCCGCCAGGCCGACGCTGGTCCCGGGATTGACGATGACGTGGCGCGGCATGTCCGGAGCGCCGACCGATTCGGCACCGCGGGCGAGCAGGTCCTCGGCCTCCTTCTCCTCCAGCGCTCCGCCCTGGGAGTGGCGGACGTAGGCGAGCGAGAGGTCGGCACCGCTGAAGGCGAGCAGGCGTCCAAATGCCAGCGCGTCGCGGTCGTTGTCGGTGTCGTCGTAGGAAACGATGATGCGAGTGGCCATCGGCTTCTCCTTGAAGGTTGTCGGCGGTGAATCGAAGTTCGAGGCGATGGTCGCACTCTCCTTGGATAATCACAACTGTTAATCCTCATGTTGGCGATAAGCTTTGCTTATGCTGAATGCCGCTCGCCTCAAAGTGCTCCGGGAGGTGGTGAGGAGCGGCTCGTTCTCAGCCGCCGCTGACGCTCTCTCCTACTCTCAATCGGCTGTCTCGCAGGCGATCGCGACCCTCGAGGGCGAGGTCGGCGCGACCCTGATCGAGCGCGACCGCGGCGGCGTGCGGCCAACCGCCGCCGGAGCCGCACTCGTCACCCACGCCGAGGGCATCCTCGGCCGCATGGAAGCCGCCGAGACCGAGCTCGCCGCGATCGCCGGCGGCGAGGCCGGGCGGTTGCGCATCGCCTCCTTCCCCAGCGCCGGCGCGACGCTGGTGCCGCAGGCAATCGCCGCCTTCAGCGCCGGGCACCCCGGTGTCGAAGTGACCCTGGCCGAGGGCGAGCCGGAGGAAATCGCGCCACGCCTGCGCGGCGGCGAGTTCGACCTCGCCCTGCTCTACGAATTCGAGGGCGTCGGCGAGCGCCTTGCCACCGGCATCCGCCGCTTCGAGCTGCTCGAGGACCCGCTTCACCTTGCCCTGCCGACCGCTCACCCGCTCGCCCGCCGCCGCCAGGTCCGGCTCGAGGACCTTCGCGAGGAGTCGTGGGTGCAGACCTCCGTCTCTGGCCCCTGCGCCCGCCACGTAGTTCGCTCCTGCCACGCGGCCGGCTTCGAGCCGCGGGTTTCCTTCGAGAGCGACGATTACCAGACGGTCCAGGGCCTGGTCGCGGCCGGCGTCGGTGTCGGCCTGATCCCGCAGCTGGCGCTCTCCGCCGTGCGGGCCGACATCCGCGTCCGCGCGTTGCACCCGCAGAGCCCCGTGCGCAAGGTCTTCGCCGCAACTCGCCGCGGAGCGCCGGTGACGCCGGCGGTGGCCACCCTGCTCGACACCTTGCGCGAGGTCGCGCGCTCCCACGCCAAGGCTGCAGACTGATCCCAGAAACAGAACCGCCCCCGGGAGAGTGCGGGGGCGGTTCCTGTCTCTTCTCGTTCTCCGGGCCGCCAGCCACGGCCCGGCCGTCTGGTTAGACGCTTCCCCCCGCGGGAGCTGCCGGCACGGCAGCCGTGCCCACCCCGTCGGGGTAGCCCAGCGATGGCACATCGGAGGGGTAGACCTCGTGGCCGTGGACGGCGATGTCGCCTTCCTCCATTTCGGCCTCGCTCATCCGCAGCGGCACGAACAGGCCGACCAGCTTGAGCAGGATGAAGGTCATGATCGCGGAGAAGGCGATCACCCAGGCGGCCGTGTAAGCCTGGACCCAGAGTAGATGCAGCCCGCCGCCGGAGATCAGGCCTTCGTGTTCGCCAGCCATCAGTTTGTTGGCGAAGATCCCGACCAGGAGGCCGCCGGCGACCCCGGCAAAGCCGTGCGTATACACGACCCCCAGCGTGTCGTCGACATTGCGGAACGGTCGCACCCGGCTCAGGTAGTTGAGCGCCAGGTAGACGAGCGAGGAAGCGACGACGCCGATGATGATCGCGCCCCAACCGTTGACGAAACCGGCACCGGGGGTGATCGCGACGAGGCCGACGATCATGCCGTTGACGCTGCCGATCAGGCTCGGCTTGCGGCCGGTGGCGTAATCGAGAGCGACCCAGACCAGGAAGGCGACCGCAGTACAGAGGTTGGTATTGAGGATCGAGGCTGCGGCGATATCACCGGCGCTGTACCAGTCACCGCCGTTGAAGCCGTTCCAGCCCATCCACAGCAGCCCGGCGCCGACGGCGACCATCGCCAGGTTGTTTGGCGCGTCGACCTCGCGATCGCGCTGCAGCCGCGGTCCGATCACGGCGGCGGCGACGAAGCCCGAGACGCCGGCGGCAAGGTGAATCACGTAACCACCCGAGTAGTCGATCGCACCCTGCTGGGCGAAGAAGCCACCGCCCCAGATCAGGAAGGCGTTGATCGTGTAGCAGAGCAGCGTCCAGAGAGCGACGAACGGGATCCACGCCTTGAAGTTGATCCGGCCGAGCACAGAGCCCAGCATCAGGATCGGCGTGATCGCCGCGAAGACGATCTGGAAGTACGCGAGCGTCGACTGCGGGAAGAGGAATTCTTCTTCCGCCAGCTCTGGGATATGAGCCTGCTGCAGCAGATCGTGGCTGCCCAGGATCGATTCCGGCTTACCCAGGAAGTTGCCGAAGAATCCGCTGTCGGAGATTGCGTGGATCGGCTCTCCGAAGCCCATCTTGAAACCGACGAGCACCCAGAGCACAAGCACGATCGCGAACGCGACGAACGCCATCATCATCGAGTTCACCGACCAGCGCTTCTGCATGACTCCGCCGTAGAGCACGACCAAGCCGGGAATGCTCATCAGGCCGACCAGAGTCGCGGCGGTCATCTGCCACGAGTTGGCGCCTTCTTGAAGCCAATCCATAGACGATTAGTTCCTTTCTCAACTAGATGCTTCTCGGACCGCTAAACCTTCCCTCCGCAACCGCGGCGCCACTACGTACACGTGTCTAAAGATCGGTGCGAAATCTTCGCCACGCTGGCGCGAACGGGGGCGGGATCGCCAGATAATCTGCCGCCCATGCCACTTGAAGGACATTACGAGCGGCAAACAACGCCGCTTTACAAGCTCAATTCACGCGAGATCAAGATCGCCTCGATCACTTTTCTGGTGACCATCGCCGCGATGGTCGCGGTCGTGATCGCGACCATCGGCGACAGCAATCCGCCGACCCCGCTGGGCTGCATACATGCCCAGACAGCCGGGATCGTCGGCGCCGAAACCATCAGCGGTTGCGGCGCCGAAGCGGTGGCGAAGTGCGCCCACGCGGCCCGCTTCGACTCCCCGCAGGCGAGCACGATTGTCGCCGAGTGCGAACGGCAGCGGGTCAGGTTCTAGGTCGGTTCTGAGCCGCGGTGCTGCTCAGCGCAGCGCCGCGGCCAGATCGGCCAGCTCCGCGTCGACCTCGCCTTCCAGCTTCAGCGCCGCGTCACCGTCATACGGCGTCGGGCCCTTGGTAACGATGGCGAGCTTGCCGCCGCGTTCGAGAGTGACGGCGGGAAGGCTTGCCACCGGGTACACGGCCAGCGACGAGCCGACGCAGATCAGCAGCTCGGCGGCTTCGGCCAACTCCTGCGCCCTGCGCATCGCGGCCTCAGGCAGCATCTCGCCAAAGAGCACGACGTCGGGCTTGACCGAACCGCCGCAAGTGGCGCAGAGCGCGACGCCGTCGGCGTCGAAGAGCGGGTCCATCTGGTCGAGGCCATAGCTGACCTCGCAACGCCGGCAGGACGAGGTCTCAATCGAGCCGTGCACCTCGACCACCTCGCGCGAGCCGGCGGCGCCGTGCAAACGATCGATGTTCTGGGTGATCACGCCCTCGATCAGCTCTCGCCGCTCCAGCTCGGCGAGTGCCTCGTGAGCGGCGTTGGGCCGCTTGTCGCCAAGCGATTGAAAGCGTGGTCGGTAGTAAGACCAGAAGCGGGCCGGGTCGCGCTCGAAGACGTCGATGTGGGCGACTTCCATCGGGTCGACGTTGGCCCAGAGGCCCGTCTCGGGCGTGCGAAAGTCGGGGATGCCCGACGGAACCGAAACCCCAGCCCCAGTCAGAACAACGGTCGAGCGCGACCGGCGAACGAGCTCCGCCAGCCGCTCGACCTCTGCCGACGGGACTGAAAGTCGCGATATAGGCGACTTTGAGTCCCGTCGGCGGCGTATATCGGCTACTTGCCGCTCCACTTCGGCGTGCGCTTGCCGAGGAAGGCGCCGATGCCCTCATTGGCGTCCTCGCTGCGGAAGGCGGTGGCAAAGCCCTGCTTCTCGGCCTCGATGCCCTCATCCAGGTCGCCAGCGTGCGAGACGCGCTTGATCTGCTCGAGCGCCATCGGCGCCTGAGCGGCGAGCTTGCGGCCCCACATCAGCGCCGTCTCGAACAGCTCGTGGTCGGGGACGACGCGGTTGACGAGGCCCGCTTCGAGCGCCTCGCCGGCGAGGATCGCATCGCCGATCAGGTTCATCTCCAGTGCCTTGTTGGGACCGACCAGGCGCGGTAGGCGCTGGGTGCCGCCGAAGCCGGGGATGATCCCCAGCTTGATCTCGGGCTGGCCGAAAACAGCAGCTTCGGCGCCGATCCGCACGTCGCAGGCCATCGCCACCTCGCAGCCACCGCCGAAGGCGATCGCGTTGACCGCGGCGATCGTCGCCACCGGCGCCTGACCGAAATCGCGCAGCAGGGCGTGGGCGGTGTGGATTAGCTCCTCACCGCCACCCTCGTCCATCTGGGTGAAGGCCTTGATGTCGGCGCCGGCCGAGAAGACGACCGGAACCGAGGAGGCGATCACCATCGCGCCGACGCCATCAGCGGCCTTGACTCGCTCCCAGACCGTCTTCAGGTCGCGGATCACGTCGGGCGAGACCGCGTTCATCGGCGCGTTGGCGAGCCAGGCGATCGCGACCTCACCGCGCGTCTCCAGCTTCACCGTCTCCGCCTGATCGCCCTCATCGGGCTGCGGGTAGGGATAGAAGCCCTGGCCGGACTTCATCCCGAAGCGTCGCTGGGCGACCAGGCGCCGCAGCAGCAACGGCGGGGCGAAGCGGTCGCCGTGGCGCTCCTGCAGTCCCTCCATCCGCTCCAGCACGACGTCGAGGCCCTCGATGTCGGTCTTCCAGAACGGCGGCAGCAGGCCGCGGCGCGGGTCGAGGCCGGCGCCGGCCATCATCCCCAGGTCGATGTCGCGGACCGAGCAGACGCCCTCCTCGACCAGCAGGCAGGACTCGATCAGGGCGCGGCAGGTGAAGAGCGCGACCAGCTCCTCGGCATCGGGCTCGGCGTCGCCGGGGATGTTCTGCTCGCCCTCCTTGAAGAAGCCCTCGCCGCCGGACTTGGCGCCGAGCTTGCCGTCGGCGACCAGCTGCTGCAGACCCTTGTGGACGTAGAAGGTCTCCCCATATGACGCGGCGAGGTGCTCGGCGACGTGCAGCACGGTGTCAAGGCCGAGCAGGTCGGTGAGGAAGAAGGGGCCCATCGGCGCCACCTGGGCGGCGGCGATCGCCTCGTCGATTGCCTTCAGCGAGAGGCCCTGCTCCTCCTGGACGCGCCAGATCTCACCGATCGTCGCCATCAGGATGCGGTTGACGACGAAGCCGGGGACCTCGCCGCAGACGATCGGCTGCTTCTTGATCGCCTGGGCGAAGTTGTAGGCGACGGTGGCGGTCTCCTCGGAGGTGTCCTCGCCGGCGATGATCTCGACCAACGGCATAACCGAGGCGGGGTAAAAGAAGTGGAAGCCGACCACCTTGTCGGGGCGCAGCGTGTTTTCGCCCATCTCAGTGATCGAGAGCGAAGAGGTGTTGGAGGAGAGGATCGCGTGGCCGGGGGTCGCCGCGTCGATCTCACGGAAAACCGCCTGCTTGATCTCCATCCGCTCCGGCACCGCCTCGATCACGAAGTCGACGTCGCCGAACTCCTCGTAGGTGGTCGTGCCGGTGACGAGGCCCATCACCTCGGCGAGGCGGGCATCGGCCTGCTCCTGGGTCAGCTTCTCCTTCTTGACCAGGCGGGCGAGCTGACCCTCGGTGACCGCGCGCGCCTTCTCGACAGCGGCGTCGACAAACTTTTGGTCGATGTCCTTGACGACGACTGGGATATCGGCGGCGGCGATCGCCTGGGCGATCTCGCCACCCATGGTGCCGCCGCCGACGACGGCGGCCTTGGAAACGAACATGTGGCTGGACCCTCCGGGGTATTGGCTTGGGAATGCGGCCTGCGCCGCGGGTGCTGAGGCTATCCGGTCTGCCGCCTAGCCTCGGTTCCGATGAGCGAGATCGTCGAGGGGCTCGGCGCCGAGGA
>DATMIH010000010.1:0-38758 GCA_035554595.1 Solirubrobacterales bacterium
GCGGCGACCGGCGAGTACGGCGACCTGATCGCCGCCGGCGTGATCGACCCGACCAAGGTGACCCGCTCGGCGCTGGAGAACGCGGCGTCGATCGCCAAGAACATCCTCGTCACCGAGGCGATCATCGCCGAGCCGCCCGAGAAGGAAGGCGCGGGCGGCGGTGGCATGCCCGGCGGTATGCCGGACATGGGCGGCATGATGTAGCCACGCCCTCTGGGCGTATCCTCGCCTCAACAGGCGAGTGCAGTTTCAGAGAGGCCCGGCAACTGCCGGGCCTCTCGCGTTTCGTATGTCTCACGCCCATTACGCATGACCCTGTCCGCACCACCCGCGCGCCTTACTCCGCCAAGCTCCCGGCGTGCCCTCAACCCCCTCCGCCGACGGGACTCAAAGTAGAGATATAGGCCACTCTGAGTCCCGTCGACCGGGGGTGGATGGGGCGATTGCGCGAATTGCTGAAGAACAGGGCGGGCTTGTGACGCTTGAGCAACTGCGTGGGTTTGGCGTCTCCAAGAGCGTCGCTTATAAGCGTGCCAGGGCAGGTCGCCTGCACCGAGTGCACGAGGGCGTCTATGCGGTGGGACACTCACTGCTCACCCAGGAGGGACGTTGGCTGGCTGCCGTTCTGGCCAGTGGCTCCGGCGCGGTTTTGTCGCACCGTTCTGCAGCGGCCCTGTGGGGCATAAGGGATGCTGATCGTGGGTCCGTTGATGTAACGGCGCCGAATCGTCGGGGACGGCACCCGCCGGGCATAGATGCGCATCGGCACTCCCTGCCGGTGAGCGATTGGATGACCGTGCGTGGGATTCCATGTACGACCGTGGAGCGGACGCTGCTCGATCTGGCTGCGGTCATCCCGGTGTGGCAGTTGAGGAAGGCGCTCGCTGAGGCCGAGGTTCTGCGGATCGTCGACCTATCTGCGCTGCGTGCTCTGCTTAGGCGCAGCCGTGGTCGCCGTGGAGTTGCACGCCTTCGCTCTGTCCTCGACGATCTTCATCCGGAGACGAGGAGAACTCGCAGTGAATTGGAGCGCATGTTCCTCGGCATGTGCTGCAAGGGTGGGCTCCCGACGCCCGAGGTCAACGTCTCGCTCCACGTCAGCGGTCGCCGACTTAAGCCCGATTTCCTTTGGAGAGACGCCGGCCTGATCGTTGAGGCCGATAGTCGCCGCTTTCATGACACCGACTCCGCCTTCCAGCACGACCGCCAGCGAGAGCAGCTCCTGCAATTGGCCGGCTGGCGAGTTTCACGCTGCACCTGGGAGCAGGTCCAAAGAGAACCAAAGCGCCTCGCCGGGACAATTCAGGCCCTCCTAGCCCAGCCAAACCTCCGCCGACGGGACTCAAAGTAGAGATATAGGCCACTCTGAGTCCCGTCGCCCCCGTTCCCCGGGGGCTATGCGGCCCTGGTGGTTTTGGGCGGTGGCGGCGGCAGCGGCGGGAACAGGCTGGCGTTGTATTCGGCGTACTGGAGGAAGGTTTCGCGGCGTAGCTTCAGCCGCAGGGTGTTGGTCGTGCGCGGGTAGAGGCGCAGGTCGTAGGTGTTGGTCCCGGGGCCGAAGCCGGCGTAGTAGACGAACATCCGCACGCGCGGGTGCTTGACCGTCCAGGAGACCAGCTGTTTGACGAAGCGCGGTTCGTCTTTGCCCGAGACCGCCCACTCGGTGATCGCCAGCGGCTTGCCCTTCCACTGCTTGCCGGCGTAGAAGCGCTTGAGGTCTTCCCAGACCGGATATTCGGAGTAGAAGTCGGTGCCGGCCCAATCGACCCAGCGGGCGCCGGGCCAGAAGTTGCCGGGGAAGTTGCCCTTCACCCGCGGCGAGCCGCCCGGCAGCGGGCTCCAGATAATGCTCACCGGCGCTGCCGCCAGTTCGGTTGGGTTAGGCCCCTTGGTGCGGTTGAGCGGCGGCAGGCCGATTTCGGCCAAGGTCGCGTTGATCCCTTCCAAGGTCTGGCCCCCGCGCACGATCGCGGCGATGCGGCGGAAGGCCTCTTTGTACCAGTAGGCGGTGTGTTCGCCGCCCTTCTGTGTGCCGTCGCAGTTGATCGCCGACCAGGCGTTGAGGCAGCGATTGGGCTCGCCCAGGGGCCGCAGGTAGGCGGGCAGCCCGCGTTTGGCGAAGAAGTCATTGAGCTGCAGCAGGTAGTCGTCGCCCGCCCCGAGCGCGATCTGCTCCGGCGTGATCAGCTCGCTCAGATTCTGATCGTCCATCGTCGAGATCGCCAGGACCGGCCGCGTGCCGGTTTCACGCCAGCGTTCGTAGGCCTGGTTGAGGCTGTTGCCCCATGGGTGGAAGGTCTCCAGTAGCGCCGGGTGCTTGGCGAGCAGTTCGGTGAATTCGTTGAACTGCTGCGTCGTGCCCTGATCGCTGACGCCGAAGAGAATGTCGGGCTTGGGCGGGACCAGGGTCAGCGCCTGCGCGGGGGCGGCGCCAATCGCCCCGATCGCCAAGGCCAGTACCGCCGCTTGTTTAATCCTCCTCCAGTACATCGCCCATCCTTCTTGGCTCGACTCCGAGCTCCTCCGCGTCGGCCGTGCCGCGCTCGCTGGTCATCGAGACCTCCATCAGCTCGGCCTCCTCCCAGGTTGCAAACACCGCCTCGCCGAAAAGGGAGCGCATCGCGATCAAGCCCGAGCGGACGATCGGCAGGGGGACGTGGACAAGCGGTCGCGGACGGCCGGCGATCTGGCTGACCAGATCTGACATCTGGTCGTAGTCGAGGGTCTCGGGCCCGGCCAACTCGTAGCGCGGGCGCCCGTCCCGCTCAAGGGCGGCAACGACGCAGCGGGCGGCGTCGTGTGCCCAGATCGGCTCGAAGCAGGCCCGGCCCGCGCCGGAGACCGGCAGCACGGGCAGGAAGGAGAAGCGGCGCAGCAGCGTGATCCAGGGGTCCGAGCGGTCGTAGACGATCGAGGGCGCGAAGATCGTCGTCTGCAGCGATGAGGAGGCGATCGCCTCCTCGGCCAGCCACTTGGCGCGGAAGAAGCGCGTGCGCTGAGCCTCCGACGCGTTGAGCGCGCTGAAGAAGACGAAGCGCTTGACACCGCTGCGCTCGGCCGCGCGCAGCAGCCGCACCGTCGCCAGGCCGTTCAGCTCCTCGATCCGGTGCGGAGGCTGATCGCGGATCGTCGCCGCCAGGTGGACGACGGTGTCGACGCCGCGCAGCGCCTGCCGCACCAGGTAGGGGTCCGACATCTCGCCGAGGTCGCCGAGGGCAATCTGCACGTCGACCCGGCGCGGGCCCAGTCGCCGCGGCTCGCGCACCAGGCAGCGCACATCGTGACCGCGCTCGAGCAGCAGCGGCAGCAGCCGCGATCCAACGCTTCCGGTTGCCCCTGTCAGCAGCAGCATCGCCGAGCGATGCTAGTGGTGGTGGTGCTTCTTTGGCTTCGGCTTGGGGCCGAGCGTGATGTTGACCTTGCCGCTGCTTGCAGCCGAGCCGGCGCCCGGCGAGGAGGACTTGACCACCAGCGACGGCAGTCGGTGGCCTTTCTTGGCCTTCGGCTTGGTCACGGTGCCGAGTGTGCAGTGGGCGGCCGAGAGTTTGGCCTTCGCCTGGCCAAGGCTCGCGCCGGCCAGGGTCGGCACCTTGCAGACGGGCTTCGGCGGCTGCGTAACCACGGCGGGCGGGTTGGCCGCGCGGATGGCCGCTTCCGCTTTTTCCACGGTCCCAGGCGGCAGTTCTTCGACGATCGGCGTGACCTCGGTGTAGGCGATGGAATTTGAACACGCCGATTTGTTCGCTGCCAAGTCGGTTGCGGTTGCAGAGAAGTGGGAAACGGAGTTGTCGGGAACGCTGACCGCGATGCCCGGGGATTCAAGCGCCGCGCTGCTGCCTGTCGCGATCGGCGACCCCGCGCACCCGGTGCCGGCGTAGATCCGGACGGTCGATCCTGTCTCAGCGCCGCCGCGGATCTTCGGGTTGTTGTCGTTCGCTGGCGAGGCGGGCACGGTGGCTTGGAGCTGGGGTGCGGCCGGCGGTTCTTTGTCGGACCCTGATTCGCCCGTGAGGACTTCCATTGCCTTGTCGATGTCAAGTCGTCCGCCGCTCGTCGTCTCGTCGGTCAGTGCCGGGATCGCGTCGACCCCGGCCAGGAGGGCATCGCGCACTTCGGTCACGGTCGCCGCCGGCCTCAGCGAGAAGAGCAGCCCGGCGGCGCCGGTCACGTGCGGCGCCGCCATCGAGGTGCCCTCGAGGAATTCGTATCCGGGAGGGGTAGGGACCGGCGCGTAACAGGTGAGCTTCAGGTTGTCGAACCAGATCCCGTTTGCCGCAGTGGGGGAAGGGCCGGCGGTGTAACCGAAGCTGACCTTGACCGAGTGGCCGCCCAGGCCCTTGATTGGCACCGTGTTGAACGCTGCCATCTCCGAACCGCTCGTATTCGTCGAACCGCTGTTGGTGAACGCGGATTCGCCGTCGCTGAGGACCGCGTAAGAGAAGCTCGATCCGGCGTCGGCGCTGCGGAACCGCAGCCCGCTGAGCGTGCAAGCCCCGGAGCCGGCCGGGACGGAGATTCCGCTGGTGAGCGTCGACTGATGGGCTGAGCCTGGGGCCGGCGCCGCGCCAGGCGAGTCGTTCATCCCGAACGACGTCAACGGTCCATCGCCGGCGGCGGCACGGCCCATCCCCGTCCCCGCGGTGGTTTCCCACTTTGAAGAAAAATCGCTCGCCTCGAAATCATCGACGAGGGTTGTGGTCAGGACGGGAAACGTACTCAGCGTCTCGGTGCCCGGCGCCCCGAGGTCGACCGAGGAGGCTCCCCAATCGGAGAAGCCGGCCAGCTGATCCGCTTGGTCGGTGGCGGCGACGCAGATCACGTTGTTGACCGCACTTTTGCCTTCGGCGAGGGGGTCGTAGTTGCAGGGGTAATGCGGTTCGAAGTCATTGTCTTTGCCGTCGTTGCCGGCGGAGATCACGAACAGTGTCTGCGGATTGGCCGCGATTGCGTCTCGCTCGGTGGCGTTGAACGTTGTTCCTCCGAGCGACATGTTGGCTGCCTTCGCGCCCATCGCGCCCGCGTAGTTGATCGCTGCGATCTGGGAAGAGAAAGGACAGCGGGTTTCATCTTTGTTTGCGGCGGAGTTGGCGCAGACACGCAGCGGCATGATCCGCACGTTCTGGGCGACGCCGGTGATCCCGACGCCGTTGTTGCCCGCCGCGCCCATCGTCCCCGCGGTGTGGACTCCGTGACCGCCCGAGATCAGGTTGTCGTCGGTCGGGTCGCTGTCGCTCGCCGGGGAGTCGGCGCTGGCGCCGACGAAGTCGTAGCCGTGGACATCGTCGACGAAGCCATTGCTGTCGTCGTCGATGCTATTGCCGGCGATCTCACCAGGATTGGTCCAGGCAACTGGGCCGAGGTCGGGTGAGTCGAAGCGGTAGCCGGAGTCGAGGTCGGCGATCACCGTGGAAGGCGATCCGGTCGTGCGGTCCCAGGCGAGCGGGGCGTTGACGTCGGCTCCGGCGACGGCGCCGGAGAAGCCGTCGATCCCGGCGCCACTGTTTCTGAGCCCCCAGAGTTCTCCAAACAATGGATCGTTCGGCACCGAGTCCAGCGAGCTGTAGCCATCGCGCGACGCGGCTTGCACGGCTGCATCGCCGCGCAATGCAGCGAGAACGTCAATGGCACTCTGACCCGGATCGATTTCGAGCAGCTGGAACAGCGGGTCGCCCAGCGGTCGCAGCGAGGTCACGTCGGCGCTCTGGCGCGCCGCAACCCGGTCGCTGCGGCTTGCGCCGGATGCCCACTCGACGATGACGTGGTTGGGCGAGAAGGTCGTGACCGCCGTAGGGGTCGCGGCGCCAAGCGGTCGAGTCTCTCCGCCGCCGGCGCGTGCGGCCGGCGTGGCAAGCAGCAGCGCGAGCAGGGCGCAGGCGATCGGGAGCCCGGGACGAGGCACGCGGCCACGATATCTGGACTGCGCGAACGAATCGAACTTGCCAACCGAATTTCGCCCGCCGTCACGCTGCGACGCCATATCCCTAAAATGTGCGTCCGCGCTTTGGTGGGGGCCCACGAGCCTCCGGCGGTACCCGGAAACGACGACCCAGGAGATAAGCCTCGAATGACCTACGTCATCGCCGAGCCTTGCATCGGCCAGAAGGACAACTCGTGTGTCGAGGTCTGTCCCGTCGACTGCATCCACCCGACGCCGGACGAGCCCGACTACGACTCGGTTGAGATGCTCTACATCGATCCGGACGAGTGCATCGACTGCGACGCCTGCGTCGAGGCCTGCCCGGTGGACGCCTGCTTTGCCGAGGACCAGCTTCCGGCGGAGTGGGCGAAGTACGCCGAGATCAACGCCAATTACTACAAGAGCAAGGCCAGCGCCTAGCAGCGGCCCGGTTCGGTTTGGTCGTTGTTTAGGCACTTACTGGTACCTAAACAACGACGACCGATCTAACGCTATTTGGTGTACAGGTTTGTAGCCGCTCTGCACCAAAATCGACGTGGGTGTTGTCACCCATGTCCACTCTCAACATAGTGCACCATTTTTTAGCTCTAACATCGTTAGCGCGTCGGGTGACCCGCTAGGTCGTCAGCATGAGGCTTCCTAGCATTGGGGACTCGATGCTTGCTCGATGGACTGGGAGGGCGGCGCTGTACTGGCCGCCCTCCTAGCTGTCACTCGTGGCCAGGCGCTCGCCCGGCGGGCGACCGGAGCGGCTACGCTCGAAACTCATTGCCGCGACCACGGTCGAGGTCCCGTCCTGATCATTCTCGAGCAGGCGGGTGGCGCTTTTAGCCTCGATCTCCTCGACCCGCGCGTAGGAGGCAGCCATCTCGTCGGCCACTTCACGCCGTCCCTGCTCGTCGAGATTGACCGAGCGCCAACTCATCCAGATGTCCTCGTCGGAGTCCATCTTGCCGGCGCGCAGCGCGGCAAGGCCCTCGGCCATGATCGCTTGCAGGATCAGAGCGGCGAACTCACGTTTTGTCTCCGCTGGCAGTTGGCGCGCTTCCTCGTCGCTGATAAACGGCCGCGCGATCGCCCGGTAGAAGTGCTCGGTCGCGCCGCGCCGCTGCTCGGTGCCGACAAATTCGATGCAGCCGGAATCGAACAGTTCTTTGACGTGATGGCCAACCTTGCTGACGCCCTCGCCGATGATCTTGGCGATTTCATTGGGGCTTGCCGTGCCTTCGTTGAGGATCGCGAGAGCGTCGATCCTGATCCGGTGGCCGACGGCGTAGGCCACCGCCTCGTCGATGCTTCTCCTCTGCCCCTTTGCGGTCGTCGCCAAGGCTGATCCTCCAGTCAAGAGCTATCTCATTGGTAAGGCCGGCGGAGGATAAGCAAGTTTCCCTGATTGAAGGCATTGACACTCAGTCATGGCTCAATACTTAATTTTTTCTTAGTATTACCCCCGAATCCCGGTCAGACGGGGAGGAGATGGGAAGGGAGGTGAGCTGGGATGAGGATCACCACGGTGAGCGCGGTGCTACCGAGCGTGCACGTCTTCAAGCACAACTAGGCGTTAGCTACTGGACCACGGGGAGCGGCGTACCGCTGACCGGCGGCGGTTCTGCTGCCGCCGGAGTCGCCTGCAAGACCGGCAGCTCCTGTGGCGTGGCCGCGATGATGCCTCGCGCGGCCTGACGAATTGCCTGTGACGCAGGAGAGTCGGGCTCTGCCGTCACCAACGGCGAGCCACTGTCGGCGTGCTCGCGCAGGGGCTCTGAAAGAGGCACCTTGCCGAGCAGAGGAATGTCGAGTTCATCGGCAAGCAGTTGTCCGCCGCCCTCGCCGAAGATCGTGAAGCGCTCGCCGTCTGGCGTCGTGAAGCCGGACATGTTCTCGATTACGCCGAGCAGCTCGAGATCGAACTTCGCCGCCATGTCGGCGCCCCGCTTGGCTACGGTTTGAGCCGCCGGCTGAGGTGTCGTGACGATCACGAACTTCGCCTGGGGCAGCAGTTGGGCGAGGGTCATCGAGACATCGCCGGTTCCCGGAGGCAGGTCGAGCAGCAGGTACTCCAGCTCGCCCCAGGCGACGTCCTCGAGGAACTGCTGGATCGCCTTGTGCAGCATCGGGCCGCGCCAGACGACGGCGGAGTTCTCCTCGACGAAAAAGCCGATCGACATCACCTTGACGCCACCGGGGGACTCGAGCGGCAGGATTTTGCGCTCACCATTGACCTCGGGCTTGTTGTTGACCCCGAGCATCCGCGGCATCGAGTAGCCGTAGACGTCGCAGTCCAGCGCGCCGGCCGGGTGCCCTTCGGCACTCAGGGCCGCGGCGAGATTGGCGGTCATCGTCGACTTGCCGACACCGCCCTTGCCAGAGGCGACGCAGATCACGTTTTTCACCTGGGCGAGGGCGCCGGCGGGCAGCTTGCCGCGGCCGAGTGTCTGCTGCAGAGACGATTTCTCCTCGTCGGAGAGCACGTCGAAGCCGACCGCGACCTCGGTCACTCCATCCAGCTCGGAGACCTGCTTGGCGACGGCCTGTTCGAAGTGGGAGCGGATCGGGCAGCCCGCTGTGGTCAGCGAGACGACGACCTCGACCCGGCCGCCATCACGAACCTCGATCGAGCGCACCATTCCCAGCTCGACGATTGAGCGGCGCAGCTCGGGGTCGATCACGGCTCGCAGCTTCTCGGTTATCTGATCCTGCGTTGGAAGTGACATTGGAGCCATTCTCGCAAAGGCGTCGAGGCGGCAGCCCCCGGGGTCCACCGGGGGGAGAGAACTCGCCGCCGCCGGCTTAGGCCCCGCACATGCCGTCGAGCGAAGGAGGACTTATGTCGGGCACGCGGGGTGGCCCTGGCCGCATCATCGCAATGGGGATCGCGCTGGCGCTCGCCTTGCTGCTGCTGGCCGCCAGGGAGGCGACCGCGGGCAAGTACTCGGTCGCCCAGTGTGGTTGGTATGTCGGCGCCGACGCGAACTGGGCTGACAGCACCGGAGGAGCGAAGTTCCGGCCCGATGGTTGGTGCGTGCCGCCGGCCGGCCAGGATTCCTTCGACGGGGCGCACCTGAAGAGCTTTACCCGCGATGGTCAGGGAACGGTGTCGGGGACACGCTACGCCCGCTGGCGCTGGGAGGCTCCGGAAGGCACTGGCATCACGCGGGTCAGCGGCACCTGGTGGCACGCGCTGCATGACGGGATCGAGCAGCGAATCGGCGTCGCCAACCTGAGCGGCGGCTTCGACGTATTCGCCGCCGCGTCCACCACCGACGTCACTCCGCGCGACTTCGTCGTCGGCTTCTCGACCCCGATGCCGGCGCTCGAGGACCGCCTTCTCTGCGCCAGGGCGGAAAGCAAGTGGTGCAGCCTCGAACCCGGCTCTTGGTCCGCTATCAGGGCACTGACGATCACGATCGAGGACGACTTCCTCCCGGTCTTCTCAATCGGAGGCGACATGCTTGCCGGCGGTTGGCTGCGGGGCGAGCACAAGCTCGAGTACAGCGCCCTGGACGGGGGGTCCGGTCTGAAGCGGACCGAAGCGCTGATCGACGGTCACCCAGTGTTGGCCCACGACCACCCATGCAACGTCGTCTCGGTCAGCGGCGAGCTACGGGCGACGACGATGCGGCCCTGCCCCACCACCCGTGTCGGCTATTACCCGATCTCAACTACTGGGTTCAGCGACGGACCCCACATCGTCAGCCACTGCGCTACCGACTTCGCCGGCAACGTCAACTGCGGGCTGGCGCGGACGATCTTGATCGACAACAACCCGCCCGCCCATCCGCGCGACCTAACGATTGCCGGAGGCAATGAAAGTTGGCACCGCGGCAACGACTTCGATCTCACCTGGGTCAACCCCGACCAGGGCCCGGCAAGCCCGATTGGCGGCGCCACCTGGCGAATCACCGGACCGGCCGGCTATGACAGCGGCGCGAAGTTTGTCCCGGGGCACCAGTTGGGCGCCCTGCAGAATCTTTTTGTGCCCCGCGCCGGGATTTACTCGCTCAGTATTTGGCTGCGCGATGAGGCGGGCAATGAATCTGCATCCTCGGCGGCATCGCTGCCGCTGCGGTTCGACGACGTGCCCCCAGGCGTCGCCTTCGAGCCGGCCGCCGCCGGGGATGCAGCTGCGACCCAGATCCAGGCTGAAATCAACGATGCGCATTCTGGCCCGGCAAGCGGCGAGATCCATTACCGCCGTCTCGACAGCCAGCAGTGGACGGAGCTGCCGGCGAAATTTCAGCGCGGCGCCTCGGCCGGGAAAACCGAGCTATTGGCGCGGCTGCCGAGTGATCTCGGCCCGGGCACCTACGTCTTTCGGGCCGACGCCGCCGATGCCGCGGGAAACACGGCGAGCTCGACCCGCCGCAGCGACGGCACCGAGATGACAGTGCGCAAGGTCGCCGGCGAACCGATCACGGCGCTCAAGCGGGCCGAGCCAGTGCGGGGCAAGGCGCGCATCTTCGCCCGCCTTCATTGGCACGGGCACAGCGGCACCGAGCTGACGGTGCCGTTCAGGGCAGTGGCGATGCTGAGTGGCCGCCTCGTCGATGACGATGGTGCGGGGCTTGCCGGCCGCGCCCTGCGCGTCACCGCTCGCCCCTCGCGCGGCGCTCTCGGCCGGGCGCGGGTTGAGGCCCTGCAGACGGGTTCCCACGGCGGCTTTCAGCTTCAGCTGCCGGCGGGGACCTCACGCCGGATAGCGGTCGCCTTTCCGGGCGATGCGCACCTGGGTCCGGCCGAGCGGAGCCCGCTGACGCTGCGGGTGCGCAGCGGTGTCGAGCTGACGGCGTCCTCCTCGCAGCTGCGAACTGGCGAGTCGGTGCGCTTCAGTGGTCGCGTACGCAGCCTCGGTGCCCCCCTGCCTCGGCGCGGGAAGCTGGTCTCGATTCAGTACTTCGAGCAGGCTTCGCGGCGCTGGCGCCCGGTGCTGGTAACGCGCACCGGCCACGACGGCCATTTTCACGCCCGCTATCGGTTCCGCTACATCAGCGGCGCGGCGCGGATCCGGTTCCGCGCGGCGGTGCTGGCCGAAGAGCGCTGGCCCTACGCGCCCGGTGCCTCGCGTCCGCTTGTTCTTCGCGTAACCGGGTAGGGTGATGCCCGATGTCGCAGGCAACCCTTCACACCAGCGCCGGGACGATCGTGCTCGAGCTGCACGACGAGGACGCGCCAAAGACGGTTGAGAACTTCCGCAAACTCTCTGCCGAGAAGTTCTACGACGAACTCGTCTTCCACAGGGTGATCCCGGACTTCATGATCCAGGGCGGCTGCCCAGAGGGAACTGGTACCGGCGGTCCCGGCTACAAGTTCGAGGACGAGTTCAACGATCACAAGGTCGAGCGGGGCGCGCTGGCAATGGCCAACGCCGGCCCCAACACCAACGGCTCACAGTTCTTCATCGTCACGACCCCGTCGGCGCCTTGGCTCGACGGCAAGCACACCGTCTTCGGTCGCGTCGTCGATGGTATGGACGTGGTCGATGCGATCGAGGCATCGCCGACCGATGCCTCGGATCGTCCGCTCGAGGCGCAGACGATTGAGCGCGTCGAGCTCTCTGAGTAACTAGGGAACCGGCGGCGGGTCAGCTGCCGGCTCACTGCCGTTCCGTTTCTCGCGCCGCCGGCGGATCGCCTCGCCTGGCCGCCAGAGGCTGACCAGGCCCGCGACGAGGGTGACGAGGAAGATCTGTCCGATCATCATCTCGAGGCCGGAGATCATGCGGCCTGGCTGCCCACCGGGGACGAGGTTTCCGTAGCCGGTCGTGGTCAGCGTCGTGTAGCTGAAGAAAAGGAAGTCAGAGCTCGCGGGGTGCGCATGGCCTTCGAAGAACGGGCCGCCCTGGACCCGGTCGATCACGCCATATAGGAAGGTGAAGAGGATGCCCAGCACGGCGTAGACGCTGAGCGCGCCGAGGATCGTGCGCGAGCCCACCTCGGGCGCCATCACGACACGGCGCAGGACCGCCCCCATTGCGAGCGCCAACAGGGAGACCTGGATCAAGGTCGCGAGGTTGAGCCAGTCGTGATTGCCGGAGGCCGCTCCGACGGCCGCCAAGGCGATTGTCAGCGCCGAGAGCAGCAGGGCGATGCGCACGAGCTGGGCTTTCGCGTGCGAGCTGGTTAGCGCCACGACCGAGGTCGCGCTAGTGGCCACGGTTAGTAGGACGGCGGTCCAGTCACGGTTCTCGAGCAGCGAGGCCAGCACGTAGGTGATCAGAACCAGGATCAGCACGAGCCCGAAGGCGTCGCTTACGCGCTCGGCGCGCTGCAGCCATCGTTCACGCCTGCGCGCCCGGCGCGAAGCTGTCTCCATCCCCGCACGTTCGGCCGGAGGGCCGGGTTTCCTGCCCGGCAAGCCTCTTGATAGACCTCTGCCGTGACGCAAGACACCTGGACCGCAGTCGACGAGTACGTCACCGGCCTGCTGGCTCCGCCCGACGAGGCGCTGGACGCTGCGGTTCGCGCGGGAGAGGCGGCGGGGCTTCCCCAGATCCAGGTCTCGCCGCCGCAGGGCAAGCTCCTCCACCTCTTGGCGAAGACGATCGGGGCCAGCTCGATCCTCGAGTTCGGCACCCTGGCCGGCTACAGCACGATCTGGCTGGCCCGGGCACTGCCGGCGGACGGTCGCTTGATCACGCTCGAGGCCAACCCGGCGTACGCAGAGGTGGCGGCAGCGAGCATCGCCGCGGCCGGCCTGGGCGAGGTCGTCGAGGTCAGAGTTGGTCCGGCCTTGGACCAGCTTCCTCAGCTCGACGCCGACGGTGCAGGTCCGTTCGACCTCACCTTCATCGACGCCGACAAGGTGCACACGCCCGACTACTTCGCCTGGGCGCTCGAGCACTCGCGACCAGGCAGCCTGATCATCGCCGACAACGTCATCCGTGATGGCCGCCTCGCCAACCTCTCCGACGATGAGCCGGCAATCGCCGCGCAGCGCCGCTTCCACGAGCAGCTTGCCGCCGAGCCGCGAGTCGAGGCGACGACGATCCAGACGGTCGGCGCCAAGGGTTATGACGGCTTCAGCCTCGTTCGCGTGCTCTGAACGCGCAGAGATACGGTTCATAGCTGCGATGGCAGGAGCGACATGTCCCTATTGCGGCGGCAGCCAGGTTCGTCAGATCACGCCAGGTGAATTCGAATGCGTAACGCCGCACCCCGCCGGTTTGGTTCCTCCTGGGCCAAGCGGCTTCGCACCGATGCGGCCATGCACTCACCGCTTTCAGATTGCAACCACGGTCAGGACCGCGCCTTGCCCATGCGGGAGAGAATCCATCGGGAAATGCAATGACTGCGGAGAGTTTCTCTGTGGGCTGCACGGGACGGGAAGCGGTGAATTTCTCTGCGCTGCTTGCCAGCAGGCTCGACAGGAGCAGAGATTCGTACTGGAGGCCCAAGAAGAACATGATCGGCAGGTTGGCCTAATCGACTTCCGAGGACTGGTCAGCCAAGCGACCGAACGACGACAAGCAGCGGGAGGGGAAGTGCCGGCTTTGCCTGCCGCAACAATCCCCTTCGGCCATATCTGGGAACGAGCCACGCGGGCCATCCTCGCGCGCAACCCGTCAGCGGACATCATGGTGGTTGACGATCTCAGGGCCGCGGAGCTGCCCGAGAGATGGCCGAAGCGAGGCGGCGAAAGAAAAAGGAGACGCGTCGAGACAAAGTGGAATGAAGCTGCTGACAAATTGGCCGTCCCGGCCTGGGACATGGAAGCCAGCTTCAGCAGCGGAAGTGGGGTAGCCGATACCTACAGCCGCCAGAAAACCCCAATGTATTTTGGCAGCAACGGCGTGCTGTACGTAGGGTCTGGCAGCACAACGCCCAATGGCACCCATACCGGCGGATCGACGTTTCACACTCCGGACTCAGTTCCCGATGTCTGGCGCGAGAAGTGGGGGGCTTGGGGGACCATCGACAACCGCCACGAGGTTGCCACCGGATTCGCGAACCTTGTCGTGAAGCACTCGTTGACGATTGACTCGTAAGCGGAGGGGGAGGGATTCGAACCCTCGAGACGCCGTTTAGACGCCTGCCGGTTTTCAAGGTCAGACGGGAGGTGCCGGGATTGGCTTGTTCAAGCGGTTTGTCGGTCTCGTGCCACCGGCTGCGCCACCCTCGATCGCCCACTAGGCCTTGCTTGAGGACGTCTGTTCGATCAGATCAGAGACTTGAAGCAAATAGGGCTACTTGCGTCCAACCAAAAACAGCCGAGTACTTGACAGGTGGACCCGCATTCCTTAGAAGGCTGTAAGCAATTACGGAGGTGGGGGGAATCATGTCTTTTCGTCGCGGGAGATCTATGAGGGAGATCCATCGGGGGCTGCTTGCGTTTGCCTTCATGACGCTTGCGATCTCGGTTTTGTTTGGGGTTTCGGCGTCAGTTGCGTTTGCAAGCGCAACCCCGATCGCCGCCTACTCCTTCGACGAAGGCGAAGGCGAAACCGCCGAAGACCTGACCGGCGACGGCCACACGGCGACGATCGAAGGGGCAAGCTGGAGCACCCACGGCCGCTACGGCGGAGCGATGGAATTCGACGCCTCCGAAGAAGACGTGCTCAAAGTCCCCGACTCCCCCGAGCTGGACTTCTCCGAAGAATTCACCCTCGAGGCCTGGGTGCACCCAAGCGGCGAAGAGTCCAGCTGGGCCCCGATCATCGCCAAGCAGCAAGGCGGCGGCAAAGGAGCCCACCGCTACGCCTACTGGCTGCACGAGAGCTGGGAAGGGGCCAACTATCCAGCCGGCGGCTTTGAAACCTCAACAGAAGGCCAAGACCGCGAGGCGATCGCCCCCGAACACCTCTCCGAGAATCACTGGACCCACCTGGCGATCAGCTTCGACGGCGCCAAGCTGCGCCTCTACGTCGACGGTGAACTGGTCAAAGACGCCAGCACCACGGGGATGGCCCAGCTCACCGAAGGCGAGCTTCAGATCGGCGGCTCGACCGAACATGGCGACTTCTTCAACGGCCGCATCGACGAGGTGCGCATCTATAACCGGGCGCTGGGAGGCAAAGAAGTTAGACCCGATATTACTCCTCCGACCATCCCCGATGGATTCGACGCAATTATCGAAGACGAAGAAGAAGAAGTTACCTATGTCAGCTGGGATCGGTCAATCGATCTGCCTTTTGCCGATGGCACCCCCGGGTCGGGAATTCAAAACTACCTATACCAATATCGGCTGTCGCCCGGGGAATGGTCGTCCTGGCAGAGCGCTCCCGTGCCCGGTTTCGCCATTCCAGCTACTCAAAGCGAAGAGCAAATTGAGGTAAGGGTAATCGCGCGAGACAACGCAGGGAACGTAAGCCCACTGCGTTTTGCGAAGCTCAAAAGTAGTCCGCCCGTCCTAACCCCGGAAGACCTAGGAAGTACCAAGGGTGGCCACGGCCCGGTAAATATATATCCAGAACCCGAAGAGAATGAAAAAGAAGGTTCAGGCACTGGGATGTCCCCTAAAAGCAGCCCAAGTCTGCTGCTGAGCGGCGACGAAGAAAAACTATGCGCGGGAGAAGGCGAAAATCCCTGCGGTAGGTATCACTCGATTGACGCCGCTGAATACGCGCAGCGCTGGGTCTTGGATGGACAAAGTGACGACGAAGCAGAAAAGAATCACAATCAAGCATTCAGGTACTTTGGAGGTCAAGGAGGAGATTGTACGAATTTTGTTAGCCAAGCGCTCCACGCTGGCGGACTTAAATTCATGCGAGCAAATGGGATCAACAATCCCAACGCCGCCTTTAATCCCGAAGAAAATCGCACCTCTCTCTTCGAACATGGGCAAGGCGCCTGGTGGTCGTATTACTTCGAACCCTACATAAGCACCGATTTCCGCCAGTATGACTTCACCCGAGGATGGGCTGGCGCTTACGGGTTGTACGAACACCTAGTCGAATATAATCTTGGCCATTTTCTCTTTGCAAATCAGACAATTCATCGAGGAGACGTGCTTTTTTATAGCGAGGGTCCGAACCTAAAACCGGAAGAAATTAGGCACAGCCAAATCGTTAGTCGCGTTACTACAGGAAAAGACCGAACTATATGGGTTGCGCAGCACTCGGACAATTACGAAGAGCCTCTTCCGTATGTTATTAACAGACTTCGTAAGAAAGAACATCAAGTGCTTGGAAGAGATTATGAAATTATTTACTTCCGACCGGTTTATGCCGCTGCCAATATTGGCTGACACTGATGAGCTGACTGGCGGAAGGCTCTTCGTCGGTTGCTAGCATGCGTTGGGTATGACTAATTTGTCTGCCCGTCAGCAACACTTGCTTGTCCTCGGCATGATCGGTCTTGTGGGCCTGACCGCGGCCGGATCGACCCTCTTTGTCCACCAAGCGTGCTTTGAAGCATTTCCATTTGCGAAACCAGATCCCGGCACTCCGCGGGCTGGATATTGCGAAACGGTAGAGAATCCAAACATGTGGATCTCCCTAACGCTGGTCCCCGTACTAGGAATGATGGTGTTCGGACTATTTGCTAGACGGCGGCCTTGGTGGGTCATTTTGTGCGCGGGGACTATTTGCTTGCTAGTTGTCGTAAACGCGGTCGTGGTGCACAATTTGGATTATGCGCTGCCGTTTCCCTAAGCCGATGATCTCGCTCTAATAAGATGACAAGCACGCTCGTCGATGCCGGTAGTAGGATGATCGCGCGGCCAGCTTGAACAGGCGGGGCTATGCAGAGAGGCCGCCGGAACGCTTTGATATGTGCGCCCCCTTGAGCCGGACTGGCTCCACAGAGACAGCGATCTGCCTCCCTGAGGCTCGTCATGGCTAAATACGCGCTGCGCGCGTCCACGTGTGTCGGTTCGTTAGCGGACGGGTAGGGTGCCTTTATGAGGATGAATCGGCTCATAGTCCTGCTGTGCTCAGCAGCTCTAGTCCCGGCCCTGACGGCTTCTGCGGTTATCGCGGCTGGTGATGGTGGGTCGGTTGAAAATATTCCTAATGCCCGCGCGGCTATCGAAGTGCTTCCATATCCGTTTACGTTTGAATCTCCTCCTAGGGACACGCGTAATGCGCTCATCATACGAATCACTGACAAGCTCGGCAGGTCCTTCCGATTCTTTCTCTTTGTAGGTCGAGCTCCACTGAACATCGGCGTGCCGAGCTATCACCGGGAACATTTGGCCGGAGGCGCCTTGGGCCATCGCTACGTCATGCTAAATAACGAGAGCCATGAGATTCGGCCGACGACCACGACACTTCCAATCAAGAGCTATAAAGGCAATTCTGGGATCACGGCCGCTATGGAACGCGAATTCTTCAAGATCGAGTTCGCTGTGGAAGACGCCATATGTGAACTGTCGGAAGGGAAGCCCTGCCCGGCGCTTTGAACCGACAAACACAAGCTTGAGAACCGCAACTTATCCCCTGCGGATGGGATTGGCAGGTCTTCGGGCTTCACCTTCAAACCCGCGAGCTGGTCCGTGATCGCTTCTGGTGATTGCCTCCAGACAGCACGGTGCGGCCGGATTCAAGCGGAGACGACGGACCCGAATGAGGGTCCGAGAGACCCTGCAGAACGCCCTGGAGTCCCATCGGTGTCTGTCGCTTTCAAGGTCAGGGATGGAGCGCGGGATTCGGCTTGTTCAAGCGGTTTGTCGGTTTCGTGCCACAACTGGTGCCACAGTCGTGCGGCTATTGCGGGGTCGAGACATAAATGCGGGAAGGTGCGCGGGCGCTAGCAGGGGCCAGAGTGAGGCTCAGCTGATGGGAACTGCTCGTTAGCCTCGTTGATGATTCGGCCCACTAAGTCGAAGTGAGCTGCGATGCCGTCTACTTCGTCAACGCCAAACCCCTTGAGCCCACCTTCGACAATTTCGGCAAGGCGCTTGAGATCGACGGCAGTGGCTTGGGCGGCGTTGTCCCACTTCGCCTCCGTCACTTCGCCCAGCGCGATTAGTCCGGTAGAGGACTGAATTACCCGGCTGATGGTCGGGAGGATGGCCATGATGAGAAACCAGAAGTCAGGAAACTCGTCCAACATCGTTGGTCCGACCTGCACGAGGATTTGGACTTCGCCGGTCTCCAGGTGGCGCTTGCCGAACGTGCTCAGGCGAGACCCAGCAAACCGAGGGTGCGCCAGTTCGGAGTAGTGGCCGTACATCTCATCGAAACTTGGTTTGCCGATCCGCTTCCGGACTGCGCTTGGCGCGAAATCCTTATGGCCCTGCGCGGTGTTGACCCACCTCGCTGCTTCATCGCGATGGACAATCATCAGCTCGATCAAGTCCTGCGTCTCGTATGCGGTGCGAACCGCGTTATAGGCCTGGCTGAGGTAGCCGTGGCGAGCAAGGTGCGTCGCAACCATTAGGTCGCTGAGAACCCGCGCGATCAGGTGGCGAATGACGATGTGGCCCTCGCCCGTCCCCTTTCCCCCTGATTCCGTCAGCAGCTCCATTTGGTGTTCCAGAGTCGCGACGAGCGCGTCTTCGGCTGCTTGGTGATCACCCCGCCCGACGCTCGGGAAAGCCAGCTCGGTCTGCATCCGCCGAATCGGTCCTGGCTCTGGAAGTTGAGGCCCCACCACGGCGCATCGTGACAGGCAAGGCGGCGTGCGCCCACCCGCACGGGCAGTACTCGGAGGTCCGGCGTGTTGGGTGGTGTAGGGCCGGCGTTGAGCTAGGCTGGCGGCATGCCTGAGCCGCTTGTGCGAGTCCGCTTTCCGTGCGAGAACTGCGGAGGCACTGGCCTTGTAGATCCCGATCCGATCCCCGGTGGCGTGATCATTCAAAACAGCAAGCTCAGTTGCCGCGTGTGCGGCGGGAACGGGGCGCGTGATGACTGCTGGATTCCTATAAGTGAATTCCGCGAGCGCTTCCTAGGCCGAGAGTAGCCACCATGGAAAGCACCTGGACGGATGTGGCTCAGGTCGCGCTGGTAGCGGCCCAGTTGGTTGTGCTGAGCGTAGCCGCGGTCGTTGCTTGGCGCCAAGTCCGCGAGGCACGGCGCCTTCGTGAGGAGCAGCAGCGCCCATTCGTTGTCATCGACTTTGAGGTGGAGCTGGGATACATCGCGTTCCTTACCGTGTCCAACCTCGGAACTTCCTTGGCGCGTAATGTGCGTTTCGACATCGAACCGCCGTTGGCGAGCGCAATTCCAAGCGTGGCCCTGGACAAGATGAAGATGCTCAACGAGGGCATCTCAACGCTAGCGCCTGGCAAGAAGATACGAACATTCTTCGACATGGGCAATCAAAGAGGCAAGACCGAGCTCCCGATGACCTACGCCGCAAGGGTCCGCTACACCGACGACACCGGCCGACGCCACTTCGATGAGACGGTTGATCTGGACTTGGATCTCTACATGCACCTGTCGGAGATCAATCGCCAGGGTGTTCATGACATACATAAGCGCCTTGAGGAGATTCGCGACGTGTTCAAGAAATGGACGTGGACGCTGCCGCACGGACTGGTTGCGATGACTCCGGATGGAGCGCGACGTGAAGGAGACCGGATAGCCGCCGAAATGAAAGCGGAGGACGACGATCAAGAGTTCCTAAGCTAGGCGAAGCGCAGCTTAGTCTGACTGTTCCATTGCAGCGGCTTTTCGGCCGTCAAGCGCTGCACTGACGCGAGCGAGTTCAGCCGGGCCACGGTAGAGGAAGTCCAAAAGGGCATCGACGAAGCCGCGGATGAGGGGCACGTCTCCCGCCTCGACCTCGAACTCCTTGACGTGGCCGCCATAGTTTCGGTAAGTGTAGACAACGTGCGCCTGACTCACAAGCGGCGCTGGCACTTCAGCCTGCTGGACCAGGGCGTTCAGTTGCTCTCGCAGAGATAGCTCATCCGAGATTCCCCGATCTGCGCATATAGCTTCGAGGACACGGCCCGCTCGCACGGCAAATGCATCGGGCGCGTGCTGGAGGTCCAGCATAGCCTCGTAACGTGCCCGAATATTGGCCGGTAGATCATCAAGCCGATGGGGCTGCGGGTAGAGCGTCTCGACCGTGAGGTCGTCCGCATCAAAATACCCGTCGATCCACAAGTATCTGGAGAGAGTTACTTCCCCGCAGCTCGGACAGAGGTCCACCTGTGCGATCCGCTGCACCAAGATTTCCTGCTGAAAGCCAGGTGGGTCATGGATTGTCTGACTCTTCGAGGTGAGAGTGACTGAGCCCTTGGTCTCCAGAGTCCCCTCACGCCCGCAGTGTCCACAACGCGTCGGCATTCCGACACGGTATCCGCTGTCGCGCCCACGAGCGCGCCCTGTAAGCCCAGCGCATGCCCGCCGTTTCAAACTATCGGCGTTGTCGGGAGTGCGAGGGGGTGGGCTACGTCGCGATTCACCGCGAATTTCAGCCAGCCAAATGAGAGCCCTGCGGCACCTGTGGAAGCACGGACAGCATTACCGGGCAGGACGAAATACGGCCGGTCTCTCCGCAGCTGCGCGACGTGCGCTGTGCCCGTCCGGGGCTTAGGCTTCTGCTCTGCGGCTCGATGCGTCGAAGCAATCTTCACGCGAAGGCAGCCGATGAGTCACGAACTACCCACGATGGATGGTGAAGGTTTTGAGAAACTTCAAGTAGAGTTTCGCACGCTATGTTTGAGGATAAGGGCGCCCCCGATGCTCACCTCTATCACTATACGACGCGAGGATCGGCCCTCGGAAATATCCTACCTTTGAGTCAGCTTCGCCTTTCGCCCCTCACCTGGACCAACGATCCACGAGAGTTTCAGCCTTGGCTATTCAGCATTATCGGACGGCCACTGAAAGGCGAGGGGGCATCACTCGTCGACGAGCTGCAAATGATCGACGACCGAATTCGCAGCACGACCAAGGTTGCATGTTTGACGCGAAATGATCCTGAACTCAGGGCTCATGAGTGGGAAGATCACGCTCGCGGCTGGTCACATTCCCGAATGTGGGATCAGTACGCTGAAGGTCATCGTGGCGTCTGTCTGGTCTTTGACCGCCAAACGCTTACGGAAAAGATGCAAGCTACGCTAACGGAAGGGGTCCTGTGGGATAGTCCCGTCCAATACGCGAATAACGTTTTGGTTGGCGCACATCTTGCTCACGAGATCTCGTACTTGGACATTGAGCGTCTGGGCGTCGATGAACTTGCTGAGCTGCATGTAGAAAAATATTGGCAGTACCTGTTCTTCCTGAAGGCTCGCGACTGGGAGTCGGAGTGGGAGTACCGGTGGGTCTACCGCGATGGCCAGCCAGGTCCGGCTTTTATGGACACTGACGAAGCTCTGGTGGGGGTCATGATTGGCTCGCGCTTCCCTGAGTCAGACATTCCCCTGCTCCGCCATTTCAGTGATCGGCTCGGACTAGCCCTGGCTCGTTGCTCTTGGCGGAACGGCTATCCAGGTGCGGAGCGCCTCGCCGGATAGCGCCATGCAAAAGCTCGGTCTCCCATGGTTTGGGGGCAAGCGAGGGCGACAGTGCCGCTTTGCGTGGCTTACTAACGAGCGTTTGAGGATGTGTCAGGCAGGCACACGCTCACCGGCCGGAACGTAGTGCTCCAGCTCGGCTGGATGCTTCAACGCGAACGGGATGCCCTCTTCTGCGAGCTTGACCACCTCTGCATAGGTCTCTCCAGCGGCGGACCAGCCCTCTACATCAGGCGACTCGGCCCACCAGCCGTCGGCTTCGTGGTGGTAGATGACGCGCACGGTCTTCATAGATCCTCCAGGTCAGAGTAGCTTCCGCGCCTCGTCTTCGGCAAGCCCGACGTCTCTGACGAGAACCTTGCGGACGAGACCCGAGGGCACGGTTGCCCTGTCGTGGAACGCGAAGGTCAAAGGCGGTCGGCCCGGTGCTTCCATCCGGCGATGCGAGCCAGACTGGCGCGACACGCGGTAGTTCAGCGGCTCGCGTTCGAGGACGGCGAGCAAGCGTTTGGCCTTCATCGTCGGGAATTGACCCATGCTGCCGGACCTAAGCCTCGTCGTCCTCAATCTCTCTGGGACGGCCGTTCAGATAAGCGTCGAGCAGCGCCGCGCCCTCAGCCTCGGAGCCGGGCATTAGGTGCCCGTAGAGATCGAACGTCACGGTGATCGAGGCGTGGCCCATGAAGGAGGAGAGCGCCTTCGCATTGACGCCGGCAGCAATCATGAAAGAGGCGTAGGTGTGGCGCGCCTGATGGAGGCGTAGGCGGTCGCGGATGCCGGCGTGGTGCCAGGCGCTATCGGCGTGGCGGTAGAGGCGCTCGGGTTGGAATGGTGTCTTGTTGTCGGCGGGAAAGACCAGCGTTTCGCTTGCGGGATCGGGCTTGCCTTTCCGTAGGCCGTGCAGTTGCTCTCTGAGAATGTTCGGGACCGGCACCCTTCGCCGTGATCGCCTGGTCTTTGGCTCCACTGGTCCCTCCTTTGGGTCCCAGGACTCGCGGACCTCGATCACATTTCTCGACAAGTCCACGGCGCTCCAGCGAAGCGCGCGCAACTCGCCGGATCTCAGTCCTGCGTAGAGCGCCGTCGCCCAAATCGCTCGGTCACTTTCTGGCAGGGCCGCGAGCAGCCTCGCGGCGGTGGACGGCGACACGATTTCGACCTCGCGACGTTCGGGAACCGGCAGTTCGAGGTCGCGGGTGGGATTGACCGGCACCCCTTCGCGGGCACGGGCGCGGCGATAGATCGCCTGCAGCGGCCGGAGCGAGTTACGCACGGTTGAAGCCGCGTGCCCTTCGGCTTGCCATTGGTCAACGAGGACCTGAAGATCCGACGTGGTGAGTGCGGCGACCTTGACATGTCCCACCGCCGGGACGATTCGGTCGATGAAGCTCTGTCGGTAGCCGCGCAGGCTGGAGGGCTTGAAGGGACGCCCGGAGCGGTTGCGAATCTCGCCCCGCTCGGCCCCCGCAAGCCATGCCTCGCCGGCTTCTCGAATCGTTCTGCTTCCCGGCGCCCGGAGGCTTCCCCGGTCAAGCGAGCGCTTGGTATCCGCCCGCCATGACCTCGCTTCTGCCTCGCGCCGAAAGGTCTTGTAGAGCTTCTCGCCGTCTCGCTCCGAATAGACGGAAGCCTCGTAGCCGCCATCGCATCGGCAGCCTCCGCCAGTTCGCGCCGGACACCTCTTTGTGTGGCGCTTCCTGATGCCTTCGGCCATCAGCCCTCGTCCCGCTCGACGAACCCGCCGGGCCGATAGTTGCCGGGGGTCCAGGAAATCCCTACGAGCAGATCGTCGGCGGTGAGTTCGAGCCCGTCTCTAATCTTGACCAGCGTGTCGATACGGGGAATGCGCAAACCCCGCTCAAGTTGGCTGATCTCTGTCCGATGCACCGACGCGAGGGAGCCCAACTCCTCTTGAGAAATATCGGCCCGCTTGCGGCAGCAGACGAGGTTGTCTCCGAAGCGGCCTGCTACATCGATCATCGGCCCTCGCCTCCCTTGAGCTGGTCGAGAAGGCCGTTCAGGGCCTCATGCTCAGCGACGACCCGCTTGTACTCGTTGCCCCGATCAATGACTCCGGCCAAGTCCCCGACCACATCGCGTACGTCGTGGTCGGGGACGATCACCAGCTCGTCCAGCGCCGTGAGCAGGCGGCCGTAGGCGGCGTGTTCGCGATGTAGCCGCTTGGGGTCGAGCTGGTCGGGGAATTCCTCCAGCTCGTCACTGATGCCGTCGCGGGCCTTCTCGAAGACGCCGCGAAGGAAGCGAACGTGATCGACGGGGAGATCAAGGGCTACGGCAGCGCCGCGACCCTTAGGGTTCTGGTCAGCCATGAGGAGCGTGTTCTCCTTGTGGTCAGCCCCCCGGTTGGCGTTAGCGCGCCGCCGGGGGGCGCTTTTGTAGGAACGTTCGCTAGCGTAGCAAGTACCGTAGGGTATATCCCCTACAGCGGTCTTATTCTTCGTGCAGGATTTCTCTGACTCGGGTCCAGTGCACGTCTGCCTCCTCGCCGATGTCTCGCAGCGACAGGCCGGCTTTCTGCGCCCGCTCGAAGCTCTCACGTCGCTTTGCTCGCGACTTCGTGCGTGCCTCGCGTAGCTGCTCCTGTTCCCGCTCGAAGTCAGATTGCGCGCGCCGCACGGCTCGACGCGCCTTCTGCTCAGCAGTGTCAGCCATGCCGGGCAGCCTAGAAGTTCCTCGGAGGTGTGGGGGGCCAAGCCGTTCCATCGCCGCGCTCTGTTCATGGGGACTCCCCAAGGACCCGGCTCGCATTTTCGATGGTCCAGCGCTCCAGCTCGGCAACCGGGACTAGGCGCTTGCGCCCCCGGCGGATCAGCCGCAGTTCGGGCGCAACGTTGGCATCGAAGAAATCTGGGCCGACCCCGATTGCGGCAGCGGCCTCGGCCGGCGTTAGGGCGATGCGGGGGATCGATGTCGTCAGCTTCTTCGCCATCTCTATCTCTATGTCAAAAGTGAGCGGCGCATCCGTCGGTTTGTCTGAGTCCGGCGCGAGCCTCCAGCGCCCCCGCGAGTTGGCGATTCGGTTCGGTCGTCATGTCTTTCTAGGTCAATTCGAGACCCCGATTTGATCCACCGGTTTCCCTGAAGTTCCCCTTGTCCAGAGCTGGCGGCCGCTGCATTGCTGCTTTGCCTCATGTCTCGTACTCCATTGAAGGTGGGTCGCTGCGTCACGAATCGCGCCCGCTCTCCAGCGCCGGAGGCTTCATTTCCTAGGTCGCCTGCAGAGCCTTGGTTTCGTCTCATGACCGGTAGGTGCCGTCGCGGGGTGCGCTTGATCCACTTCTTTGAAGCCGAGCGGCGAAGGCTCGCGCCCCGGAAAAGACGATCGGGGCGCTGACGCGCCCGAAAGAACAAAGAAAGACAGCCAGGCAGAGACAGCTAGATCATCAGCCATAGCCAGACAGTCAGAGTCACAGGCAGACGAGCAGGGGGCCCAGAGCCATAGGAGGCAGTCCAGCCCGGCCGGAGAGGCAGGCAGACACCCCCTACGGCCGACCGCGCCACCGCAACAGCCACAGCCCTCACGCATTGGCAGTTCGCCAAGGCGAACAGCATCAGACGCGCCCCGACGCCCCCTCAGCCGTCGAGCAGAACCGCCCGGATGAACGCGCCCTTCGCCTCGGTATAAGCCTCGCGGTCCTCGCGGTGGCGCTCGGCCAAGTCGCGCTTCAGGGCCGCGTACTCGGCGGCGAGCTTCGGGTCGGCGCGGAGGCGGTCGCGAAAGAGAAGCTCCTCGCGGAAGCGGCTAGAGCCCGCCGGGACGAGATGCAGGTGATGGGTGCGCCGAGCGGGGTCGGGCTTGCAGAACCAGTGCATCTCCCCGGGAAGGTACGGCGCGTAGACGTAGCCGAGGCCCGCGAGCGGATCGAAGCAGGCGCGGGCGCTCTCAAGGTCGCGAACTCCGGCCAAGATGTCAATGACCGGCTTGGCTTCCAGACCGGGGACTGCGGTGCTGCCGACGTGGTGGATGCCGCCCTCGACCCACTGGCCGATCGCCTCCTCCAGCGCTTCGCGCTCCTCCTCGAAGCGAGCCGGCCAGCTCGGGTCAGGTGGCGCGAGCTGGATCGGTTCGTCGGCGGGCATCGTCGGCTATCAGGCGTCCTCGGTGCGCCCGTAGCGATCCCGCAGGCGCACCACGTCATCGAGATGAGGCGTTGAGACCTCAAGCACCACCGAGTCCTCAAGCGCCTCGATCGAATGCACAACGCCCGGCTCGTTACGCCAGGCTTCTCCCGGCTCGACCTCGCGCTCTGAGAGCGTGTCGGCGCTCCCGCCTTGGATGAGCCGCAGCCTGCCCGAGAGCAGGTAGGAAGTCTCGTCCTTCTCGCGGTGGTACTGCAGCGAGAGGGCGTGGCCCTCGTTGACGACGAGGAGCTTGCCCGCGTAGCTGTCTGTCTGCGCCCACCAGACCTCATGGCCCCAGGGCTTCTCGACCCGCTTTGTCTGCCGGGGCATCTCGCGGACGCTATCGGCTGGCAAAGAAGTGGATCAAGCGCGGCCGTGGCGGCACCTATGGGCATGAAGCGAAGGCCAAGGCTCGGCAGGCGACCTCGGCCGCCGCGACCGATTGGTGACGCAGCGACCCACCCTCAATGGAGTACGGAGGGATGAGGCAAGCGAGCGATACAGCGCCGGGCAGGGGAAGCGCCAGAAATCGCTGGATCAATTCCGGGTCGCGAATTGACCTACAGGGCATGAGGCCCGAACCGATTCGCCAACTCGCGGGGGCGCTGGGGACGCGCGCCGGCCTCAGAAGAAACCGACGGATGCGTCGCTCACTTTTGACATAGGCCCTGATGCTCAGCATTGGAAAGCTCGGGAAAGGCCAGGAGGGCTACTACCTCTCCAAGGTCGCCGAAGGCGAGGAGGACTACTACTCCGGCGAGGGCGAGGAGGCGGGGCAGTGGCTTGGGGACGCCGCCGCCGAGCTCGGTCTTTCCGGCGCGGTGGAGGCCGACCAGCTCGTCGCGATGCTGACCGGCATCAACCCGGCCACCGGGGAGCCGCTTGGCCTTCGCGCCGGTCCCTCCGTCCCCGGCTTCGATCTCACCTTCTCGGCTCCCAAGTCGGTCTCCCTGACCTGGGCACTGGGCGACCCTGAGACCGCCGCTGAGGTCAAGGCCGCGCACCTGCGCTCTGTCGAAGCCGCCCTCGACTACATGCAGGCCAACGCCTGTCTGACGCGGCGCGGCGACGGCGAGGGCGGCATGGCCTTCCTCAAGGGCAGCGGCTACCTCGCCGCCGGCTACGCGCATCGCTCCTCGCGAAACGGAGATCCTCAGCTGCACACCCATGTCCTCATCGCCAACGCCACCCAGGGGCCGGACGGCAAGTGGACCCGCCTCTACTCCCCGGCGATCTATGACCACGCCAAGACCGCCGGATACATCTACGAGGCAAACCTTCGCCATGAGCTGACCCGGACCCTGGGCATCGAATGGCAGCAAGTTCGCAACGGCATCGCGGAGATCAAGGGCTTCGAGGATCGGTGGCTGAAGGCGTTCTCGACCCGCCGAGCGGAAATCCTCGAGGCGGCCGGTGTCAACGCTTCCGCCCGCGCCCGCCAAGTCGCGACGCTCGCCACCCGCAAGGCAAAGGAGGAGCTTGAGCTTGGCGACCTGCGCCAGCGCTGGCAGGCCAAAGCCGAGGAGGTCGGCCTTGACCGCGAGGCCCTTGCCCTGGCGATGGGCCGCGAGATCGAGCTTGCGGCCAAGCCGACCTTGGCGCAACTGGATCGCGAGGTGACCGCCCACGTCTCCCACTTCGACCGCCGCGACGCGATCCAGGCGGTCGCCAACCTGCTTCCCAACGGAGCGCCCGCCCATGAGGTCGAGAGCGCCGCCGATGCCTTCCTCTCCTCAGAGTCCGTGGTCAGGGTTGCCGAGACCCCGAAGGGGCTTCGCTTCACGACCACGCGCATCTGGGCGCTTGAGCGCCAAGCGCTCGAAGTGGCGCAGCGGATGGCTCGGGAAGCGCGCGGGGAGGCGGGCGAGCTTGCCGCAAAGCGGGTGATCGGTGAGCGGCCGACCCTGAAGGACGACCAGCGCGAGATGGTCTATCGCCTGCTGGCGGTCAGAGAGGGCATCGTCGTGGTGATCGGAGAGGCCGGTACCGGCAAGAGCTTCGCCACGGTCGCCGCAGCCGAAGGCTGGGCGCATGCCGGCTTCGAGCTGCGGGCGGTGGCGCCGACCTGGAGGGCGGCCAACGTCCTTCGCGCCGAGGGGCTTGAGGCGACGAGCGTCGCGAGCTTCCTCCGCGACTTCGACCGCCACGAGGCCCGTCTCTCCCCGCGCACCGTCCTTCTGGTCGATGAGGCCTCGATGGTCGGCTCAGAGCAACTTGCCCGCCTGATCTCCCATGCCGATGAGCGAGGCGCAAAGCTCGTCCTGATCGGAGACCCCGAGCAGCTCGGCTCGGTCGAGGCGGGCGGCCTGTTCTCCGCGATCGCGGAGAGAACCGATCCCGTCCACCTGCACGAAGTGATCCGCCACCTGCATGACGTTGATCGCGATGCGGCGAAGCTGATCCGCGAAGGTCGGGCGCAGGAGGCGCTGAGCCTCTACCAAGAGGCCGAGCGGGTGACGGTGAAAGAAACCCCTGAGCTACAGCGAGCGGCGATGGTCGGGGACTGGTGGACCTCATTCTCCCAGGGAGAGGACGCGCTGATGGTGGCGAAGCGAAACTCAGAGGTCGAGCGCTTGAACGCCACAGCTCGCGAGGTGTTGAAGAATGAAGGCAGGTTGGGCGGCGAGGAGGTCGAGGTCGGCGGCCAGGTCTTCGCCGCCGGCGATCAAGTGATTACCCGCGTCAACGACCGCCGTGCCGACATCTTCAACCGCGAGCGCTGGGAGGTCGCCCAGGTGGACGCCGAGCGCGGGCGGATCGTCCTTGAGGGCATCGACCAGGCGCGGCGGGTGGAGGTCGGCCGCGACTACCTCGATCGCACCACCTTGGGCGGCGAGGCTCCGGCGCTCCAACACGCCTACGCCGTGACCACCTACTGCGCCCAGGGCACCACCGTCGACCGCGCCTACGTCATGGTCGATCCCTCGATGGACAAGCAGGAGACGTACGTCGCCACCTCGCGCACCCGCGAGCAGACCTACCTCTATGCGACGCCCGAGATCCAGGTCGAGCGCAACGAGTTCGCCCCGGCTGCTCCCGAGCGTGACCCCATCGCCCACATCGCGGAAGCGGTGGGACGTGACCGCGCCCAGACCGCCGCCCACGACGAGGCACTACGGGCCGAGCTGGCAAAGCTGCCCACCGTGGAGCTGGCGGCGCGGCGCAAGGAGCTGGTCGTTCCGGCCGACACCGAGCGGACGCGAGAGGAGCGCTACGCCAGCGAGGTCAGCAGGGTGGCCGAAGCGCGCGAGCAGCTTGAGCGGGCCGCGACCAAATGCGAAGCCGTCGAAGCGCTCGGCCGCCGCGAGCGCCGCGAGCAGCTTCCCTCCGCCCGCGACAGCGAGGAGACGTGGAGAAAGGCCCTGAACAAGAGGACCGCGGCGCTTGAGCAGATGCAGGCGCCGGGCACCGAGGTCCGCCGCGAGCACGAGCTTGCCGAGCAGCTACTTGCCCGGCGCGCCGCCCAAGCCCTCGCAGCCGCCCGGATCGACCCGCCCTCCTACATCATCAAGGAGCTGGGGGAGAGGCCCGCAGAGCCGGCCAAGGCGCGCGTCTGGGATCAAGGCGTCCGCGAGATCGAGGGCTATCGGCTCGAACACGGTGTGACCGACACGGCAAGGGTCTTCGGCCCCAAGCCGTCGGACCCTGGGGAGCGATTGGAGCGGAGGAACGCAGAGCGAAGGCTTACCGACCGTCAGCGCAGGCTTGAGCTTGAGCATCGGCTGGAGATTCGGGAGCCAAGGATTGAGCTGGATATCGGGGGACCGGGGCTCTAGCACCCCGACCCGCTCGATTGAAGCACCGGGCTTCGCGGCCCTCAACCCCCTTTGGGGGTCGGTCGCTTCGCGACCTTGACCGCCGCTCGCCCGGCGCTGTTTTGGCAGGTAGGTCGGGGGGTGCACTGCGTCTGACACTACGCGGCGGAAAGCCCAATTCTCTTACGCGCTGCACCACTGTCGCCGCGGATTTCGGTCCTCACGAATTGTGCAAACAACACTGTCCTTGCTGTCATCACAAGTAAATGAAATAAACAAATATTCTATTTGACTTGCAGTGACTGGTAGCTTGCGACCGCCGTAATATTCCTTAGTACTCAAGTTAGGAGCGTTCATGAAACTCGTATCTCGTTTGCGGTCGTCACTCCTCGTTTTGGGCGTGGCAGCATGCGCGGCCAGCGCCTTTCTGTCTGTAGGCGCATCTACTGCGGCTGCCTCCAACGAGGCATTTTGTACCTTCGCGGTGGTACCAGCAGGGGGAGTGTGTCTTGACGGAACGTTTCGCAAGATCACCCGCGTGAATGCGAAATCGATCAACAATTCGGTATGTGCGGGCGCCTATAACAGCAGTGGCGTCCAGGTTGGGGGTTGGACCTGTACTGCAGAAGCTGGAGAAACCTCCAACGGGAATTACAATGGCTCACTATTTTTGAAGGGCGCTGTTCTCAACAATTTTTCAACGACTCAAACAATTGGAGGCGGCGTAGAGTTCTACAATCCGTAATGAGCGTCTAGCAGGGCGAGTCGGTGGGACGGGCGTTACCGGCCGTCCCGCCGACTCTTTAATTACGGAAACGACATCATGACGAGAACAACTCAAGCAATTTTCGCAGCGGCACTTCTGTTTGTAAGTGTTTGTTGTGCGTTGATACTGGGATCACCATCCGGTCCTCAGGGTCCCAAAGGTCTCTCTACAAAGGGTGTCTCTGTCCCTGATGCGCAGCTTGCATCGTTCGCGGTACTTAGGGCTAGACCCGAGCCGCCACCCGTTGAACTAGCGGAAAAAATGGAAAAAGTTGTAGAAGGTCGGGGCTTTGAGCTCAAGGTCGCCTTGGCCCAGCCTGTGTCTACGACCGTCGGTGAAGAGGCGTGGGTAGTGCCCGGTCGGGACTACATCTGCATCATGGCAAGCAGGCCGCTCGTTGCCGGCTGCAACACCACTGCAGAGACAACTAAGCGCGGCATGTCAGTTGTCGCGGGGCAGCCAGCGCCTTCTGGCAGCGGACGGAGGCAATACACGCTCTTTGGTATTGCGCCTAATGGGGTGAAGCACGCTGCCGTCACGCCGAAGGGCGGCCACGCGGTGATAGTGCCCGTCTACGACAATGTATTTGCATACAGAGCATCAGTAAAACTGAACGCCAAGGTCTTGAGGTAGCCGCCGCTCCTAAGTGGGAGAAACGGCAGTTTTAGGTAGCGATCTATTTCCGGACGATGCTGAAATGAAACGCTGCCTTGGGGCCGGCGAGACCCGTCAGGCTTATCGCCCAAACTCGAAAAGTATGCATACCAACCGAAGGTCTATATATTTTGGGTGGCCGACATGAGAAGGCAGGGTGGCGATCAAGCTTACATTTGAAGACCCTAGCTCGCGCGTTTGCCCTGAAGCGAAAATGGACTCTTATGCGCCTTCTGTGAATGAGTGTTCGGTACCGGGGATGAGAGGTAATTGTGGTTCTCAGCCTCCGGCGCGTAGGCCGTTTGCCTGTGGGTGATGCGGTGGGTGAGCCAAAGGGTTCACCTGATGAAATAATTTGTCCGTTGACCCCGGCTCCTACGCAAAGGGATGTGGATGGACACGATATCCCGAACAGTCCGTTTGTAGGTCCTGAGATGACTTTGGTGATCGTCCAGGCCTGAGCGGGTTCGTTCGACGAAAGCACGGTTCCGTCGTTGTCTACCGCCGCGCAGGCAGATGGGCTGGGGCAAGATACCGCGGTGATTTGAAAGCCACTACCTGGAGCAGATACCTGCCAACTTGAGACAGCCGCGGTCGGAGCGCTGGACGTGAGGATATCCGTAGCATTCCCAGTAACGCAGAATGAGATTGATGGACATGAGACACCAAGGAGACTATTGAGGCCATCCGGCCGCGTAACAATCTTCCAGAAGAACCCGCCGCCGGTTGGGTTTTTCGAGCTCAATATATCTCCGCCAAAGTCGGAGGCGACGCACAGTTGGAGTGACGGGCAGGACACGGCGCGTAGTCCAAAAGGTTCTTCTTCGGTATAGCTAACGCTCCATGCGCTCACTCCGCCAGTTGGGTTTGTTGACGTGAGAATTGTGCCGCCGTTACCTACGGCCACGCAAAAAGCGCTGGGAGTGCAAGAGATCCCAAACAGTTCGCCGGATCCGGAGATCGGAGCGATTGTCCATGCCCCCGCCCCGCCTGCTGGATTGGTCGAGCTGAGAACGTCTCCATGGCTATCAACAGCGACGCACAAGGATGGTGATGGGCAGGTGATGCCCCGGATCATCTCGCTTCCGGACAGGGTGGCAATTGTCCAAGCTTCGGGCCCTCCAGCAGGGTTGGTTGAGATGGCGATGGCTGCCTGCTGATTGACGGATCCGGCGGCCACGCAGAGAGATTCGGAAGGGCAGGAAACGCTTAGAAATCTGGGTGGAAATTGCCCTTGGGCCGGTAGCTGCATGATCGTCCACGCGGGTTGGGCGGAGGCAACTGGCACCGCGACGGAGGCGATTGAGATGGCTGCCGAGGCGAGAGCAAGTATCGTGAGCTTAAGAAAATGGATCATTTGAAAATAGCTGACCGTGGCGATGACGAACCGTAACCGAGATGCTGCATGGCGTGGGCGGTATCTCATATGCCCGTTTAGGCCGCTGAGACCGCGACGGCTCCTAGCCCGGCAGGTCCAGGGTCTGCTCGCCGTTCTGTAACCGCCGTGCCACCTTCTGTGCCACCCTGTGCCACCGTCACAACCGGATTCAGCCGGAGCCAGCCGGACTCGATTGCGGTCTCGCCGACCCTTCGCAAACCGCGCTAGCAAGCCGAATCTGAGGCTGTAAGCGGAGGGGGAGGGATTCGAACCCTCGAGACACCTTTCGATGTCTGCCGGTTTTCAAGACCGGTGCATTCAACCGCTCTGCCACCCCTCCGGGGAGTAGGCGATCCGTTGATGCTAGACGCGACGGCCCACGACCGGGATCGCTCTAGATGATTGTATTGTCTGCAATGCGTCGATTGCTCATACTCGCCTCGGCGATGGTCTTCTTCGACGTCGTCTTCTTCTCGGCTATCGCGCCGCTGCTGCCGGACTACGTCTCGGAACTTGGCTTGAGCAAGGCACAGGCTGGGATGCTCTCGGCGGCATATGCTGCTGGGACCCTCGTTTTCTCCCTGCCGGCGGGCTTGGTGGCAGCTGGCTTCGGGCCGCGGCGGACCGTGATCTCGGGGCTGTTCCTGCTCGGAATCGCCAGCGTCGCCTTCGGCTTTGCCCATGAGTTCCTGCTGCTCGACGCAGCGCGTTTTGCCCAGGGCGCCGCGGGTGCGCTGATTTGGTCCGGTGCGCTGACTTGGTTGGTTAGCGCCGCGCCAGCGGAGAAGCGTGGCTCGATCATCGGCACCGCTTTGGGCACTGCGGTCGCCGGCGCCCTCTTTGGCCCCGCGCTCGGGGCGTTGGCGGCAACCGTGGGGACCGAATGGGTCTTCAGTGGGGTCCTCTTTGTCGCCCTCGGCCTCGCTGCCTTCGCTGCTCGCCTGCCAGAGGCCGAGGCGCCCGAACGCCAGGATCTGCACGAGGTCGCGGAGACGATCCTCACCAGGCCGATCCTGCTCGCAACTGCCTTCGTCGCCATCCCTTCGGTGATGTTCGGGGCGGTCGAGGTGCTTGTTCCTCTGCAGATCGCCGACCTCGGAGGCGGCCACGCGCTGATTGCAGCTGGCTTCATCGCCGGCGCCGCCTTGGAGGCGGTCCTGGCCCCGCTGGCCGGCAGCTACTCGGATCGGGCGGGGCGCCGCGGTCCCTTCATGCTCGGGCTCAGCATCTGCGCGGTGGCGATGGCGGCGGTGGCGATCGGCGAGGCGATGGGTGTCGTGATGGCCGGCTTGATCCTCACTTCTCTCGGCGGCGGCATCTGCTTCACCCCGGCCCTGACCATGCTCTCCGAGGTCGCCGAGTCCAGTCGCCTACACCAGGGCTTCGCTGCGGGCCTCTCGAACATGGCCTGGGCGGCGGGTCAGGTGATCGGCGGCCTCGCCGGCGGCGCCGCGGCCAGCGTCGCCGGCAACGCAGTTCCGAGCGTGGCGATCATCGCTCTCCTGGTCGGCACGGTCTTCTACTCGTTCCGCGTGCTGGCGCCGCCGACGGTCAGAACAGTCGAGGGCTGACGGACTAGGCTCTCGGAGCATGTCTTCGGTGTCGAGGCGGGACGGCCAGTGAGTACCTGGCGCAACTGGGCCGGTGATCAAGCCTGTGCTCCAGTTGAGCGCGTGCGCCCGGCCGACCGCGAGGAGCTGAGCCGGGCGGTTGTCGCGGCCGCGGGGGCGGGGCGCAAGATCAGCGTGCCGGGCAGCGGCCACTCGTTCACCGAGACGGCGATGACCGACGGCACGATGATCGACGCCGGTGCGCTCAGCGGTGTGCTCGACGCCGATCGCTCCTCGCGCCTGGTCAAGGTGGGGGCGGGCACGGTGCTCGCCGACCTCAACCAGCGGCTGCACGAGCTCGGTTTGGCGATGGAGAACCTGGGCGACATCGATCGCCAGACCGTTGCCGGCGCGATCTCGACCGGCACTCACGGCACCGGGGCCAAGCTGCGCAACATCTCCTCGCAGGTGGTGGCGATGGAGCTGGTCCTTGCTGACGGCTCGGTTCGCGAGTTGACGGCGGAGGGCGATCCCGATTTGCTGCGCGCGGCGCGCGTGGGCATCGGCGCACTGGGGGTGATCAGCTCGGTGACCCTGCGCTGCGTCCCTGCCTTCACCCTCCACCGAGTCGACAGCCCTGCCCCGCGCGAGGAGGTCTTCGAGAGCTTTCAGGAGCGCGCCGACGCGCACGAGCACTTCGAGCTCTTCACCTTTCCCTACGCCGACTCGGCGCTCGTCCTGGAACGCAACCGCAGCGAGGGGCCGCCGCGCCCGCGCAGCCGGGCCGCCACCTTCCTCAACGACGTCGTGCTCGAGAACTGGGCGCTGGAGGCAGTATCCGCCGCGGGCAAGGCGATGCCGCGGGCGATCCCTTCGCTCTCGCGCTTTGCCGCCTCGCTTGCCTCGGGCAGTACGTCGACCGACCGCAGCGACCGGATCTTCGCCAATGAGCGCCGCGTCCGCTTCACCGAGATGGAGTACGGGGTGCCGCGGGAGCACGGGCCCGAGGCGGCGCGGCGGGTGATTGAGTGGATTCGCTCCAACCGCTACCCGGTCTTCTTCCCGATCGAGATGCGGGTGACCGCCGGCGACGACGCGCTGCTCAGCCCTTCGCATGAACGCGATACCGCCTACATCGCCGTGCACCAGTACCGCGGCATGGAGTGGCGCCCCTACTTTGAAGCGGTCGAGGCGATCATGAACGAGTACGGCGGCCGTCCCCACTGGGGCAAGCGCCACTTCCAGACCGCGGCGACGCTGGCCGAGCGTTACCCGCGCTGGGCCGAGTTCCAAGCCGCGCGCGAGCAGCTCGACCCCGGTCACGCCTTCACCAACGAGTACGCCGAACGCGTCCTCGGTCCCTAACGCCCGCCGACGGGACCGAAAGTCGTCATATAGACCGCTTTCGGTCCCGTCGACCTACAAGAAGGTGCGACCCTCGCCTCGATAGGTGGGGACGACGTCGACGATCTCCTCGCCCTCGACCAGGTGCAGGACTTCGAAGCGCTCGCAGAGCTCGCCGGCCTTGGCGTGGCGCATGTAGACGCGGTCGCCGACTTGTAGGTCACGGGCCGGGGTGCCGCTGAGCGGGGTCTGTACCTCACCCGCGCCCTCCTCGGGGTCTAGCGCGAGCCCGGGGGGCAGCCAGGGGGAGGGGACGCGCGAGGCATCGCCGCTGCCGGAGGCGAGGTAGCCGCCGCCCAGCGCTGTCGCGACTTCCGGGCTGGGCTTGCGCACGATCGGCAGGGCGTAGCCGGCGGCCGGGGTGAGGCTGAAGCGGCTGTAGGCGTCGAAGAGGGTGGGGGCATAGAAGCCCGAGCCGGCGGCGATCTCGGTGACCGCGTCCTCTGCCCCGGTCAGCTCGAGGCTGCCGGTGCCGCCGCCGTTGACGATTGGCAGCTCGGCGAACTCGCGGATTGCGGCGACGACGGCAGCGCGGCGCTCGGCCAGCTCGGCGGCGGAGCGGCGCTGCATCGAGCGGATCGCCGCGCCGCGCAGGCGCCGGTCCGGCGGCCGGTCGCCGACGCCGGCGATCTGACCCTCGTAGGCCATCAGGGCGGCCAGCTCAAGCTGCGGTCGCCGCTCGATCTCGCGCGCCAGTGCTACTGCCTGCTCGACCGTGTGGATCGGCGAGCGCTTGGGCCCGACTTTGATCCGCCCACCAGCCGCCCACCAGCCGGCGTCGAGCTCGATGCAGACCCGCACCGGCGAGGCTCCGGCACCCAGCACGCCCTCGATCGCGTCGAGGTGCTCGACGCAGTCGACCATCACGATCGGCGCGCCGGCGGGGTTGGCGACCGAGCGCAGCGCCAGTTCCTCCAGCGCCCCGGTGTCGGCGGTCGGGTAGGCGAGTAGCAGGTTCTCGAAGCCCAGCTCGGCCAGCCAGAGTGTCTCCGGCAGGGTGAAGGTCATCAGCCCGGCGTAGCGCTCGCTGCGGGCGAGGACCCGCTCTATCAGCGCCCGGCAGCGCAGCGACTTGCTCGCCACCCGGATCGGCTTCGCGCCCGCGCGGGACAGCATCGCGTCGCTGTTGGACCACATCGCGTCGAGGTCGACGAAGGCAAACGGAGCCTCGACCTCGGCGAAGATCGTCTCGAATTGATCGTGCGAGCGGCCGGACACGCTGACGAGACTAACCGCGCCGTATCCCGTGAGTTCCTACAATCGAGCCGAATGCCCGGAGAGGTGGCCGAGTGGCTGAAGGCACTCGCCTGCTAAGCGAGTAGGGGGCGCAAGCTCTCTCGAGGGTTCGAATCCCTCCCTCTCCGCTCCAATGGGAGCATCGGGGACGGGGCATGACCCCTTCTTTGGGGACTATAGGTCTCATGGATGCTTGCGTCATCCATGGTCGTACGCGGGTCCGAGGGCAGCACCCCGACCCACGCCGACGCCCCGTCCCCAGTCGCAATTTATATCTGCTCGGCGGCGGAACCGCTTGGAGGAACTCGTCTTTACGAAAAAACTCGCGCAGAAGACTACTTTTTTCCGGGGGCGTCAGTTCCGACCGCGCAAGACAACGCGGCAGCCGCGTGACGGGATCATCGTCACGTTGCGGTGCAGGGCGCGCTCGGGCTCGGGCTCGGCGGCCTCGAGGTCGAGGCGGCGGGCGGTGGCCTCGAGCACGACGCGCATCTCGGCCATCGCCAGGGCGGCGCCGAGACAGCGGCGGATGCCGCCGCCGAAGGGAATCCACTCATAGGTGCCGGGTTTGCGGCCGAGCCAGCGCTCGGGGCGGAACTCGAAGGGCTCGGGGTAGAGGTCCTCGCGGTGGTGGACGAGCAGGATGCTCATCCCGATCGGCGTGTCGGCCGAGACGCCGTAGGGGCCGAGCTGCCAGGGGACCGTTACCCGGCGGCCGATGAAGGGCACGACCGGCCGCGAGCGCATGCTCTCGATGATCGTCGCCTCGACCTGCTCCTCGGCGTTGCCGCCGTTGCGGGTCGCCTCCCGCAGGGCCTCGTGTGCGTCGGGATTGCGGACGAGGCGCTCCCAGGTCCAGGAGAGCGTGTTGGCGGTTGTCTCGTGGCCGGCGAGGACGAGGGTGAGCAGCTCGTCGCGGACTTCTTTGTCGTCCATCGCCTCGCCCTCCTCGGTGCGCGCCTGCAGCAGCAGCGAGAGGATGTCGCGCCGCTCTGCCAGGTTCTCGTCGGCGCGGCGGGCCTTGATCACGGCGTAGGTCGGCCGGTCGAGGATGGCGACGCCGAGCTTGATTACCCCGGACGCCTCTTCGCGGCCGATGCTGAGCAGTTCTCCGGCCTGGCCGACCGGCGAGGTGGAGGCATTGACCAGCCGCTTGACCGTGACTCGCATCCGGTCCTCGGGCGTGCCGCGCTCGGGCTTGCCCTCGATGCCGAAGATCCCGGCCATGATCACGTCGAGGGTGATCGCCTGCATCCGCGGGGCCAGAGCGAAGGGCTGGTTCAGCGGCCAGCGGTCGAGCTCGCGTTCGGTCGCCGCGACGATCATCTCCGTGTAGCGCTCGATCGCCTCGCCGTGGAAGGGCGGCAGCAGCAGCTTGCGCTGGCGCATGTGGCGGGCGCCGAGCGAGGTGAGGACCGAGCCGCTGCCGAGGATCGGCCGCAGCGGCGACTCGCCGGTCAGCGAGGGCGCCAGCTCCGGTTTGGCGGTGAAGAGCGAGCGCACGTGATCGGGATGGCTGGTGACGACCGGCCCGCCCGGCATCGCGGTTCGCATGCGGAAGGTCTCGCCGATCCGGCGCTGGGCACCGAAGACGTACTCGATTTGGCGCTGGGTGAAGCGCAGCATCTGGGCAGCGCGGGGCAGCGGGACGACCGGAGGCTTGGGTAGTTCCGCAGCAAGGGCGGGCTCGATCGGACCGGCCGGGGAAGGGGGCGCAGTGCCGACGAGGTCGGGGAAGGCCGGCTCGTCGGTGCTGGCGGGACGCTCCGCAACGCTGCTCACCGCCCCATTGTCACAGAGATCGGTGTCAAGGTCGCGTTTTCACAGGGTGCGATTGGTCACTCTCTACAGTCAATGGAAATGCACCACGGCAGGCGAACGAAGATCATCGCGACGGTAGGGCCGGCCAGTTGGGAGCCGGACACGCTGGTGCGCCTGATCGAGGCCGGCGCCGATGTCTTCCGGCTCAACTTCTCCCACGCCGATCGCGACCGGCACGCGCGCACGGTTGAGGCGATCCGGGCGGCGGCCGAGCGGGTCGGCGACGAGGTCGCGGTGCTCGGCGACCTGCCCGGCCCGAAGCTGCGGATCGGCGAGCTGCGCGACGACGTCGCCGAGCTCGAGACCGGCATGCACGTGAAGCTGACGCCGCAGGACGTCGAGGGCGACAGGGAGACGATCCCGGTCACCTGGCCGGGGGTGACTTCGCTGGCGCAGGATGAGCCCGTCTACCTCGCCGACGGCTCGATCCGTCTGCGCGTCCGCGGCCCCGAAGACGGCGGCGTCGACTGCGAGGTCGAGGTCGGCGGCACGCTCTCCTCGCACAAGGGCATGAACGTGCCGGGGATCAAGACCCCGGCGGCGACCACGGGCGATCTGGGCTGGGTCGAGTTCGCGGTCGAACAGGGAATCGACCTGCTGGCGGTCTCCTTCGTCTCGACCGCGGCCGACCTCGAGCCGGTCTACGAGCGCCTGCGCGGCCTCGACTCCGACATCCCGCTGATCGCCAAGATCGAGAAGCAGCAGGCGGCCGAGAACGCCGAGGAGATCGTCGCCGCGGCGACCGGGGGAGTGATGGTGGCTCGCGGGGATCTTGGGATCGAGGTGCCG
>DATMIH010000011.1:0-2492 GCA_035554595.1 Solirubrobacterales bacterium
GAGGTAGTCGAAGGCCTTGCGCAGGTCCCAGGGCTCGCCGGCGGCGCGCAGCAGCGGCCCGGTCACGCCCAGCTCCAGCAGCCGCTCGCGCGAGACGATGCCGGTGTTCTTGGTCCGCGAGAGGAAGACCTCGTTGCGGTCGAGCAGGGCCTGGTACTGCTCGACCCGCACCGGCATGTCCTCGATGAAGGAGCGCAGCTTCGCCTCGAAGCCGCGCGGGATGTCCTCGATCACGCCGCCGACCTGGAAGTAGCGCGTGTGCATGCGCTGGCCGGTCGCCATCTCGAAGAGGTCGAGGATGCGGTCGCGCTCGCGGAAGCAGTACCAGAGCATCGAGATCGCGCCGAGGTCGAGCGCCGTCGTGCCCAGCCAGACCAGGTGGGAGTGGATGCGGTTGAGCTCGAGGAAGATCACCCGCAGGTGCTTGGCCCGCTCGGGGATCTCCAGCCCGACCAGACGCTCGACCGCTCCGCAGTAGGCCTCCATCTGGAAGAAGAAGGAGACGTAGTCCATCCGCTCGACGAAGGGGATGACCTTCCAGTAGCTCTTGTCCTCGCAGGACTTTTCAATCCCGGTGTGGACGTAGCCGATCACCGGTTTGAGGTCGCGCACGACCTCGCCTTCGAGGTCGACGACCAGCCGCAGCACGCCGTGCGTGGCGGGGTGGTGCGGCCCGATGTTGACCGTCATCACCTCGGAGGTGCGGTCCTCCATCAACTCGCCGTTTTGAGCTGCCACCTGCTCAGCCATAGTTGCGTTCGTTGTAAGTGAACGTCACGGGCTCGCCGCCGACCGGGAAATCCCGCCGCTGTGGCCAGCCGACGTAATCCTCAGGCAGCAGGATCCGCCGCAGGTCAGGATGACCTCGGAACACGATCCCGAAAAAGTCGAATACCTCCCGCTCTTGGAACTCGGCTGTCGGAAACAACTCGACGCAAGAGTCGATTTCCGGAAGCGCTCCGTCCGCGGGTGGCGGTGTAGGGGGTACCGCCCCCGAGGACGCTTTAGCGACCGCAGGGGGTGGTGGGTCCCCTGCACCGACAGGACCCGCGGCCGCAGCGGTATCGGACAGGAGCGCCTTCACACGGATGCGCTCGACCCGATCGCGGTTCAGCAGCTCGTAGTGGACAGCGAAGCGCGGGGAGGCCGGAAGGTAGTCCGCGGCATGGAGGCTGGAGAGAAAGCGGTAGCCCTGGCCCGGGGCGTCGCGGAGCCAGGTGAGTACGGCGAGGACGTGAGCCGGGTCGATCGAGAGCACGGCGCGCTCCTGCGCAAAGCCGGTGTCGAGGACGGCGCCGGGATGGGCCGCCTCGATCTCGCCGCGGATCAGCTCCAGTCCGGGTGCGTCAGGCACGGAGCAGCTCCCGCGCCGCCGAGTAAGCCTCGGCCGCTTCGCCGCTGGGTGCGCTGCGCGGACCGCTGCGGGCCCACTCCTCGCTGCCCTCGGCTTGGTAGCGCGCCCGCCAGCCCTGGTCGGGGTTGCCCTGGATCTTGCGCTGCAGCTTGGTGAAACCGTAGAGGACCGCCTCCGGCCGCGGCGGGCAGCCGGGGATGTGGAGGTCGATCGGCATGAACTTGTCGGCGCCCTGGACCACGGCGTAGTTGGAGAACATGCCGCCGCTGGAGGAGCAGGCGCCCATCGAGACCGCCCACTTCGGCTCCAGCATCTGGTCGTAGAGGCGGCGGACGACCGGCGCCATCTTGATCGAGACCCGGCCCGAGAGGATGATCATGTCGGCCTGGCGCGGCGAGGCGCGCAGGGCCTCGGCGCCGAAGCGGGCGAGGTCATAGCGGGCGGTGACGATCGAGATCGGCGCCTCGATCGCGCAGCAGGCGAGGCCGAAGGTGAGCGGGAAGATCGAGTTCGAGCGCGCCCAGCCGAGCATTTTCTCGAAGTTGGTCATCACGACCTTCTCCTCGACGTAGCGCTCCAGCTCCTCGCCCTCGAGGTCGCCGCGCAGCATGTCGCGGGCGCGCAGCTGACGCTCACGCATCGACTGTCGTTCTACTTCCAATCCAGTGCCCCCTTGCGCCAGACGTAGACAAAGGCGACCAGCAGCAGGGCGATGAAGGTGACCAACTCGCCCAGGACGAAGACGCTGTCGGCGGGCTTGAGGATGACCCCGATCGGATAGAGGAAGACCACCTCGATGTCGAAGAGGATGAAAAGCATCGCGATCAGGTAGAAGCTGACCCCGAAGCGCAGGCCGTGCGAGGCCTCGACCGGAATCCCGGACTCATACGGCTCGGACTGGCGCAGGCTCGCCGCCGTCGGCCGCTTCGGCCGCTTCGGACCGATCACGTGATTGAGCATCGCGAAAGCCCCCCCAACGGTGACGCCGAGGAAGGCGAAGACGAGAATCGGCAGGTAGCTCTTCAGCACTGGTAGATCGGAGTTGTGCGGGCCGTGCGCGGGGCGCCAGTCGCCGCCGCCTCACCGCCTGCACGACGAGTTATATACCGACCTTGTAACACATTGCTACATAGTGCTT
>DATMIH010000012.1:0-4868 GCA_035554595.1 Solirubrobacterales bacterium
CTGGACGAATACCGCCTCCGAATTCACCCAGATCCTCTCCGCTGCCGACACGGCGTTCATCAGCGGATATACCGGCGTCGAGGCAACCGGCAACAACACCCGCCTCAAAGATTTCAAGAGCGGGCCGCTGCCTCCGTTTTAAACCACGCTATGGTGGCATTCCATGGTCGGCTTCACGATCAAGCATCGCGACGAGTTCGAGTCGATGGAGGGGTCGGGGGACTCGACCTGGCGCCTGGCGCGCAAGGCGCTGGGCACCTCGGCTTTCGGCTTCAACCTGGTCGAAATCGATTCCGGCGGGCAGATCCCCGAGCACGACGAGTCTGGTAGCGGCCAGGTCGAGCTCTACGCGATCCTCGAGGGCGAGGCGGTGCTGCGGATCGAGGGCGAGGACCACCCGGCGCCCGCCGGCACCTTCGCCTCGATCGAGCCGCCCGCCACGCGCACGATCCTCAACCGCTCCGACGCTCCGGTCACCGCCCTGCTGATCGGCGTCCAGCCCGAGGGCGGCTTCGAGCCCGCCGGCTGGGCTTAGCCCGCGAGGGCGAATTTCGGCGCTATTTGCAGGGAAACGCCGATTTGCCTCGACGGGCTAGGTGGCGTCCCTATAATTCTCGAACCCGTCAACCCGTCGCGCGCCCGCTCGAAGAAGGCGTGGAAACCGGGAGGTCAGCGTGTCCCATACCCAGTCCCGTGAGCTTCACGGCGAGGGCGTCGTCCGCTACTCGCCAGAGCGTGCCTATCGCCCGCTTGTCTCGCCGCCCAGCGTCGAGGACAAGGATGCCTGCGCGATCTACGCCTCCGTCCGCAAGGACGCCACGCCCAGCCACGCTCCGATCGAGCTGGCGATCCCCGCCCTGCAGAAGATGCTCCACCGCGCCGGAAACGTCGACGGCGAGGGGGACGGCTGCGGCCTCCTGCTCGACCTGCCGCGCAAGATCTGGGCCGAGGAGGTCCGCTCCGGCGGCCACGACCCCTCGCTGACCCTCGACGACGCCTTTGCCGTCGCCCACATCTTCGTCGAGCGCTCGCAGGACCTCGAGCGGATCCAGCACGATGCCCGCGAGCTGCTCGGCCAGGGCGGCTTCCGCATCCTCGCCGAGCGGATCGGCGTCGTCGACTCGCCCGCGCTGGGTCCGACCGCGCGCGAGGAGGAGCCGCACTTCTGGCAGCTCGCCGGCCTCGTCGCCGACGCCTCGCGCCGCGACCGTGTCCTCTTCGACCTGCTGATCGAGCTCGAGCAGCGGCTCGACGTCCACGTCCCCTCCTTCTCAGCGACGACCTGCGTCTACAAGGTGATGGGCGCGCCGAAGATCCTCGGCGAGTACTACCCCGACCTGCGCGACGAGCGCTTCGAGACGATCGGCAGCTTCGGCCACAACCGCTACTCGACCAACACCTGGCCCTCCTTCAAGCGTGTCCAGCCCTTCTCGGTGCTTGGTCACAACGGGGAGATCAACACGATCGCCCAGCTGCGCCAGGAGGCGAAGATGCTCGGCGTGCCGATTCACAGCGGCGGCTCGGACTCCCAGGACCTCAACCGCACGATCGACACCCTCATCAGCCGCGACGGCCTCAGCCTGGCCGAGGCGATGGAGATGGTCGTGCCGCCGATCGTCGAAGAGATCCGTCGCATGCCGGAGGAGCTGCACCGCTTCTACATGTATCTGCACCAGGCGATGGGCCCCTTCGCCCAGGGCCCGGTGGCGCTGATCGCCCGCCACTCCGGCGAATGCGTCTTTTCCTCCGACGCGCTCGGCCTGCGACCGCTCTGGCAGGTCGAGACGACTGACGACTACGTATTCAGCTCCGAGCCGGGCGTCGTCCCGGTCAACGCGATGGTCTCCGAGCCGAAGCCACTCGCCCCCGGCGAGAAGGCGCTGGTGGCCATCGACCGCGAGCACAAGCGCTCGACCCTGCACCCGCACGCCGAGATGCTGCGCATCGTCCGCGAGAGCTGGCTGCGCCGCAACGGCGCCGATGACGCCGCCGCCTATGACCGTGCCCTGGAGACCGGTGGACCGCTCGAGGGCGAGGAGGTGCCCGGCTATTCCGACGCCGGTCCCGAGGAGCCGGTCAAGGTCTCCGACCGCGTGCTCGCCGGCTTCGGCTGGCAGCGCGACGACGTCAAACTGGTCCAGCAGATGGCCTCGAATGGCCAGGAGCCGGTCGGCTCGCTGGGCTACGACGGGCCGCTTGCGGCGCTCTCACCGGAGCGCCAGAACCTCGCCGACTACTTCAAGGAGACGGTTGCCGTCGTCACCAACCCGGCGATCGACCGCGAACGCGAGATGGAGCACTTCTCCACCCGCACTGTCTTCGGCCGCCGCCCCTCGATTAGCGCTGCAGGTGAGGACACCGGCACGGTCGAGACCGCCTTCCCGGTGATCCTCGGCGGTCACCACGGCCTGGCGCCGCTCTCCGACAAGACCTACCGGGCGATTGCCCGCAAGCACCACACCTACCTGCTCGAGGACCTCTGGGAGGAGTTCCGCGGCCGCGCCGACGTGGTCGACATCTCGCTGCTCGAGTCGGAGACGACCCGCGGCGCGATCGAGCGAATCAAGCAGGAGGCGGTGAAGAAAGTCCGCGACGGCGCCGAGCTGCTCGTGCTCACCGATCGCACCGTCTACGACGCCGATCGCCGCTACCTCGATCCGCACCTTGCCACTTCGGCGGTCGACCAGGCGCTGAAGAGCTTCAAGATCGAGCCGGGTGAGGAGAACCTGCGCCGCCGCTGCGGCCTCGTGCTGCGCTCGGCCGCGATCCGCAACGTCCACGACACCATGCTCGCCCTCGGCCTCGGCGCAAACGGCGTCTGCCCGTACACGATGGTCGAAGTGGTCTGCGTCGAGGACTACGAGTCCGACGTCTCCAATCTCTGCGACGCGCTCAACAAGGGCATGGAGAAAGTGATCTCGACGATCGGCATCCACGAGGTGCGCGGCTACGCTCGCCAGTTCTCCTCGATCGGGATCAAGCCCGAGCTGACCGAGATCTTCATGACCGAGGCCTTCGCCGCCTCCGACCGCGCCGGTGTCGGCTTTACCGACCTCGACGAGGACACCAACGAGCGCGCCCGCGTGCTTGCCGGCGACGAAGACGCCAAACCGGCGAAGACGTTCCGCTTCTACCCCAAGGTCTACAAGGCCGCGATCGCGACCGCCAACGGCACCGGAACCTATGAGGACTACTCGCAGAAAGTCCGCGACCTCGAGCAGCAGAGCCCGATCTCGATGCGCCACATCATGGGTCTCGTGGGCGATCGGGAACCCCTGAAGGACCCCAGCGTCGTCGACGCCGGCATCGGCCATCACGACTACCCCGTGGTGATCTCCTCGATGAGCTTCGGCTCGCAGTCCGAGCCGGCCTTCCGCGCCTACGCCGAGGCGGCGAAGTCGATCAACGTGCTCTGCGTCAACGGCGAGGGCGGCGAGATCCGCGATATGTACGGGCACTACCGCAAGTGGCGCGGCCAGCAGGTCGCCTCGGGGCGCTTCGGCGTCTCGGCGGAGATGCTCAACTCCTCCTATCTGGCGGAGATCAAGATCGGTCAGGGTGCCAAGCCGGGCGAGGGCGGTCACCTGCCCGGCAAGAAGGTTTCCGAGAAGGTCGCCGCCGCGCGTAACGCCGCGCCCGGCACCGACCTGATCTCGCCCTCCAACAACCACGACCTCTACTCGATCGAGGACCTCGCCGAGCTGATCGACGAGCTGAAGACGGTCAACCCGGACGTGCGCGTCTCGGTCAAGGTGCCGGTGGTGCCGAACATCGGCACGATCGGCCTCGGCATCGCCAAGGCGGGCGCCGACATCATCACCCTCTCTGGCTTCGAGGGCGGCACCGGCGCCGCCCGCCAGCACGCCCTGCGCCACGTCGGCCTGCCCTCGGACATCGGCACCCGCGCCGTGCACCGGGCGCTGATGGAGGCCGGGTTGCGCAACCGGGTCGAGATCTGGGCCGACGGCGGTTACCGCCACGGCCACGACATCGTCAAGTTGCACTGCCTCGGCGCCAACCGGGTCGGCTTCGGCACCCTGGCGATGGTCAGTCTCGGCTGTACGATCTGCCGTGGCTGCCAGCTCGACACCTGTCACGTCGGCATCGCGACCCAGATCGAGACCGTCGAGCAGGCCCAGGAGCACGGCCTGAAGAAGTTCACGCCGCAGGAGATCGACAGCGCCGCCGAGAGCTGCGCCCGCTTCTTCAAGGCGATGGGCGAGGAGGTCAAGCAGGTCGTCGCCTCGCTCGGCTATGAGCGCGCCCAGGACCTGGTCGGCCGCTACGACCTGCTCGAGCAGGTCGCCCACCACGACACGGTCGACCTGGCGCCGCTGATCACGCCGCTGGAGGAGTTCCTCGACCTCGAGCCGATCGACCTGCCGGTGGCCGAGAGCGAAGATCAGCGCGCCGAGGCCGGCATGGTCGTCGCCCGGCCGATCCGGATGGAGGCCAAGCAGGCCTCGACCCAGATCGCCGGTCTCGCCGGTGACATCTGCCCCGGCCGCACGATCCACAACGAGTTCCCCCGCGCCACCGACGCCAACGACCGTGTGCTCGGCTCCGAGCTCTCCGGGGCAATCGCCCGCTCGCGCATCTTCGAAGACGGGCCCGAGTCCAATGACGACGTGCTCGCCAGCCTCGAGTTCAACGGCGGCTCGGTCGCCGGGCAGGGGCTCGGCGCCTTCAACTCCTACGGCGTCGCGATCCGGATCGAGGGCGGCGCCCAGGACGGCGTCGGCAAGACGATGCTGGGCGGCTCGATCGCCGTGCTCAAGGGCAAGGGCGCCAAGGGCCAGCGGGTCAACGGCTCGGTCGGCAAGTCCTTCGCCTACGGCGCCCAGCGCGGCCGCCTCTTCGTCCAGGGC
>DATMIH010000013.1:0-4226 GCA_035554595.1 Solirubrobacterales bacterium
CGTGATCCGAGCGCCCATGGCGACAAGCTTGTCGACGAAGAAGAGGCGGTTCTCGAACATCTTCTCGAAGATCAGGATCTCGCCGTCGGCCTGAGTGGCCAAGGCAAGCGCGATCGAGGTGAGATCAGCCGGGAAGGCGGGCCAGGGGCCGTCCTCGATCTTGGGGATCGCATCGCCAAGGTCGGACTGGATCCGCAGCTTCTGGCCGGGGGGAACGAGCATGTCTCGGCCGTCCATCTCCGAGTGCAGGCCGAGGCGGCGGAACTGGCGCCGCACCATCAGCAGATCGAGCGGCTCGACGTCGCGGATGCGCAGATCGCCACCGGTCGCGGCGGCAAGCGCCATGAAGCTGCCGACCTCGATGTGATCGGCGGAGATCGTGTGCTCGGCCCCCGCCAGGCGGTCGCGACCGTGCACGGTCATCACGTTGGAGCCGATCCCGTCGACCTGGGCGCCCATCGCGCAGAGCAGCCGCGCCAGGTCCTGTACGTGGGGCTCGCTGGCGGCATTGGAGATCGTCGTCGGGCCGGTGGTCAGGGCCGCCGCCATCAACGCGTTCTCAGTGCCCATCACCGAGGGCTCGTCCATGAAGATCCGGCAGGCGCAGAGGCCCTCGGCGGGGGCGCTGAGCTCGATCCAGCGATCGCCATCGACCCGGGCGCCGAGGTCTTTGAAAGCGTCGAGGTGAGCATCGAGTCGGCGGCGGCCAATAAAATCGCCGCCGGGCGGCGGCATTTTCGCCTCGCCGAAGCGGGCTAGCAGCGGCCCGGCCAAGAGGAACGAGGCGCGGATCTGTTTTGAGAGCTCCTCGTCGACGGAAACGTCGGTGACGCCCTTAGCGCAGAGCCGCACGCTGTTGTCGGCGACCCACGCAACCTCGACGCCGAGCTGCTCGAGTAGGGCAAGCTGCGCTTCGGTGTCGCGGATGCGCGGCACCCGGTGCAGCAGCAGCTCCTCCTCGGTAAGCAGGCAGGCGGCGAGGATCGGCAGCGCCGCGTTCTTGTTGCCAGCGACCGTGACTTCGCCGGAGAGCGGTACCCCGCCCTGGATGATGAATTTCTCCATTGCTAGGACTCTTCGCGCTCGGCGATCATTCTCCGGCTAGGGTAACGCGCCATGCGGAGAGGCTGGAAAATCCTGATCGGCGTCGTGGTGGTGCTGATCGTCCTGCTCGGCCTCAACGCCCTCAGTGTCGACCACGAAACCAAGGCGGCCGGGGTGACGGAACCGGGTGGCAAGATCCTCGACCTCACCGGCGGCGACCTTGAGGTGGTCGAAGAAGGGCCGCGCAGTGGTAGCCCAATCGTGCTCATCCACTGCTTTACCTGCGCGATCAACTACTGGAACAAAATGATCCCTGCGCTTGCCCGCCAGCACCGAGTGGTCGGGATCGACCTGCTCGGCCACGGCGGCTCGGAAAAGCCCCGGTCGGGCTACTCCGTGTCTAACCAGGCTGATCTCGTCGCGCAGGCGCTGGCCAAGTTGGGCGTGAGCAATGCCGAGGTGGTCGGGCACTCGCTCGGCGGCGCCGTCGCCGTCGCGCTTGCGCAGCAGTCGCCGGCCCTGGTCAACCGAGTCGTGATCGTCGACACGCCGCCGACCCACGAAGAGGGCGACCTCGGCCTCGTCGCCAAGCTTGGCTTTGCCCCGGTGATTGGTGAGGCGTTCTGGCGAATCAAGCCAGATTTCGCCGTACGCAAGGGGCTCGAGGTCGCCTTCGCACCCGGCTTCAAGGTCCCAGACGTTTTCGTCGAAGACGTTGATCGGATGACCTTCAGCGCCTATGACGACTCCCCCACCGCCTTCGACGACTACACCAAGGAAGAGTCGCTTGATCAGCGCATGGCGGAAACGGGTAAGCCACTCATGGTGATCATGGGCGCAGAAGAGCAAATCATCGACGAACCGGCCAAGCGGCTGGCCGAATACCGGGCGACCGTCCCGGGAACCGAGACCAAGCTCATAAGCGGGGCCGGGCACTCGCCAGACGTCGAGAAACCGGTCCAGACAGCGGCCCTCGTGCTTGGCTTCGATCCGGCCGCAAAGCCAGCTCCCAAGCCAAATGATCGACTCAAGCTGCAAAAGCCCGTGCAGAAACAGTCTGCCGTCCGGAAGCACCCCTAGAGTCGAACCTATGTTCGATTCGAAGACAAATCTCAGTGAACGCCTCGTCGACGCTATCGATCTCCTGATCGATTTCGCGACTCTCGGCGAGTACGGGCTCGAGCCTGCCGCACGGCCCGCTCCCGCCTGCGAGTCGCGCCGCCGCCCGCACCCCTCCCAAGCCGGGACGGGGCGCGAAACGGCCGATCTTCTCGCTCGTTCGTAGCCAGGCACCCATCGGCGCAATACTCTTGCGCCGATGGAGAGCGCCACGGCCGAGCTGACGGAGAGAAACGAGGCTGCACCACGACATCGCCGGCGTCGCTGGTGGATCGCCGGCGGAGTGCTCGCGCTGCTCATCGCCCTGGCTGTCGCGGTAGTAGTCACCTGGAACTTCTCCTCGGTTGTACTCGTCCCTAACCACCAGGACTGGCCGCAAGAAGTCAAGGTCGAAAATGTGGAACCGGGCGACATCACTCTCTCTAGCGGACACAACAGCGAACAGCCGGGCGTTTACGGACTCGATTGGCAGACCGGCCACGCGATCGTGGGCCCGGTCCTCTCGGAAGGCGACGGCACGGTCACGCGACGACTCAGCGACGTGCGTGGCTACCTCGTGCCCGGCATCCACGTCGGGCTCGACAGCCACGTCTACACCGGCGACCCAGCACAGGCCCTCGGCCTTCCCTTTCGCTCCGTCGGCGTGCCGGATCCACTCGGTCCAATGCCAGCCTGGCTAGTTCCGGCCGCAGCTAAAAGCCCTACCGCTGGGCGTCGCACCTGGGCCATCGTCGTGCACGGCCACAACGACGACCGCCAGAACGACCTGCGGATCGTCCCCACGCTGCGCCAGGCCGGCCTCGCCTCGCTGCTGATCTCCTATCGCAACGATCTCGGCGCGCCGGAGAGCCCCGACGGCCTGTACCACCTGGGCGAAACCGAGTGGATCGACCTGCAGACCGCGGTGCACTACGCGCTCGCCCACGGCGCCCAGCGCGTCGTTCTCTTCGGCTACTCGATGGGCGGGGAGCTGGTCACTCAGTTCATGCAGCGATCGCGGCTCTCTCGCGACGTCTCAGCGCTCATCCTTGACGCCCCGGTGCTCGACTGGCGCTCGCTGATCGAATTCAATTCCGAACAGATCGGCCTACCTGGCTTCCTCGGCTCGCCGGTTGAGTGGATGATCGACGCCCGGGTGAACCCCGACTGGGACAGCCTCGACGCCCTCGAGCACCCAGAAGACTTCCACCGACCAATCTTGCTCTTCCACAGCACCGAGGATGAACTGGTCCCGATCTCCACCAGCGACAAGTTCGCCGCCGAGCTCCCCCGTTGGGTCACCTACTACCGCGTCCCAACCGTCGGTCACACCGAAAGCTGGAACCTCAACCCCCACCTCTATGACCACCGCCTAAGGCAGTTTCTAATGAATCACCGCAGTCCGCGACAGAGTTAGACGCGGAAGCGAGGCGTACGAGTAGCAAGCGATTCGCCGCTGGCGGGCGGCGCGGCGTAGCAGAGCTACGCAAGCCGCACGACGGCGGCGCAGCGCGCCGCTAATCGTACGCCGCAGCCCGCGACTCACTCTGTCGCGGACTGCTTAAAGAAGAACCGGCGGCGACCTACTCTCCCAGGGGGTTGCCCCCCAAGTACCATCGGCGCTGAAAGGCTTAACTGCTCTGTTCGGAATGGGAAGAGGTGTTTCCCTTTCGCTATGCACCACCGGAATTTTGCGAGACAACCGCCCCGGTGGAGCTTGAAAACCGCACAAGACCGCAAGGTAAGTAATAAACATCCGTCAAGCCCTCGACCCATTAGTACCGGTCGGCTGAGCACATCACTGCGCTTGCACCGCCGGCCTATCAACCTGGTGGTCTACCAGGGGTCTTACTCCCTTAAAGGGATGGGAGAGCTCATCTTGAGGACGGCTTCCCGCTTAGATGCCTTCAGCGGTTATCCGTTCCGTGCGTAGCTAACCTGCAATGCCCTTGGCAGGACAACAGATACACCAGCGGCACGTTCATCCCGGTCCTCTCGTACTAGGGATGACTCCTCTCAACTCTCCAACGCCCACAGCAGATAGGGACCGAACTGTCTCACGACGTTCTGAACCCAGCTCGCGT
>DATMIH010000014.1:0-11351 GCA_035554595.1 Solirubrobacterales bacterium
TTCCCCGAAGCGTCAGCGCATTCTCGAGGGCATGCTCGAGGCAGTCGGCAACGCCGGCTACGACTCCGCGTCCGTGCGTATGGTGCTGGATCAAACCGGGCTCTACAGGCAGGCTTTCTACGACGAGTTCGCTGACAAGGACGCTTGCTATCTCGAGGCGCTCGCCTACGGGGTGGCCAAGTTCGAAGCCATCGTCAGCGCGGCCGCAGAGCCGGAGGAGGGCTGGCGGGCCAAGCTGCGGGCGGGCATCGGCGCGCTCCTCGATGCGCTCGATGCGGACCCCGCGATCGGCCGCGCGCTGATCGTCGAGGTCCACGCGGCCGGTCCCGAAGCCCTGCAAATCCGCTCCGAAGCGATGAAACAGGTCACCAATTTCATCGATTCGGCACGCCACGCCTCCACCGGCACCGAGATGCCGCCGCCGATCGCGGCCGAGGGGATCGTCGCCGGCATGCACGCGGTTGTCCACGCCAAGCTGGCAACCGGGGACGGCGACGGCTTCCGCCAGTTGCTGCCCGACTTCATGTACTTCGCGGTGCTGCCTTACTTCGGAGCCGAGGTGGCCGGCGCCGAGATGAAGGCCGCGAGGGCCCTGGCCGACTGAGCCACGCCAGTGGCGGGATCGGGGTTGGACAGTCTGAGAACACTGCCCTACTCTGAACCCATGGATCCGTCCTCAACTTCTAGCGCCGAAAAAACACAGGGCGGTACGCAAAGCCTGCCGCGCGCCTACCTGGTGCGGTCCGAAAGAGAGCGTCTTTTGGAGGCAATGCTGCGCGTCGCGGCGGCAAAAGGCTATGAAGCGACCACCGTCAGGGACGTGATCGAGGTGGCAGGGGTCTCCGAGCAGACCTTTGAGCAGTTGTTCGGCGACAAGGAGAGCTGCTTTCTCGAGGCCTATGAAGCGGTCTTCGACGTCCTCCTCGCCCACATGAGCAGCGCCTTCGAGGCGGCTGCAGGGCGGCCGTGGCCGGAGCGGGTCTCCGCCGCGCTCGGCGCCCTGGTCGGACTGCTCTCTATCGAGGCCGGTATCGCTCGTCTCTCGATGGTCGAGGTGACCGCCGCGGGCGACGACGCCCGCGCCCGCTACCGCTCGGCCCTGGCGCGCTTCACTCCGTTTCTCGAAGAGGGTCGCCAGTACGCAAATCAGGGCGAGGAACTTCCCGCCGACACCGCCCGTTTCGCGATCGGCGGCGCGGCATCAATGATCTTCGACGAGATCCGCGCCGGGCGGGGACCGGAGCTGACCCGCATCCTCCCCGACCTCGTCTTCGCTGTCTTGATGCCCTACATCGGCCCGGAAGCGGCCGAAGACGAGATGCGCCGCGTGGCGCGAGAGCACACATAAAGTGCCGCCTCCTCTGCTCCCGCGTCCGGGGGCGGCTTACACACCCTGACCGTGGCGGCCTTCACCGCCGGCGAAGCGCTGGGCTCCTTCGACGGCGACGTGGAGAGTCTCGCGGCCGAGCCGGTGCTCGAGCGCGATCCCCTCGGCAAGCGGCAGGCCGAAGCCCTCGATCGCGGCACGGCGGTCGGCCAGCATCGTCTCCTGCGGAAAGGCTGCTATCCGCTCGGCCAGCTCGAGGGCTCGCTCGAGGTGCTTGCCGGTCTCGACCAGCTCATTGACCAGGCCGATGCGGTGAGCCTCCTCGGCCTCGACCGGGCGGCCGGTGAGAATCAGCTCCAGCGCCCGCCCCATGCCGAGCGCGCGGGGAAGGCGCTGGGTGCCGCCGTCGACCAAGGGCACGCCCCAGCGACGCTCGAAGAGGCCGAAGGTCGATTGCGGGGTGGCGATCCGCATGTCGCACCAGAGCGCCAGCTCCACCCCACCCGCGAGGCACCAACCGTCGACCGCGGCAATCGCCGGCTTGGCGGGAGTCAGCCGCGTCGGCCCCATCGGCCCATCGGGATGGTCGACTTCGAGGTCCATCGCCTTCAGGTCAGCGCCGGCGCAGAAGGCCTGGCCACCGGCGCCGGTTAGGACCAGCACCCGCGCTCCCTCGTCCGCCTCGAACTCCTTCAACCCCTCGCGGAACCCCTCGGCGGTGGCCCCGTCGACCGCGTTACGCCGCTCGGGCCGGTCGATCGTCATCACCGCAGCGGCGCCCACGCGCTCGTAACGAAGCTCATCACTCATCGCCGGGATCCTCCCATAGAGGTATGGGGAGCGGGCGGGCTAGTCATTGCGGCCTTCCGGGTCTCGCAACAACGCCCAGCTCCCAGGCACTACGTCCCGGCACGCCGGTCAAACGAGGGCAGGAGCTCGATTGACCAGAACCCAAACTAGGCATCCCTTCAGACAGACCCACCCAACTCAGCCAACGCACCAAAAATGCGACTGGCGGGGGCGCTCGGTTGCCTGCCGTGCGCGTAGCCTTCGCACACTGAAGCTCGTTGCGCCACCTTCGAGGCGGTATCCGGTGGGCTTCCGCGGAACACCGTCTCTCCCAGTCGCAATTTCAAATTAGCGCGCTCCTCAGCGGGCCGCTAGGGGGGCAACGAATACGTTCCCGCAAACTCCGGGAATTAGGCCCGTCCGGCGACGCGTTATACGGTCCTGTTGGGATGAGCGAAGGCCCTCGAGGCGTCCCGGAGGAGGGCGCGGCGCAACGTAGTGCTGACGGCCAAGCGCAAGCGGCTTGAGGCATCCAGGCCTATTTCCAGAACCGGGTCGCGGCTCGGCGCGTCCGCCTGAGCCGGAGGCGGCTACGCTCTGCCGATGCGTGTAGACGAGATCATCGCGGCCAAAGCGCCGACCTTCTCGGTCGAGTTCTTCCCGCCCAAGACCGAGGAGGGGCGCGAAGGGCTGCTGGCGACAGCGCACTCGCTGCGCGAGCTCGAGCCCGACTTCGTCTCGGTCACCTATGGCGCCGGCGGCTCGACCCGCGACGGCACGGTCGAGATCACCCGCGAGCTGAAGGACGAGCTCGGCTACGAGACGATGGCTCACTTGAGCTGCGTCGGCGAGACTTCCGAGGGGCTGGCGCAGACACTGGACCAGATCGAGACGGCCGGGATCGAGAACGTCTTCGCCCTGCGCGGCGACCCGCCGCGCGGCCAGGAGGACTTCGTCCAGCCCGAGGGCGGACTGGGCAGCGCCGCCGAGCTGACCGCCTTCATCGGCTCGCGCTGGTCGTTCACGGTCGGCGGCGCCTGCTTTCCGGAGGTCCATCCCGAGGCGCCCGACCTGGAGACCGACCTCGCCTACCTGAAGACCAAGGTCGAGGCCGGCGCCTCCTTCCTGATCACCCAGCTCTTCTTCGACAACCAGGTCTACTTCGACTTCGTCGCCGCGGCGCGGGCGAGCGGGATCGAGGTGCCGATCATCGCCGGGGTGATCCCGGTGGCGAGCTTCGCGCAGACCAAGCGCATCTGCAGTCTCTGCGATGCCTCGATCCCGCCGCGGCTCGAAGCGGCCTTCGCCGCCGCAGGCGGCGACGAGCAGGCCGAGTTCGAGCTCGGCGTCGCCTACGCGGCCCAGCAGTGCTCTGAGTTGCTGCTGGCGGACGCGCCCGGCATCCACTTCTATGCGCTCAACCGGGCGCCGGCGACGCGGGCCGTACTCGGCTCGCTGCAGGCAGCCCGGCCCTGGGAGCGCGGCCGCAACGACAGCGGCGACTTGGCCAAGTCACTCTGAGTAAACTGGTCGCCGCATGGCCAATCGCAGGGAGGAAGAGAGGGAGCGGCTCCGCCAAGCTCGCCAGGAACGCGAGCAGAAGCAGGCCGGCTCCGCGAAACGCCGACTAATGCTCGGCTACGGCGCCGCGGGCGTGGTCGGGCTGATCGTCTTGGCCGGGATCGTCGCGGCGATCCTCTCCGCCGCCAACAAGAACGACAGCGGCAACGCCCACATCGATCAGCAGTCGGGCTCGACCAACGGCGTGCAGCCGGACACGCGCAGCGGCACCACGGTGGCCGCGGTGAAAGTCACCAACCTCAAAGAGGCGGCGAAAAAGGCCGGCTGCGACCTGCGCCTCCACCTGCCCGAAGAGGGTCACGAACACATCCCGCCGACGGCGCCGACACCCGAATACAAAACCAACCCGCCGACTTCCGGCAACCACGTCGAACCGCCCTTCCAGCAGGCCGATGGCGCCTACAAGGAAATGCCGCAGGAAATCGACATGGTCCACTCGATGGAGCACGGGCGGCTTGAGATCCAGTACTCGCCGGACCTCTCCGAAAGCGCGCAGCTGGAACTGGTCGGGCTCTACGAATCGATGTACGGGGCAACACTGCTCTTCCCGAACACCAACATGCCCTACGAAGTCGCCGCGACGACCTGGCGCAATCTGCTCGGCTGCAACGAATACAAGGGCGCGATCACGCTCGACGCGATCCGCGACTTCGGCAAGCAGACCTGGGGCAACGGTCGCGAGCCGGTCGAAGGCTTCCCCTTCACCGGTCCGACGCCGGTCGAACCGACCGTCGGCTAGGCGCGGTAGGCCGGAAAGAAGCCTCCCGCCTCGCGTCCGGCCGAGAGCCGGGCATAGCTCGCCAGATCGGTGACGAGTTCGGAGCTGTGCCACGGCAGCTCGCGATTGGCGAAGCCGCGCTTGAACTCCTCAAGGCGGTCGCCGCGAGTGATGCCGCCGCCAAGGTTGAGCGGCTCACCGAGTTCGGCGGCAAGCTCGACCAGCGAGGCGACGATGTTCTTCATCGGCGAGTCGCGCAGGTGCGAGTCGCCGCTGCCGCTGAGGTAGTAGTGGAGGTAGCCGTCGCTAGCGGCGGCAATCGAGGCGGCGGCGACCGTGCCGTCGGGGGCGTGGGCGAGAGCCAGCCAGGTGCGTGGGGACTCGAGGATGCGATCGAAGTAGGGCGCGCCGAAGAAGTAGCGCTGGGCGGCGCCGGTGCGGCGCATTGTCTGCTCGTAGGCGGCGAGAAACCCGGTGCGCTGGGCGGCACTCGTCTCGGGGCCGGGAGTGAGGCTCAGCTCGTAGCCGTTACGCAGGTTCTTGTTGATCTGGTTGCGATCACTGCCGCGGCTCTTCGCTGGCAGGGCCGGGTCAGCGATCTGGACCACGTTGCGCTCGCTGGAGCCGGCGAGGGGCGGGTAGCCGAGCGTGTGGCGGAGGAAGATCGTGACCAAGCCGGTGGCAGAGGAGTCGATGGATTCCGGGTCCAAGGCAGGGGGAGCCGGGGGGGTGTCCGCCGGAGCAACAGCGGGGAGGCTCCGTCGGACACCCCCCCGGCTCCTCTCGACTAGCCCCGGATATCCATAGGGGGAGATTGCGTCGCGCTCGGGGCCGGCGCCGATCTTGCGCACGATCAGCGGAGCGAGGAGCTCGCGCTCATCGCTCGTGATTCGCAGCGTGTGGGTAACGCCTTCGGCCTCGAGGAACTGGGGCGAGCGGAAGAACTCTTCACCTGCCGCCGAGGCACCGCCGTCCTCGATCAACTCCGCGGTAGCGCTCACGAGAGCAGGTCGGCGGCCGCGGCGCGGAACTCGTCGGGCAGGACGCCCCAGACCTCACAATCGTCGGCAGGCGCTCCCTCGCGGCGCAGGTGGGCGCGCATCGTGCCCTCGTGCTTCCAGCCGAGCCCGGCGACCGTCTTCTTCGCCACCTCGTTGCGGGCGGGGATCCGCCCGTAGACGCGGTGGGCGCCGAACTCGTCGAAGGCCTTGGCCAAGGTAAGCGCCTCGGCGCGGCGGCCGACCCCCTTGCCGCGCACGTCGTCGCCGATCAAGGCGCCGAGCTCCGGCGCCGTCTGGCGGAAGAGCCCATAGAGGGCGGTGAAGCCGACCGGCTCGTCGTAGCCCTCGACCTCAACCGCGTACTTGCGATCCTCGCCCGAGTCGTCCATCGCCCGGCCCACCCAGGCCTCGGCTTCGGCGGGCGAGAACGAGTCGCGCTGCTCCATCAGCGAGGCGGTCGCCGCCGGGTTGTTGAACCAGCGGTGCACGGCGGCTGCGTCGCCGGGCTCGAAGGGACGAAGGGAGACATCAGGTCGGTCGCTCATCGTCGCGAAAGCCTAGTCCGGGGCAAGGCCGTGACCTGTGACCAGCAGCCAGAGCGTTTTCAGCAGGATTCGCGCGTCGAGGGCGGCGCTGCGGCGCTCGACGTACTCGACGTCGAGCTCGATCCGCTGCTCCCAGGGGATGCCGGCGCGGCCCTGGACCTGGGCCCAGCCGGTGATGCCGGGGCGGACCTCGTGGCGGCGGTGCTGGCGCGGCGTGTAGTCGACGACCTGGGCGGGGATCGTCGGACGCGGGCCGACGATCGCCAGCTCGCCGCGCAGGACGTTGACCAGGTTGGGGATCTCGTCAAGCGAGGTGCGGCGCAGGACACGGCCGGCGGGGGTGACCCGCGGGTCATCGCGGGTAACGATCGTGCCGACTCCGACCGGATCGGAGCCGGCAACCATCGTGCGCAGCTTCAGCATCTCGAACTCCTCACCACCGAGACCGACCCTGCGTTGGCGGTATAGGACTGGCCCGCGACTGCCCAACTTGATCGCAACTGCAGCCACCAGCAACACGGGCGACAAAACGATGAGAGCGACCAGCGCGATGGCTATATCCAAAATTCTGGGCATTCCAGTTACCGATGACGCATCGTGACCAAGCAGATCAAGGACGCAGGGAGCGTGGCGTGCTCTTGCACGCGAGCGACCGAGGACGCCGATATGCGCCGGTCACGATGCGTCATCGCGTGCCCGGTGCCTTCTCCCAGGTACCGGGGGCACCATGGCGGAAGCGGTCCCAGAGCCCGGCGGCGATCGAGAGGGTCGTCATCGCGTAGTAGCGCGCGACCCGCAAGGGGCCGACCGGGAAGCTGCCGCCGAAAAGAGCCGCGGCGATCACGGCGACCTGGATGCCGTAGGTGACGACGTAGATCGTGCCGCTGCCGAGCAGGGCGAGGTTGGCGAAGAAGGCGAGGAAGTGCAGGAACGGGGTGAAGTAGCGCAGCAGGCGGTGTGAGAAGAGCTCGAAGGCGTAGAGGGTCGAGTAACCGCGCGGCGAGATCATCCCCTCGCCGACGACGATGTCCCAGATGCCGACCATCATCCGCCGTTTGCGGGCGAACTCCCCTTCCATTGTCGGCACCATCTTCTCCTCCGCGCGGGCAGTCGGCACGTAAAGGGAGCGCTTGCCGCGCTTGGCGAGGGCGAAGGGGAAGGAGAGGTCGTGGCTGCCCGAGGGGTCGAGCGGCAGGTAGTCCTCGGCGCGCACCGCGTAGATCGCGCCGTTGCCGGCGGTGATCCCGGCAAGCTCGGACTCCATCTCGCGCACCGCCATCTCATAGCGCCAGTAGGCACCCTCGAGGTTGTCGCCGTCGGCGTCGAGGAAGCGGACCTGGCCACAGGCGTAGGCGACCTTCGGGTCGGCAAAGGGGGCGACGAGCTTGCGCAGAGCGTCGGGGCTCCACTCGCTGTTGGCGTCAGAGAAGGCGAGGATCTGACCGGAAGCCTGCTCGGCCGCCGCGTTCTGCGCCGCCAGCTTGCCGCCGCGGGGCAGCTCGAGGACGAGCTCGGCGCCGGCAGCGCGGGCGCGCTCGACCGTGGCGTCGTAGGAGCCATCGGAGGCGACGATCAGCTCGAGTGACTCGCGCGGGTAGTCAAGGGCGAGGACGTTGGCGACCTTCGCCTCGATCACCTCCTCCTCGTCGTAGGCAGCGACGATCAGTGAGACGCGCGGCAGGTCGCCGGGCTCGGCGGGGGGCTTCCGCTGCTTGCGCAAGGCGACGAGCAGTCGCAGCACGAGCGGGTAGCCGAGGTGCGTGTAGACGATCAGAGCGGCAGAAACCCAGAAGATCGCGGCGAGCATCGGGGGATTATCGGGCTCGGACCAGCTCGTCGTACAGCGCGAGGGTCTGGTCGGCGACCGCATCCCAGGAGTAGGGGCCCGCCGCGGCCTTGCGGGCGGCGGTGGCGAGGCGCTCACGGGCAGCCGTGTCGGCGGTCAGCTCACTCAGTGCCGAGGCAAGCGCCGAGGCGTCGCCAGCGGGAACGAGACAGGCCGCGCCCGTTGCCGCGACCTCAGGGAAGCCGCCGACCGCGCTGAGCACCATCGGCTTGCCGAAGGCGAGGCCGGTGTAGAGGACGCCGGAGTGCTCAGCGTCGCGGTAGGGCAGGGCGACGAGATCAGCGCGGCGGAAGATCGCCGGGATCTCAGCATCGTCGATGAAGCGGGTGACGAAACGGACGCGACCAGAGGCCGCGCGCGCAGCCGAGCGCAGCGGCCCGACGTCCATGCGCGGGTTGCCGACGATCCAGAGCTCGGCGTCCTCGACCTGGCGGAAGGCCCGGAGCAGGTTCTCGATCCCCTTGTAGGGACGCAGCAGGCCGAAGAAGAGGATCACCGGGCCCTCGGCGCCCTCGAGCTCGGCCGGCAACGGCTTCTCCTCGGGCAGCCGGGTGAGGTAGTCGAAGGCACCGTGGGGGATGACGCGGACGCGGGCCGGGTCGAGGCCGACCTCCTCGCGCAGCCGCGCGGCACCGTGCTCGGAATGGGCGATGACAGTGTCCATGCGGGTAAAGAGGCGTCTGGCGGTATCCACCTGGCGACGGCTGGGATCGGGCGGGAGGATGTAATGGGCGGTGAGCAGTCGCGGCCGCACCGCCGGCAGCAGGTAGGCATCGAGCGCCGGCATGGTCAGCCACTGGTAATGGACGACGTCGGCCCTGAGCTCGCGGCGCAGGCGCCGCATGTCGTCGAGGTGCTCGGCCGCCTTGAGGAACCGGCGCGCCGGAGCCTCGAGGCCACGCTGAGCGCTGCGCCGGTAGAAGCACTCGCGCACCCGGTAACCGTCTGGCTCAGGCACGGGCCCGTAGAGGAAACGGCTGGTCAGCAACTCGACCTCGGCGACGCGGCGAGCCAGCGCAGCGGCAAGGGCGCGGTCGTAGGGCGGCGTGAAGGCCGAGGGGTCGACTAGCTGGACTTTCATGGCAGGTGCCCGGTCGTCACCGGGAACGGCGATTATCGTGACCGCGGTGGCGCCCACGCTCTCCTACTGCGTTGTGAACACGAACGGCCGCGATTATCTGCTGGCCTGCCTCGAGGCGATCGAGCGCACGCACCCTGAAGGGATGGAGCGGGAGGTCCTGGTCTTGGACAATGCCTCCACGGACGGCTCGGCCGAGGCGGTGCGCGCGCGAGGAGGCGAGATCCGGCTGATCGAGCGCAAGAAGCGCACGGGCAAGGGGGAGAACGACTCGACCCTGATGCACGAAGCGAGGGGCAAGTATTGCCTGCTCCTCAACGAGGACTCCGAGCTGCGAGCCGGAGCCGCCGGGGCGCTTGTGGAAGCTCTCGAGGCGGATCCGAAGGCGGCCGTGGCAACGGCGCAGTTGCTCAACTCCAAGGGCGAGCCGGTCCCCTGCGCCTGGCGCTTCCCCGGCATTGGCACGGCCTTGGCCGGCGCCCTCTTCCTGCACCGCTGGCTAACCGTGCAGAGCAAGGGCGACTCAACCCGCCGGGTCGACTGGGGCCAGTCGAGCGCCCTGCTGGTCCGCCGCGAGGCGGCCGCCGAGGTCGACTTCATGGACCCGGAGTTCTTCGTCTACTACGACGAGTGCGACTTCGCCAAGCGCCTCGCCGAGGCAGGCTGGCACAGCCTCTTCGTCCCGGCCGCCGAGGCGATCCACCACGACCAGCTCTCCACCGACCTCGGCAAGGGCCTCCCCCGTATCGTCGAATTCCACCGTAACCGGGACCTCTATATGCGCAAGCACCACGGGGGCGGTGCCGCGCTGGCGGTGCGACTACTCACGGCCTGGTCCTACGCGGTGCGGGCAATCGCCGCAACGGCAATGCCCAAACAACCGGCGCGGGTCTACTGGGCGCATGCCCGCCAATCGCTGTTTCCCCGGCGCGGAGCGAGCATCGCCGACAACGCCCGCCGCTGATTTAGAGGTGAGCGTCCTCGTCGCGCAGCTCGGCCTCGTAGGTCTCGGGCACTGAGCCGTCGACGCCGGGCGCAGCCGGGCGCAGGGCCTGCAGGCCGGCGAGAACCTCTGATGGGTGGCGTAGACGAGCCAGCCAGCGACGCTCGGCTCGGGTGAAGAAGCCGGTGGCCAGGAGGGCGAACGGGTAGGCGAGGGCGAAGAGGAGGCGCAGGGCGAGGCCGACGAAACCCTCGGTTGGGAGCAGCAGCTCGCCGAGGCCGACCAGCCCCGCTGACACGGTGAGCACCCGCAGAAGGCGGCCCCATTCGTAGGGGACCGGGAAGAGGCGCTGGGTGAAGACGTACATCAGCGCCAGCACGACGATGTAGGAGGCGACGAGGGCGATGCCGGCGCCGACGATCCCCAGCGGCGGCACTAGGGCGAGGTTGAGGGCGATGTTGGCAACGAGGGCGGCGAGCGTGGCGGGGAAGTTGAACTCGGTCCGCCCGGTGCGACCGAGGATGACGACGAGCACCATGTAGAGCGCGTAGAGGGTGGCGGCGGTGGCGAGCAGGCCGATCGCCTTGTAGGAGCCGAAGAATTCAGGCGCGGCGAGGGCGCGAACCAGCCAGCGCGAGAGCAGCCACATGCCGGTGACGACGAAGGCGCAGCCGGCGACGAAGAGGGTGACCACGGTGGCGTAGACGCGCCGCGCCTCGTCGTCGTCGCGGATCGAGTAGGCGAGCGGCGGCCAGGCGAGCTGGAAGCCGCGGACGAGGACGTTGACACCCTGGGCGAACTTGACCGCGATCGAGTAGAGGCCGGCCTCGGGCAGGCCGGCGGCGTGGACGATGATGATCCGGTCGACGAAGTTGAGCCCATAGAGTGAGAGCTCGGCCGGCATCGTCGGCAGGCCGAAGCGCATCAGGCGCCGCAGCAGCGGTCGCTCGAAGCGCAGCGAGAGGCGGCGCCGGTGGACGAAGATCAGCGCCAGCACGACGGCGGCGCCGCTGGCGTAGCTGCCGATCAAGAGACCGCGGGCACCCTCTTCCATGCCGACGACGAGAATCACCGTGAGGGCGATCGCGGCCAGCACGTTGATGATCGTGGTGACGAAGAAGGCGCGCGCGCGCTCCTCGAGGCGGAAGAGGGTGAGCAGGTACTCGTTGAGCGTCAGCACCCAGAGGCCGGCGATCGAGATCCGCGCCAGGTCGGGGGCGGATTCGGCGAGCAGTGCGTCGGAGATCGGCCCAGCGAAGGGAAGCGCCACCAGGGCCGCGATCGTGGCGAACCAGAAGAGGGCGGCAAAAGAAGTGGAGACGACTCGGGCCGGGTCCTCGTCGTCCTTGTAGTAGAAGCGCAGCAACGCCTCGATCAGGCCAAGGCGGACGACGATGCTGGCCGAGACGACGGCGGCGAACATCACTTCGGCGGCGCCGTAGTCGCCGGTCGTGAGGTAGCGCGTGTAGAGCGGCAGCAGCGCCACCGCGATCAGCTTCGAGACGATGCTGGCCGCGGTGTAG
>DATMIH010000015.1:0-1639 GCA_035554595.1 Solirubrobacterales bacterium
CGTGGTCACCGCCCAGGCGACCGGCAAGCAGGAGCTGGTCAGCATCACCATCGACCCGTCGGCGGTCGACCCGGCCGACGTCGAGATGCTCCAGGACCTCGTCCTCGCCGCCGCCAACGACGCCCTTCGAGCCTCGCGCGAGCTCGCCGAGCAGAAAATGGCAGCCGTGACCGGCGGGATGCGCCTCCCGGGGATGTAGGGCCCGCCCCACGGTGGCAACGCCTCTCATCGAACCCGTCGCGCGGCTCATCGAGTCGTTCGCGCGCCTGCCCGGGGTCGGCCCGAAGACCGCGCAGCGGCTGACGTATCACCTGCTGCGCGCCCCCGACGCCGAGGCGCGCGCCCTCGCGGCAGCGCTCATCGACGTCCGCGACAAGGTCGTCTTCTGCGATCGCTGCTTCAACATCAGCGAGGCGCCGCTCTGCGCGATCTGCACGGACCCCGCCCGCGACCAGACCCGGCTCTGCGTCGTCGAGGAGCCGCTCGACGTCCTCGCCCTCGAGCGCACCGGCGAGTTCAAGGGCCTCTACCACGTCCTCCACGGGGCGATCTCGCCGATCGACGGCATCGGCCCGGACCGGCTGAAGATCCGCGAGCTGCTCGCCCGCGCCGACGAGGCGAAGCGGGACGGCGCCCCGTTCGAGGAGGTCATCGTCGCCACCAACCCGACCCTCGAAGGGGAGGCGACCGCGATGTACCTGGCGGAGCGGCTCGAGTCGACGGTCGGACTGGTCAGCCGGATCGCGCGCGGCCTGCCGGTCGGCGGCGACCTCGAGTATGCCGACGAGGTGACCCTGATCCGGGCCCTCCAGGGCCGGCGAGCGGTCTGAGTCGATGAGCAACCTCGTCTGGGAGATCCTGCTCCGCCTCGCCAAGGCCGCGGCGGCCCTGGTCCTCGGCCTGGTGCTCTACGTCGTGCTCACCGGACCGCTTGCGGTCGGCGGCTCGGCGGAGCTCGCCCTGCTCTGCTGGCTGAGTGGCGCGGCGTTCATCCTGCTCGTGGAGACGAGCCCGATCTGAGGGCGCCGGGGGCCGTTTGACGGAACGCCGACCCCGCCCATACCATTCGCCCTCGTGCCACCCCACGGGGTGCGCTCGGAAGGGGTCGCCGGGTCTCCGGTGGCCATCGGCCGGCGGTTTGACACCACGGCCTCCAAGCCCCATCATTCGGGGTCTGCGCCGCAGGCGGTTTCGCCTTGGACGCTGCACCTTAACAACTGAAGAGTGACAGGAAATCCGTGATAAGGATGTGCGAGTGGTCGAACCCTCGGAACGAAGTCGCCATCGCAAGATGGCGCGTTTCTATCGGAGAGTTTGATCCTGGCTCAGGATAAACGCTGGCGGCGTGCATGAGACATGCAAGTCGAACGGACGATCAGGGCTTGCTCTGATCGTTAGTGGCGGACGGCTGAGTAACGCGTGGGTGACCTGCCCCGAAGTGGGGAATAACTGCCCGAAAGGGTGGCTAATACCGCATGTGGTGATGCCTTCACGGCATCAGTAAAGCCGCAAGGCGCTTCGGGAGGGGCCTGCGTCCGATTAGCTCGTTGGTGGGGTAACGGCTCACCAAGGCGACGATCGGTAGGTGGTCTGAGAGGACGATCACCCAGACTGGGACTGAGACACGGCCCAGACTCCT
>DATMIH010000016.1:0-15515 GCA_035554595.1 Solirubrobacterales bacterium
GCGGCGCGCCGGAGTGCCGATCGCCTTCGACCGCGGCGCCTCGGCGACGCACGAGTTCACCTTGGGGACCGCCCAGCGCTTGCGCGATGCCCGGCGCGAGGGCTTCGGCGATGCGCTGATCGCCGCCCGCTTCCCAGAGTCGCTCGCGACCTTGCCGATCTCGCGGATCACCGCCTGGACCCCGCGCACGCCGCTGCGCTGGTTTGCCCATCGTCTCTGGGAGCAGGCAGCGGTGCGCCGGGGCTTCGTCGCCCTGCTGGCGCTGTCCGAGCGGGCCCGGTTGCGCCAGCTCTGGGTGCGCGGCTTCGAGCTGGCCCAGAGCCTCTCCTATCTGCACGGTGCGATTGCCGGTGGTTGGGACGCCAAGCCCGGGGCGGTGGAGACCCTCGACCTCGAGCTGCTCTCTCGCTCCCCGCTTCCGGCGCCGAGCGTCGCCGTCCCGGTCGTGCGCGTCACCCTCGGTGGCGAGGAGGTCGCCCGGGTCCTCCCGCGCGAGGGCGTCTGGGCGGGCTCGCTGGCCGAGCAGGTCGCCGACGCGCTCGAACCCGACGACGTCATGCGGGCCGCGGCGCAGGGCGGTTGGCTCGATCGGGAGGAGCAGGGCGGCGACCCCGCCGCGGTCGAAATCCTCTTCGGCGCCACCGCGCCCGGGGACGCCGACCAGCGCGAGGCGCTGGCCCAGATGGGCGCCGCCGTGCGGCTGGTCGAGGGCAACCTCCGGCATCGATGGCCGGCGTTGATCACCGCTGCCGTCGCTGGCGAACGACCGCTGATCGCCCTGTCCCTATCTGGCGACTGCCCGACGCCGGAGTGGCTCGAGGACGCCCTGCCGGCCTTCGAGGGGGAGCGGGTGGGCATGGTCTTCGGTGCCGCGGTGCCGGCGGGCATGCCGGCGCAGCCGCTCTACCTGCACGACCGCCACTCGGCCGAGCCGGGCCTGGCGCTGGCAGGCCCGGCGCCGGCCTACCTGCTGATCCGCCGCGAGCTTCTTCCGGGTCTCCTCGGCAGCGGCGACGCGCCGGCCGGAGTGGTGGCCGCGCTTGCCCATGCCCTGGCGGGTGACTGGGTGGTCGGTCATCGCGACGCCCGTGGCTTGGCTGCTGCGGCCTACGGCGAGACCCTGCGTGGCGAGGCATACGGCCGCCACGAGGCGAAGCTGGTGCTGCAGGCCGGCGAGGGCAGGCGCCTGCGGATGGTTGCCAGGGGCCTAGGCCGGGGCTTGCTGATCCTCGCCTGGGAGCTGCTGAAGGAGCGCGGGCGATTGCGGCCCGAGCAGCGCCAGCGCAGCGCCGCCATCGCCCGCGGCGCGTCTCGGGAGCTGTTCGCCGGTCTCGTCGGCGAGCGGCGCGGGGCGATCAACGGCTAGGGCGCTCGATCGTCCAGCGCCGCTTCTGCGGTCTGAAGACGGCCTTCGAGCCGTCGTAGCCCGCGACCTTCAGCGGGTAGGCGTGCCAGTGGTAGTCGTAGGCAAAGCTCCAGCCGGCCTCGTAGACCCCGACGTCGATGACGTACTCGCCCGGCAGCAGCTCGACTCCCTCCCAGCGGAACCGAATCGACAGCTCGCCCGCGAGCTCGCCGAGCAAGACGTCGTCGACGTCGGTGCTCGCATCGCAGCAGTTGACGTCGTCGCCGAGGCGGTAGATCGAGACGCCGACGACGGGATTCTCGATCGAGCTGCCGTCGCGCCGCAGCCGCAGGTCCACACTCAGGGTGCCGTCGGGCTCGACCACGCCCTCGCTGGCCGATCCCCGCACCTCCACCCCCTCGATCTTCACCTCCTGGGAGCCGAAGCGGTTCTCGCGCAGGACGAGACCGCCTTCGCCCTGTCCCAGCGGCTCGGGGGTGCGCTCGAAGGTCTCGGCGTGCATCGCGTCGCGGTAGGCGTCGACGACCTCCGCCGCCTCACCCGCCCGCCTGACCTTGCCTTCCTCCAGCCAGAGCGCCCGGTCGCATTGCTTGGCGACCTCGTCGAGGTCATGGGAGGCGAAGAGCAGGCTGGTCCCCGACCTGCGCAGCTCCTCGATCCGGGCCATGCACTTCTCCCGGAAGCGCATGTCGCCGACCGCGATCACCTCGTCGAGCAGCAGCAGGCCAGGGTGCAGCTGGGCGACGACGCCGAAGGAGAGGCGCAGCTTCATACCGTCGCTGTAGGAGCGCACCGGCGAGTCGGCGAACTCCTCGAGCTCGGCGAAGGCGAGCGAGTCGGCGACGACCCGATCGGCCTCGGCACTGCGCACGCCCGAGAGCAGGGTCGTGGTCAAGGTGTTCTCCCGCCCGGTCAGGTCCGGGTTGAGGGTGGCGCCGAGGCTGAGCACCGAGGCGACGTCGCGGGCAACGAGGATGCGGCCGCGGGTCAGGTGGCCGAGACCGGAGGAGAGTCGCAGCAGGGTCGACTTGCCGGCGCCGTTTTCACCGATCAGGCCGACGGCTTCGCCGTCGCGGACCTCGAAGGAGACGTCCTGCAGCGCCCAGCGCGAGCCGCTGCGAAGCCCGGCCGCGCGCATACGCGGACTGAGGATCGAGCGGACGCTGCGCCTGCCCGAGAGCCAGCGCGGATATGCCTTCCAGACCTGCTCGAACTTGGCGGCGAGAGCGGTCACCGTCAGAGGCTGTCGACGAAGCGGTTTTGGACTCGGGTGAAGGTCAGGTAGCCGACCGCCAGCAGCGCCAGCGAGATCACCACCGAGAAGCAGATCGCAAAGGCGCCGGGCAGCGGCTGGCCAAGCAGGATCGCCCGGTAGCTGCTGACGATCGTCGCCATCGGGTTGAGCTTGAGCAGCCCGGCGTACTTCTGCGGGATCGTGTGCAGGCCGTAGAAGACCGGGGTCAGGTAGAAGAGCACGTTGAGCCCCACGGCGACGATGTTCGGCACATCGCGCAGGAAGACCGCGCCGGCTGCGGTGAGCCAGGCGATGCCGCTCATCAGGAGCAGCTGGGCGATGACCAGGACGGGGATCAGAAGCGCTGTGGCCGGGATCCCGCCTTCGACCTGCAGTAGGACGACCAGGACCGGCAGCGCCATCAGCACGTCGACGAGCGGCACGACTATGGCGACGATCGGCAGCACGGCGGGGGGGAGGCGCGGCTGCACGAGCAGGTGCCGCTGCTCGAGCAGCGAGGCGGTCGCGGCGCCGCATCCCGCGGCGAACCAGGTCCAGGCGATCAGGCCGGAGAAGACGAAGACGGGGAAGTTGTCGATGCCGAGATCGAGGACCGAGCCGAAGATGAAGACGAGGACGGCGAGCTGGACGAGCTGGCGCACCAGCGGCCAGGCCCAGCCAAGCACCGTCATCCGATGGGTGGCGTCGATCTCGCGCTTGACGAGGTGAAGCGAGAGCTCCTTGAAGAGGCTGGGGCTGAGGGTTTCCGTCCCCGGCGCAACGAGACGATCGGTGGGGGCTTGACCCATCGCGGCGGGATTGTAGGGTCCCAGCCATGTGGATCGTCCCAACGGCAAGCGCGATCGCCCGCGGCGCCTAGTCGCAGCTTTCCGCGGGAGCTGACTGAGATGGCTGTTCGAATCGACGTCGTGATCCCGACCAACAACCGCGATCACCGCCTGCCGCGCGTGGTTACCCCGCTGCTCGAGGACCCCGCCGTCAGCCGCATCATCATCGTCAACGACGCCGCGCAGAGCGCGCCTGAGTCGCGCAAACCCGACGTCGCCGCGCTCTCGGACCGGATCGAGGTGATCTCGAGCAGGGGGGTGGGTCCGGCGAAGGCCCGGCAGCGGGGCGCCGAACGGGCCAGCGCCGAGGTCCTGCTCTTCCTCGACGACGATGTCGTTCCCGCTCCCGGCTTGGCCAGCCGGCATGCCCGCCATCACGAGGAGCGAGAGGGCCTGTTGATCTCGGGCTACACGCCGGTCGTCGCCCGGCCGGGCCGCCGGGTCTCCCCCGAGGCGGCGGTCTACGGGGTCACCTACGAGAAGCGCTGCTTCGAGTACGAGACCAACCAGGTCGGCGTCCTGACCAACCTCTGGGGAGGGAACTTCTCGCTGCGGCGGAAGGATGCCGAAGCGGTCGGGCTCGCCTCTGCAGATTTCACCGAGGCCTGGCACGAGGACCGCGACTTCGGCCTGCGCTGCATGGAGGCGGGGTTGAGCGCCGTCTTCGACCGCAACATCAGGGCCGACCACGAGTACGAACGGGTCTGGGGCGCCGTCGCCGCCGAGTCATACCGCCGCGGCTACAGCCTGGTCGTCCTGCACCGTCTGCACCGCTCGATCATCGGGCCGCTGGAGGAGCGCCACTTCGAGCGCGGTCGTCCTTATCTGGTCAGGCTGCTGGTGCGGCTCTCGGCGTTTCCGACGCTGCGCCGCCTCGCCGTACGCGGGCTGTACCTGCTGCGCCGCGCCGGGGGCCGCCTGCGCCTCTGGCGGCTCCAGCTCGCCACGATCCGCATGCTGCGCCTGATGCAGAGCGCGGCAGGCGCCCGCGACGCGGCCTAGCCCGGGACCTGGGCCGGGAGGTCCCCGGTGCTCGCTTCGGCTTGCCCTGCGGAGCCGCCGGCGGGACCGCGTCCGTCGAGGGCCAGGACCGCGTAGTCGGGAGCGGCGCCGTATCGAGCGAGGATGTCGGCGGCCTCGCGCAGCGCGGCCACCCGCGCACCCGGGCCGACGACGAGGATCGTGATGTCGGCGTTGGCCGCGGCGAGCTCGCCCGCCTCTTCGGAGCCGGGCACGTCGACTCGGGTGACGCTTCCCTGGCCAAAGGCCTTGTTGAGCAGCTGGCTGAGCGAGTCGGCGACGCCACCGTCGCGGGTCCGGCAGGGGACCACCACGGTGGTTCTGCCGCTGGCGCCGGCGAGCGCCTCGAAGAGCGGGCGCAGGCCGGACATCGTGCTCAGGTGCAGCTCCAGGCAGGGGCACTCGAACTGGCCGCGCAGCTCGGCCAGTGTGTCGACGCGCGCATCGCGCGGTCGCCAGAAGGCGAGCAGGACGAAGCCGAGTAGCAAGCCGAGCAGGGCGGCCACTGCGATCAGGTCGGCGGAGGCGCCCGACTCACTCGCCGAGCTCGGCAGGCTGGCGATCGCGATCGTGTTGCGGGTGATGTTCTGCGAGACCGGCCTGGGGCCGCTCACCGCATGGGCGACGATGGCCGCCCCCCTGATCGCTTCGCTCTTCGAGTCGGCGCTGAAGTTGACCCGCAGGACCGCCGTGTTGGGGTCGTTGGAAGTCGTGTAGCTGGTCGAGCCGCCGGGCAGAGCCCGTTCGACCGTGCGTTCGATCCGCGCGTCGAGGGGGATCAGCGTCGCGTAGGTCGCCGCCAGCTTGGTCGAGGAGTTCGGCTGTTCGGACAGCGGTCCGGCGGCGCGAACGACGAGCACGGCTTCGGCATTCGAGCTCGGCGGCAGCGCCTTGCCGACGACCCAGGCGACGGCGACGACCAAAACCAGCGAGAGGACGACGACCCAACCGCGGCGGCGAGCTTCGGTCAGGAATTTTCTCCAGGAGGGGTCGCCCGCCATGCGGCGCGATTGTATGGATCGCGGCGGGGCCGGTGCAACCTCATTGGGTATCTTTCCGCAGCCCGTGGCTGATTCCCGGCCCACTCTCGACTTCGTCGTCATCGGCGCCCCGAAGGCCGGGACTACATCCCTGTTCGAGTACCTGAGGACGCATCCGCAGGTGCACCTGCCGAAATGGAAGGAGACCAACTTCTTCCTCGACCCGACCTACCAGCGCGGGGTCGAGTGGTACCTCGACTGGGTGCTCAGCGATGCGCCGGCGGGCGCCGTCTGCGGCGAGGCCTCGGTTCGCTACATGGCGGGGACCCCCTACAGCGTCCCGGCCGGCACGGAGCCGTCGGGCGGCTCGCAGGAGCGGGACGATGATCAGGTCGAGCGCATCCTGCCCAGGCGGATCCACGAGGCGCTGCCGGGGGCAAAGCTGATCGCGATCCTGCGCGATCCGGTCGAGCGCTCAGTCTCGGAGCACGGCATGGCCTCGCTGCGGGGCGAAGAGCAGCGCGATCTCGCCGAGGCGATGCGCGAGTCGCTGCGCGCCGATCGGCTCGAGGCCGCTCGCGAGAGCTTCTCGACCACCACCTGCTACCTCGTCCAAAGCGAATACGGTCGTATCCTGGCGCCGTTCTTCGAGCTCTTCGGCAAGGACCGGATCCTCGTTCTCTTCACTGCCGATCTCGCCGAACAGCCGCGGGCGGTCGTGCAGGAGGTTTGCCGCTTCCTCGGCGTTGCCGATGACTTCACCCCTCCCAACCTGGGCGTGCGCTACCTCGAGGGAGCCGCCAAACCGCGCTGGTGGTTCCTCGACATGCCGCGCTTCGCCCGCTTCATGAAGCGCAGCTCGCTCCTGCGCGGCATCTGGAGGCGGCTGCCTGCCGGCTTGCGCCAGCGCGTCTGGAGCTCCAGCTTCGCCGTCGAAAAGTGGAACCGGGCGGCGCCTGAAAAGGATGCCGGCAGGCGCATCGACGCCGACCTCGAGGCGACCCTGCGCGAGCACTTCCGAGCCGATCGGGAGCGCCTGGTCGATTTGACCGGTCTGGAGCCGCCGTGGGCATAGGCTTGGCGGCGATGAGGCGATCGATTGCAGGGCGATCAGCTGTCTCCTTCATCGCCTGGAGCAGCGTTTCCGGGCGTTCGCAGGAGATCGCCGCGGCACTTGGCGGCGACTCCAAGTGCTTCTATGACTTCGGCTTCGTCGATCAGCGGTTGATCCCGCTGCGCTACCTCGCCAGCGCCATCCGCACCGTCCTCTATTTGCTCCGGCGCCGGCCGCGAGCGGTGATCGCCTCCAACCCGCCAATCTTTCCGGCTGCCATCGCCTACCTCTACTGCCGTCTCTTCGGCGCCCGGATCGTGCTCGACAGCCATCCCGTCTCCTTTGGCTTCGACGAGGAAAAGAAGGTGGTGACGCTGGCGATGCCGCTGCAGCGCTTTCTCATCCCGCGGGTCGATGCCACCATCGTCACCGTTCAGAGCTTGGTCGGGATGGTCAGCGAGCAGGGTGGCCGGGCGGCGATAGTGCACGAGGCCGATCCCGGCTGGGCGCTGCCTCCAGCGCCGCCGCTGGGAGAGCGACCGAAGCTGCTCCTCGTCGGCATCTTCGCCAACGACGAGCCTGTCCACCTGGTGACCGAGGCGGCGCGCCTGCTGCCGGGGGTCGACGTCCTCGTCACCGGCGACAAGCGCAAGTGCCCGCCACGGCTGCTCGAAGACCCGGCCCCCAACGTTGAGTTCGTCGGCTTTCTCGACCAAGCGGCCTATCTCGAGGCCGTTGCCGAGGCGAACTTCGTGATGACGCTGACCGAACGAGCAGAGGACGTCAGTCGCGCCGCCAGCGAGGCCGTCTCGGCGCGCCGCCCGCTGATCGTCAGCGACTGGCCGGCTGCCCGCCAGTACTTCCCCCACGCGATTGCCGTCCCCAACACGGTCGAGGGCGTCGCCGCCGGGGTTCGCGAGGCGATCGAGCGCTACGAGGAGCTCGTCGAGGTGGCTGACACCGCCCGCGAAGAGCAGTGCCGCCGCTGGGACGAGCAGCTGGCCACCCTGCGCGAGCTCGTGTCGGGCTGAGGAGGCCGCCGGCGTGCCGCGCTTCCCGATCACCTGGCCCTTCCTGCGCCGGCGCGGCTGGCTCCTCCTGCTCGGCCTGATCGGGGGCGGCGCCCTTGCCTGGGCGCTCTCCGGGGTGACGGTCTCGGCCACCAACACGTTCTCGGTCAGCACCACCGGCTCCTATCAGCCGCCCTACCAGCAAGAGCGGCTGGCCCTCACCTACGCCCAGCTCCTGCCCGAGGAGCCGCTGCTCGTCGACGCGGTCAGCGAAGCGACGCGATTCTCGCGCCGCTACGTGCGCGATCACCTCTCGATGACCGCTCTGCCGGAATCGAACATCCTCGTCGCCAGGTTCTCCGCCACCAGCGCCGTCCGCGCGGCCACCGCCCTGCGTGCCTTCACCCGCGCCCTCCCCAGGGCCAGTGATTCGGCCGGGGCCAGCCTCGGTCGCACCGTGCGGCCGCTCACCGGCCCGAGCACGACGACCGGCATGAGCCGCAAACGGGCGCTGATGCTCGGCCTCCTCGGCGGGCTCGCGCTGGCCTTCGCCCTGGCGTTGACGCTGGAGCGGCGGCGCCCGCGCGTCGATGACGCCGCCGACCTCGCCGAGGTGCTGCAGATCCCGGTCTCGCGGGCGCACGGCAAGGACATCTCGAGCCAAAGGAGGTGGGGTGGGGGGGCCGCGCTGCTGCCGGCCGAGCGGGTGCTGCCGGCGAACGTCCTTGGCGGCAGCCCCGGACAGGTGCTCGTCGTCGAGCGCGGCGCAGCGCTGATCGCGGTCGAGGAAACGCTTCAGATCGGCCGTTCCTTCGGCCCTCCCGTCGCCGCGGCGCTGTTCGTCAACCGCGGCGTCGGGCTGGGATGGCGGCGGTGAGCTACGCGGCCGGCGAGTCCGTGCTGGCCCCGCCCGGCTTTGCCGCGAGCGGGCTGAGGCGACCGGTTGCGACGATGCTGGCGCTGGTCCTCGCCTCGGCGATCGGCGTTGGCGCCGCCGCCGCGGTGCGACCGCAGCTGGGCCTCGCTGCTCTGCTTGCCGTCGCCGCGGCGCTCTACCTCTCGCAGCGTCCGCGGCTTGCCGTCTACGCCCTGGTCATGGTGGCGCCGGCTTGCGCTGGCCTGCACCGCGGCTTGCTCGTGCCCGGCCTGCGCATCTCCGAGGCCGCAATCGCGGGCCTTGGCATCCTGGTTCTCGTCTTCGCTCCGCGGGCCCCGCGCCCGCCCTGGACGCGAGTGGAGATGATGGTCCTCGTCTATGCGCTGGCGACGGCGGCGCTGGGGGGGTTCGACCTGCTCACCCGGCACGCGTCACTCAACGGCGAAGAGCTGGGCACGCTGCTCGGGCCGCTGCAGTTCGTCCTCCTCCTCCGTGCCGTCGTCGTGACGATGACGCGGGAGCACTACCGGGCGCGCGCCGCGCAGCTGATGCTGGGCGCTGCCGCGCTGATCTCGCTGGTGGCCCTCGCCCAGTACGCGAACCTCGGTCCCACCCGGGCCGTCCTCAGCCACTTGACCGCCAGCAGCAACTTCACGACCAGCCTCGGCGAAGGGGTGGGCAGGGTGACCGGTCCCTTCAACATCTGGCACGAGCTGGCCGGCTTCCTGATGCCGTCGATCCTTCTCGCCCTGGCGATGCTGCTGGACGCCGGGTCGAAGCGCGGGCGCCTCTTCTACGCCGCGGTCTTCGTGGTCTCGACGATGGCGCTCGTCTCCACGGCCGCAGTCGGCATCCTGATCGTGACGACGATCTCCTGCCTCTACGTCTCCTGGCGCCGGCGCCTGCTCCACGTCGCCCTCGTCTTCGCCGTTCCTGCCGTGCTGATCGTGGCGGTTGCCTTCGGCGGCACGCTCAGCAGTCGCGCCGAACAGCAGTACGCCAACACCGCAGTAACCCACAAGCTGCCCTTCGCGCCGCAATCGATCTCATACCGCTACGCGCTCTTCGAGGAGCAAAACGCGCCGGCGCTGGCGGGCCGCTGGTCGACTGGCTTCGGGCCCGACCTGCCGCCGCGCCTGGCGCTCGGCAACTTCCCCTTCTCCGAGACGACTTACGTCAGCCTGCTGCTGAGGGGAGGGGTGCCCCTGCTGGCGATCTTCCTGGTGCTGACCCTGTTCGTCTTCCTCGCTGCGCGGCGCGCGCAGAGGGAGGCGGAGAGCGAGTTCGAGTGGGCGGTGGCGACGGTCGTCCTCACGACCACGCTGGGCTACGTCTTCCTGCAGCTGATCGAGTCCTACATGCTCGATTCCGGCCCGCCGCACTCCTACTGGGCCTTCGTCGGTCTGATGCTCGCCGCCGCAGGAGCTCGTGCCGGACGCTCGGGAGGACTGGGACGCGATCAGTCCGAGTAACCGGGACTGCTATATCCCGGGCCGGCGGCGCCGGGGGGGACGAAGCTCCCCTGCGCAGGCAGGCCTTCCTGGGCACCGCCCAGGATCGTTGGATTCGGCCATGAGGCAAAGGAGCTGCCCCGGGCAGCGCAGCTCATCGACGAGCCCTCCTCAGGCCAGACGGCGTCGCCGATGTCCGAGCCGGGGCGCGGCTGCACGAAGACGCTCGTAAGCGTGGTAGGGAAGGTGGCACAGGAGCCGTCGGCGGCAGAGAGCCAGAGCATGTGGCCGCCTTTTTCCAGCGGCGCTTCGGTGGTGGCGGTGAGGTCGACTTCGGAGAGCTCAACCGAGCCGATCGGACCGAGGTCCTGCTTCAGCATCAGCCCCTGGTAGTTGCTGGTTGCGCTGAGGCGGTCGATGCGCAGGTCCTCGACGCCGCCCCAGGCTTGGACGACGTCGCCGTGGAAGCCATTGCTGCGACCCTTGACGCCGCTTACGCGGACGTTCTCGAGCTGGACGGCTGCCGCCGGCGCGTTGATGTCGATACCGTCGAATTCCGCCCCCGAGCCTTCGATCGAGACACCCTCGATGTGGACGGTTCCGGTCGCGCCCTTGATGTATATCGCCCGTCGCTGGGCGTCGTTGGCGACGCCCGGCTGAGTGCCGGGTGGAATCGTGATCGAGCCGCCGATCACGACCACGTTGTGCCCTCCGTCGAGCCAGGTCCCCCCGACCTTCTGCTCGGGCGGCAGCTTGACGATGTAGTCGCGGTGGGTCGAGAGCGCCGTGTGCGTGTAGCCGTCGCCGAGCTCGATCGTGATCGGGTTGAGCAGTTCGGGAGGCTGCCACTCGAGTCCCGCGCTCGAGCTCGATTCCTCGATCGGAGGCGACGGCGTCGGTTCGGCGACGGGGGGTGACTCGATCTGTTCGCCTGCTTCGTTTGGAGGATTCGGCTCGATCGACGGTTCGACCACAGGCGATGTGGCTCCGGGTTGGGCGGGAACAGTGGCCGGGGCGTTGTCCCCGCTCGGGGTCGGCGGCGTCACCGCGCTGGGGGCGGGGACAGCGATCGGCAGGCTCGCGCCGGGGCTCTGCGTCCTCGCGCAGCGTCGAGCCCTCCTTTGCTTGTGGGCATGGCAGCGCTTGGCGCCGCGCCGGCCGTGCTGGGCCTTTCGCTTGCCGTTGCCCGCGCCGTGTCCCGACGCGATGGCTTGCGAGCCGACCAGGCCGATGAGGATTGCCAGGCAGCAGGCAAGCACCAGCGCCTTGGCGGTTCGGTGTCGACTTTGCGGGCCCACGAGGGGCAATCTCGACCGTGGTGGGTCTCGACCCTCGCTTGACAAGCCCAGCTGGACGAATTTCTGACGCGCTGTCCCGGGCGCGAAAGCGATCTTGCAGAGCTGGTCTAGGGGACCGTCTCGTAGCGAACCACGGCGCCGGCCTTGGCTTCGCGCACCCGCCCCTCATTGACCAGCAGATCCGCGTGTCCGATCACCTCGGAGAGGGTGAGGAAGGCCTGGGTGACGGCGACGTTGCCCCAGATTGCCTGGGCGATCTCGAAGCCGCTGCGCGGCTGCTCGGCGATCAGCTTGTAGATCTTCTCCTTGCGGCGCTCGTGCTTGGCGATGCGGTCGTCGATCAGGGCGACGTGATCGGTGATCGGCTCGCCGTGGCCGGAGAGGACGATCTCGGCCGGCATCTCGCGCGTCTTGCGCATTGACTCGATGTAGGTGACAAGGACCTGCGGGCGCCCGCTGGAGCCATCGAGCGGGCGGCTGATCAGCGGGTTGGAGGAGATGTGGGCGATCAGGTGGTCGGCGGCGATCAGGATCTTGCGCTCCTTGTCCCAGAAGACCGTGTCGGAGGGACTGTGGCCGGGGCGGTGGATTGCTTGCAACGTGCGGTCGCGAAAGGGCAGGACCTGACCGTCGGCGAGCGGATCGGTCACCTCGACGTGCGAGCCCCAGCCGCGGAAGCTGCGCGAGACGCTGCGCAGCGCCACCGTCACCTCCTCCGGGATGCCGTTGCGCAGCATCAGCTCGACCGCGAAGCGGTCCTCGGCCTCGGCGTCCTCATCGAAGTTGGCGAGCCGCTCGCGGGCGGCGCCGAGCGCGGCGACTTTGGCGCCGGAACGCTGGACGACGATCTCGGCCAGGCCGAGGTGGTCGATGTGCTGGTGGGTGACGATCAGCAGCTCGAGGTCCTCGATCGCGTGGCCGTGCTCGGCCAGCTGCGACTGGAGCTCGTCGAGCGCCTTGCCTGAGTTCGGCCCGGTGTCGATCAGGGTCAGCGGCTCGTCCTCGAGCAGGTAGCAGTTGACCCGCCCGACGGCGAAGGGGGTGGGGATGCGCAGGCAGTGGATCCCAGCCAGCGCCGCCTGCTCCAGCGCCTGCTCGGGGGTCAGAGTCACGCGCGGATCAGCCCGAGCACCTCGTCGCGCTTGGCCTCCATGTCCTCGCGCGAGACCAGCGACTCGAGGTTGAGGCGCAGCAGTGGCTCGGTGTTGGAGGGCCGCACGTTGAAGTGCCACTCGGGGTAGTCGACCGAGATCCCGTCGAGGGTGGTCTGCTCGCCATCGCCGTAGCGCTCGGTGATCTCGGCGATCTTGGCCGCCGGGTCGGCGACCTCGGAGTTGATCTCGCCGGAGATGAAGTAGCGCGAGCGGAACTCGGCCATCAGCTCGCCCAGCGAGCGGCCGTCGACTGAGAGCAGCTCCAGCATCAGCAGCGCCGGGATCGTGCCCGAGTCGGCGTTCCAGAAGTCGCGGAAGTAGTAATGGCCGGAGACCTCGCCGCCGAAGACGGCTTTCTCCTCGCGCATCCGCGCCTTGAAGAAGGCGTGGCCGACCCGCGAGAGGTCCGAGCGCCCGCCCTCGGCGGCGACCAGGTCGGGCACGGCCCGGCTCGAGCGCGGGTCATAGAGGATCGTCGCGCCGGGGTTCTTGGCCAGCGCCGCGCGGGCGAGCAGAGCGCAGATGAAGTCGCCGTCGCAGAACTCGCCGCTGCCGTCGATGAAGAAGCAGCGGTCGGCGTCCCCGTCCCAGGCGATGCCGAGGTCTGCACCGGAGGCGCGCACCCGGTCGATGATCATCAGCCGGTTCTCCTCCAGCAGCGGATTGGGCTCGTGATCGGGGAACTCGCCGTTGGGCTCGAAGTACATCTCCTCCAGCTCGAGCGGCAGCTTCTCCAGGCTCGGCCCGACCATCGGTCCGGCCATGCCGTTGCCGCCGTCGACGACCACCTTCATCGGCTTGACCTTGGCGGGGTCGATGAAGGAGAGGGCGTGGGCGCGGAACTCCTCCCAAATGTCGACCTCCTCCAGCGAGCCGCCCCCGGGCGCGTGCCCGAGCCCAGCCTCGATCTCGGCCTTGACGTCGCCGATCCCGGCGTCGCCGGAGAGCGGCAGCGCTCCCTCGCGAACTAGCTTGACCCCGGTGTAGGCCTTGGGGTTATGCGAGGCGGTGACCATCGCGCCGCCGTCGAGCTCCCGTGAGCCGACCAGGTGGTAGAGCATCTCGGTCGCGACCATGCCGGCGTCGATCACAACGGCGCCCTCGAAGATCAGCCCGTCGCGCAGTTCCGCCGCCATCGCCGGCGCGGTCAGGCGCATGTCGCGGCCGAGCCCGACCCGCAACTCGCCCGTCGGCTTGCCGCGCAGCTTGCCCAGCACGCGGGCAAAGGCGCGACCGATCGCGTGCGCAGTCGTCTCGTCCATTTCGGAGCCGTAGAGACCACGGATGTCGTAGGCCTTGAAGATGCCCGGCGGGGCCAGGATCGGTTGCTCGCTCAAAATGCTCCCTTCAAAGCCTCGTAGCTCTGCTCGAGTGTCTGCGGCATCACCCTGGTGTCGGCGATGACCGGCATGAAGTTGGTGTCGCCGCCCCAGCGCGGGACGACGTGCATGTGGATGTGGTGCTCGACCCCAGCGCCGGCGACGCGGCCCTGGTTGAAGCCGACGTTGTAGCCGTGTGGGCTGTAGACGTCCTCGAGCCGGTCCATCGCCCGCTGGGCGAAGCTCATCATCTCCGCCACGGCCTCGGGCGGCAGCTCCTGGATGCGGCCGATGTGCGCGTAGGGCGCCACCATCAAGTGACCATTTGTATAGGGGAAGAGGTTGAGGATCACGAAGCTGTGCTCGCCGCGGTGGACGATCAGGTTCTCCTCATCGGCATCCGCCGCTGGCTTGGCGCAGAAGATGCACTCCTCCTCGTTGTCCTTGGCTGCGTCCTTCACGTAGGCGAGGCGCCACGGCGCCCAGATGCGGAAATTTGCCACGGGCGACGCAGGCTATAGCCAACCGCGACGGCGGAAGTAGGCGACCATGCCGACGAGCAGGGCGAACATCACCCCGGCGATCACCCAGAAGGCGGTCAGGCTCTGCTCGCCCGGCACACCCGAGTTCATCCCCCAGATACTGGCGATCAGGGTCAGCGGCAGGACGATGACGCTGATCGAGGTGAGTACGCGCAGGATGTCGTTGACGCGGTGGGAGATCACCGACTCGTTCGTCTCAGCCAGTGAGTCGATCACCTCCTTGTAGTTTTCGAGCATGTCCCAGATCCGCTCGTGGGCGTCGACGATGTCGTCGAAGTAGATCTCGAGGTCGAGGTCGGTGGCGAGATAGCGCTGCTTGACCTTCTCCAGGTCGCGCAGCACCGGCCGCTGCGGCCGGATCACCTTGCGGAAGTTGATGATCTCCTGCTTGACGTTGGAGATGTCGCGCACGACCTCCTCCGAGCGCCCCTCGAAGATGTCGTCCTCGAGCGCGTCGAGCTTGTTGCCGATCTTGCGCAGCATCGGGAAGCAGTAGTCGAAGCTGTCGTCGACGAGGCGGTAGAGCAGGTAGCCGGAGCCGCGCGAGAAGAGCTGCTCGCGCAACTCCTCCTTGGCCCGGCAGCGCTCGAACAGGTACTCGACCGGCTGCAGCGGCTGGTTGGGGATCGTCACCACGTAGCCGGGCCCGACGAAGAGGTCGAGCTCGCCGGTGCCCAGCCGGCCGGCCGCCGGGTCGAAGATCGGGAAGTGGAGGACGATGAAGAGGTAGTCGTCGTAGACGTCGATCTTCGGCCGCTGGTTGCGCGAGAGCACGTCCTCGAGGTCGAGAGCGTGGAAGTCGAAGTTCTCCTCCAACCAGGTTCGCTCGAGCGCCCCGGGCCGCTCGATGTTGACCCAGCGCAGGCCGGAGGAATCGATCTGCTCGACGCGGGGTGCTTGCGGCTCAGCCTGAGCTGCCGCGGAGATGAGCTCGTCGCGCCGGCCGACGCGTCGCAGCCTCGGCTTCGGAAGGTTCGGCATCGTTCGGGCTCATCGTCTCGTCGGGCATGGGCGCACAAGGTTAACCGTCGTGGATCGAGCGGGTTAACCGGGCGTGAACTGAACGAAACTTCCCTGCGGGAGCCCCTGGTAGTCTTCTCTGTACATAAGCGCCACATCTAGAGGGGTGGAGGGACTGGCCCGATGAAACCCCGGCAACCGCCCTGAATCGCAAGATTCAGGGGAGGTGCCAACTCCAGCAGGTCAAGTCAAAGGCCTGGAAGATGTGGGGAAAGTCCGATCGGACCTCTGCCCCACAAAAGGCGGAGGTTTTTTGTTGGCGGTAACGCAACGAGAGGGAAAGATCGGATGGCCATCGAGAATCTGAAATGCAAGGAGTGCGGGGCGACCTATGACCTCGGC
>DATMIH010000017.1:0-1946 GCA_035554595.1 Solirubrobacterales bacterium
CATCGCGCAGGCCTTGTAGAGCAGCTCGCGGGCGGCGGCGGTGCCGGTCTCCATCTCGGCCAGCTTGAACTGGATCGCCTGCAGGTCGAGGATCGGCTTGCCGAAGGCGACCCGCTCGGAGGCGTAGGTGGTCGCGTAGTCGGTCGCCCCCTGGGCGATCCCGACGGCCTGCGCCGCGGCGCCGAGCCGCGTCCTTTCCAGCGTGCCGAGGGCGACGCCGAGCCCACGCCCGACCTCGCCGATCACGTTCTCGGCCGGCACTCGCACGTCGTCGAAGACCGGCGAGCCGGTCGGCGAGCCGCGGATGCCGAGCTTGTGCTCGAGCTTGCCGATCGAGAAGCCGGGCCGGTCGGCCTCGACCATGAAGGCGGTGATCCGCCGCTTTTCGCGGTCGGTGACAGCGAAGACGACGTAGAAGTCGGCGACACCGGCGTTGGTGATCCAGTTCTTGGCGCCGTTGATCACCCACTCGTCGCCATCGAGCTCGGCATGGGTGCGCATCCCGGCAGGGTCCGAGCCTGCCTCGGGCTCAGAGAGCGCGAAGGCGGGCGTCCACTCGCCGCTGGCGCAGCGCGGCAGGACCCGCTGCTTCAGCTCGTCGCTGCCGAAGAGCCGGATCGGCAGCGAGCCGAGCTCCTGCACCATCAGAATCAGCGCGCTGGAGGCGCAGGCCTTGGCGATCTCCTCGACCGCCATCTGCAGCATCAGCGTCCCGGTCCCGGTCCCCCCGTACTCCTCCTCGAAGGGCAGGGCGAGGATGTCGTGCTCGGCCAAAAGCTCGCGCACGTCCCGGGGGTATTCGGACTTCTCGTCGATCTCAGCGGCGCGCGGCGCGATCCGCTCACGCGCGATCTGGGAGATCGTCTCGCGGAAGTCGAGCAGGTCCTGGGGGATCGAGTAGATGTTGGTGGGGGTACTCACGCGCGGGCGGGACCGTATCTATTGACGCCGCCGCGCGGGCTTGCGGGCGCGGATGATCGCCGAGCCGGCGCTGTCGTGGACTCGATGGCTCTCGGTGATCTCGACGTCGACGAGCCCCGCGGCGGCGAGCGCTTGTTCGAACTCCGCCCGGGTCAGCGCCCCGGAGACACAGCCGGTCCACTGCGCCATGTCGGCACGCGTGGCCTCGTCCATCTCCTCGTCGGCGATCACGTCGGAGACCGCGAAGCGACCGCCTGGCTTCAGGACCCGCGCCACCTCAGCAAACACCTTCGGCTTGTCGCCGGAGAGGTTGATCACGCAGTTGGAGATCACCACGTCGACCGACTCGGCCGGCAGCGGGATCGCCTCGATCTCCCCACGCAGCCACTCGACGTTCTCGACGCCGGCCTTGCGCTGGTTCGCCCGTGCGAGCGCCAGCATCTCGTCGGTCATATCGAGGCCGTAGGCCCTGCCGGCCGGGCCGACGCGGCGCGCCGAGAGCAGTACGTCGATACCGCCCCCCGAGCCGAGGTCGAGGACCGTCTCCCCCAGCGCCAGCTCGGCGACCGCGGTCGGGTTGCCGCAGCCGAGCGAGGCCATGGTCGCGGTGTCGGGCAGTTCCTCACGTTCCCCCTCCCCGTAGAGGCCTGCACCAAAGGCCTCGGCCTCCTCACTGGTCAGGACCGCGGTGGTGGAGCAACAGCCCTCGCCGCCGCCGGCAACCTCAACGCTGGTCGCGGCAGCTGCGTAGCGAGCGCGGACGGCCTCGCGAACCTCGTTCAGGTCAGCCATTTCGACAACTCCTCCAATGCATCGGGGATCACGTAGTAGTAGGCCCAAAGACCCTTACGCTCGGAGCCGACGATGCCGGCGTCGCGCAGCTTCTTGAGGTGATGGGAGACGGTCGGCTGGGAGAGGTCGAAGAGCGGCACCAGCTCGCAGACGCAGACTTTGCCGGCGTGTTTTCGCAGCACGTCCACCAGCTGCAGGCGCACCGGATCGCCGAGCGCCTTTGCCACCACGGC
>DATMIH010000018.1:0-11844 GCA_035554595.1 Solirubrobacterales bacterium
GAGGACGGCGGACTCGTCGGCGCCCCAGCGATAGCGGAAGGTGCCGGCCGAGACGTTGTCTCCGCCTGGGCCGCGCATGTAAACGCGGCAGAGCGTGCCCGAGCTGATCCCCTTGACGTACATGTGGATCTCGGTGCCAAACGCCTGCGGCTCGAGTGTGGCGGAGATCTTGACCCCGCTGGGCAAGGAGCGGAAGGCTACGTGCCGCTCGGGGCCGCCTTCGCTGCCATTGGAGAGGACGAAGATCGCCAGCACCGCCGTCGCCGTCGCCGTCGCGGCGCCGCCGAAGCCGAGCCCAAAGCGCAGGCGACGCTGGCGCCGCTTAGAACGTCGCTCACCGCCGATCGTCGCGACGATCCGCTTGCCCAGCTCCGCCGGCGGCTGCGGCGCCGGGCCGAAGCGCTCCGGGTCGGCGTGGGGGAGCATCCGCGAGACGGCGAGTAGCGAGTTGGCCTCGGCCCGGCAGTCGGGGCAGCCCTCGAGGTGAGCCTCGAGGCTGGAGCGCTCCTCCCCCGAGAGATGCCCGAGCGCGTAGGCGCCTAGCTCCTCTTTCCAGTGCCGACAGCCGTCAGTCTTCATAGCCCATCTCCTCGAGCACGACTCGCAGCGCGCGCAGGCCGTAGTAGACGCGGCTCTTCACTGTCCCCTCGGGCACGCCGAGTTCGTCGGCGACCTCGGCGTAGGGGCGGCCGCGGTAGTAGGTCTCGACCAGGACGCGACGGTGCTGCTCGCCGATCCGCCGCATCGCCTCCTCGATCTGCCAGGAGAGCAACGCCTCGTCGAAGGGCTCGACCGAGGCCTCGATGCCTTCGTCGGAGACGGTCGGCCGGGCGGCGCGGGCGCGGCCGAGGTCGATCACGACGTTGCGCAGGATTGCGAATAGCCAGGTGCGCAGCGAGCCGATCTGGGGATCGAAGCGCTCGCCGGCGCGCCAGGCGCGCAGGAAGGTCTCCTGTACGGCCTCCTCGGCAAGACCGGCGTCGCCGAGGGAGCGGACCGCGAAGCCGTAGAGCTCGGATGCGTGAGCCGAGTAGGCCTCACGCACATCCCGTTCGTCTGTCAGCGCGCCAGGTGGCATTCGATCGGCATACGAATGCCCGCTGACGCAGGTTCAGGCCCGGACTACTCGAGTTTGCCGATCTTGAAGATTTTCGTACCGCAGTCCGGGCATGTTCCCTGGATCGCGGGGCGACCGTTCTTCATGGTCACCTGTTTGGCGTCTTTGATCTCGACCTTCTTGCGCTCCTTGACGCAGTAACCCTCTGGCATCAGGGCAACTCCTTTCACTGCCTGGGCGGCAGAGCTCGCGGGTGCTCGCGAGGTCGAATTGCGGCGAATGTAACGCAGTCAGGGGACGACGCGGAGAAAACTCGTGCGAATCCGCACGAACAGGACTACTTCGAATGTTCTTCCTTGAACTGTTCGAACGCTTCTTCGCGTCCTTGCTGTTGATCGGCCGGACCCGCGCCGCCGCTGTCCTTGGTGCCGCTGTTTGGCTCTTTCGATTCCCCCGAGCCGGGTCCGGGGACGCCTGCTTCGCTGCGCAATTCGGCGACTTCCGCCTGCAGCGTTTCCAGTTCGGCTTCGAGCTCGCTGGTCTGCGGCGCTCCCGCCGGCGCGACCGTGCCCGTCAGTTCGTCGCGCACGGTCTGCAGGTCACTCTTGGTCACCGCGTTGTCCTGGGCGTCGATCGCCAACACGATGCCGGCGCCCGCGCCGCCGATCGCAATCGCGACCAGAACCAGGAAGACGCGAGTGCGCATGGTCAGCTTGCGCTCGACCAGCCCTATCCATGCCCGCAGTCCGTCCAGCGACATCGCCACTAACTTAGAGCCTGCCGCGGAGCCCTGCGCTCGCGATCCACTACCCTGCGGCCCGCACTTCCGACCCCAGCCCGAAGGAGAGACCCGCATGCCCGAGGCAGTAATCGTCGACACCATCCGCACGCCGATCGGCCGTGCCTTCAAGGGCTCGCTTGCCCAGCTGCGCCCAGAGGAGATGGGCGCCTTCGTGGTCGACCAGCTGCTCGAGCGCAACCCGGGCGTCGACCCGGGCCTGGTCGAGGACGTCTTCTGCGGCGTCGGCATGCCGCAGGGCCTGGAGGCGTTCAACATCGGCAGGATCATCTCGCTGCTCTCCGAGAAGCTGCCGCAGACCGTCAACGGCGTCACCGTCTCGCGTTACTGCTCCTCCAGCCTCGACGCGATCCGCCACGCCGGCAACGCGATCAAGGCCGGCGAGGGAGACGTCTACATCGCCGCCGGGGTCGAGTGGGTTAGTCGCTTCAACGAGCGCACCGAGCCCGCCGGTGCCGACGATCGCAACCCCAACCTGATCGGCGAGAACGGCCAGCCCAACGCCTACATCGACATGGGTCTGACCGCGGTCAACGTTGCCAACCACTACGAGGTCAGCCGCGCCGACATGGACAAGTTCGCGCAGCGCTCGCAGGAACTGGCGGTGAAGTCGCAGGAGGATGGATTCTTCGATCGCGAAATCGTCCCGGTGACGCTGCCCGACGGCACCGTGGTCAGCAAGGACGACGGTCCCCGCGCCTCCTCGACCCTGGAGAAGCTCTCCCAGCTGCCAGAGGCCTTCGGCGGGGGCGGCGTCACTGCCGGCAACTCCTGCCCGCTCAACGACGGCGCCGCCGCGGTGCTGATCATGAGCGACACCAAGGCCAAGGAGCTCGGCATCACCCCGCGCGCCCGCATCGTCAAGGCCGCCACCTGGGGCAATGAGCCCGAGTACATGGGCGTGGCCCCGATCGGCGCGATCAAGAAGGTGCTGGACCGCGCCGGGATGACGATCGACGACGTCGGCACGGTCGAGCTCAACGAGGCCTTCGCCGCCCAGGTGATCCCGATCATGGACGAGTGCGACATCCCGCTGGAGAAGCTCAACACCCACGGCGGCGCGATCGCCCTCGGCCACCCATTTGGCATGACCGGCGCCCGCATCATGAGCACCCTGCTCAACGCGATGGAGACCGACGACCACCAGGTCGGCATCGAGACCATGTGCGTCGCCGGCGGGCAGGGCAAGGCGATGATCGTGGAACGCCTCAACTAGGAGAAGTGCGATGTCGCGACTCGAGACGCTGACCTACGAGAGCAGCGATCGAGTCGCGCGCATCACCCTCAACCGGCCGGACCGCGGCAACGGGATTACGCCGCGGATGCCGGCCGAGTTGGCGGCCTGCGTGGAGCGGGCGAACCTCGACCCCCAGGTGCACGCGATCGCTCTGGCCGGCAACGGCACGGGGTTCTGCGGCGGCTATGACCTGGTGGCCTCGGCGGAGGGGGATATGAGCGAGCTGGGCGGGGTGGAGGCACCGGTCGGGTCGCCACTCGATCCGGCGACGATTGGGGCCAACCACATGCCCGAGTCCAACTGGGATCCGGTCACCGACTTCCAGTTCATGTGGCGCAACGTGCGCGGCTTCATGAGCCTCTTCCACTCCGAAAAGCCGGTGCTCTGCAGGGTGCACGGCTACTGCGTCGCCGGCGGCACCGACATGGCGCTCTGCTCGGACCTGCTGGTGATCGCCGAGGACGCCAAGATCGGCTACCCGCCGGCGCGGGTTTGGGGCTCGCCGACGACGGCGATGTGGGCCTCGCGGGTCGGGCCGATGCGAGCCAAGCGGCTTCTGTTCACCGGCGACTCGCTGACCGGCGCCGAGGCCGAGGAGTGGGGCTTGGCGACCGAGGCGCCGCCCGCGGCCGAGCTCGACGAGCGCTTCGAGCGGCTTTTGGGACGAGTGGCGCAGATGCCGATCAACCAGCTGGTGATGATGAAGATGCTGGTCAACCAGGGGCTCTACGCCCAGGGTCTGCACCAGGCCCAGCTGCTCGGCACCTTCTTCGACGGCGTCGCCCGCCACACCGAGGAGGGCCACAGCTTCGTCCGCCGCGCCGCCGAGGGCGGCTTCAAAGAGGCCGTGCGTGAGCGCGACGAGCCCTTCGGTGACTACGGGCTGAAGGGCTTCGGCCTTGAGTGAGGGGCCGTCGATCGCGGTGGTCGGCGGCGGCTTCGGCGGCGTCGGCGCCGCCGTGATGCTGAAGCGCGAGGGCTATGAGGACGTCACCGTCTTCGAGAAGAGCGACCGAATCGGCGGGGTCTGGCGCGCGAACACCTACCCCGGCGCCGCCTGCGACATCCCCTCGCACCTCTACGAGTTCTCCTTCGCGCCCAATAGCTGGTCGCGGCGCTTCTCGCCTGGACCAGAGATCCGCGCCTACATCGAGGGCGTCGCCCGGCATTTCGGCGTGCTCGAGAGGATCCGCACCGGGATCGAGGTGAAGGGCGCGAGCTGGGACGAGCAGTGCCGCAAGTGGCGGCTCGAGACCAGCGCCGGCCCACACGAGGCTGACGTGCTCGTCACCGCCTGCGGCCAGCTCTCGGCACCGAAAGTCCCGCCGCTGGCCGGTCTCGAGGCCTTCGAAGGGCCCGCCTTCCACACCGCCGAGTGGCGCCACGACGTCGACCTCGCCGGCAAACGCGTTGCCCTGATCGGCACCGGCTGCAGCGCGATCCAGGTCGGGCCGGCGATCCAGCCCGAAGTCGCCCAGCTCGACGTCTACCAGCGCTCGCCCGGCTGGACGCTGGCGAAGGGCGACTTTGCCTACACCCGCTCGCTTCGCGCGGCCTTCCGCCGCCTGCCGATGCTGCACCGTCTCGATCGCGCCTCGGTCTACGCCTTCCAGGACCTCGCCGCCGCTGCCTTCACCCGCTACCGCTGGCTGCTGCCGCTGTTCCGGATGCTGGGCATGCGGCAGATCAATGCGGCGATCTCCGATTCGGAGCTGCGCCGCAAGGTGACGCCGAGCCACGAGTTCGGCTGCAAGCGGGTCATGCTCACCGACGATTGGTACCCAACCCTGACCCGCGACAACGTGGAGTTGGTCGCGGAGGGGGTCGACGGGGTGACGCCGAGCGGCATTCGGGATTCCACGGGCGTCGAGCGCCCGGCCGACGCGATCGTCTTCGCCACCGGCTTTGCCAGCCACGACTTCGTCGCGCCGATGGCGATCACCGGCAGCGATGGCCTCGCCCTGGAGAGCGCCTGGGCTGAGGTCGCGCGCGCCTATCTCGGCCTCAGCGTGCCCGGCTTCCCCAACATGTTCTTGCTCTACGGGCCCAACACCAACGGTGGCAGCGGCTCCGTGGTCAACACGATCGAGTGCGGCGTCGGCCATCTGCTGGCGGCGCTGCGTGAGATGGAGCGGGTGGGTGCGAGCCGGATCGAGGTCTCCCGCGCCGCCGCCGAGGACTTCGACCGCGAGCTGCGCGCCGCCCTCGCCGGCACGGTCTGGCAGAGCGGCTGTCACAACTGGTACGTCGACGAGAACGGCAACGACCCGAACAACTGGCCCTGGACCTGGACCGCCTTCCGTCGCCGCACGCGCGAGCTGGCGCCGGGTGCCTACGAATTGGCGCGGGCACCGTGAGCGAGCGCTCGGCGACGCCGGACGGTTCCGCCTTTACGCCCGAGAACGTGCGGTCCTTCATCGGTGGCAGTTTCCCCGGCGACCTGGGAATCGAGCCGCTCGAGATCGAGGACACCTTCGCCAGCGGCCGCATCGTCGTCGACCAGCGTCACCTGCACCCCGGCGGCTACGTCCACGGCGGCGTCTGGACCGCGCTCGGCGACACCGTCGCCGCCTGGGCGACCTTCCGCAACATCCCGCCGGGCCACAACTTCACCACGATCGAGCTCAAGCTCAACGTCTTCTCCGCCGGCCTCCCGGGTGATGAGATCGTCGCCGTCGCCACGCCGCTGCACGCTGGCAAGAGCACGGTGGTGATCGAGGTCAAGATCGAGCGCCTGCGGAAGGGCGAGGAGGCGCGCCTGGCGGCGAACCTGATCGTCTCCCAATTCGTTCTGGCGCCGCGCGACTAGGAGGCGGCGAGAGGCCCGAACGGGTCTGAACGCGCTCGCGCAGCGCCACCAGATCCTGCTGCGCGAGCGCGTCCATCACGTCCGCGCAGGGAGAGCGCGCGGTGCTGGGCGTGGCGAAGGCCTCGTCGAAGTGACCCGATGACAGCGGGTACTTCCCGGCAGAGGGAGAGAGGGCTGCCGGATCGAGGATTGTCGCCATGCATGGACGCTAGGCACGAGAACCTCCGATCGATATGGCCCGCGGTCGAAAATCAGGTGCCGTCGCCATGGACAGCGGTCGAATCGGGCGCCGCTTCCCAGGCTTCGATCAGAGGCAGCTTCCAGAGCACGCTGGCGATCGTCAGGCCAGCCGCCGCCGAGAGCAGGGCGAGGAACCACTGCGCGGAGTTGAGCAGGTCCATTTCGAAGAAGCTGCGCAGGGGGCCGATCGCGAGGATCCCGGCGTAGAGGGCGCCGAGCCCGGCGACCATCGCCAGCATGTAGCTCTGGATCGCGATGTGCTCGCGGCCGGGGCCGCGCTCGAGCAGCAGCACGAAGCTGAGGCCGAGCACGATCAGGGTCGTTGTCGCCGCGGTGCGGCCGGCGGCGAGGCTGCCGCCGAAGACGGTGTCGACGAGGAAGAAGGAGAGAATCGAGCCGAGCGCTGTTGCCAGGCCCGCGGGCACGGCGAAGGCAGCGAGGGCTCGCAGCAGGCGGCCGCGGTAGAGCGGGCCGTCGGAGGGCGCCAGGGCGAGAACGAAGGAGGGGATGCCGATCGTCAGGAAGGCGGCGAGGGTGAGGTGGCGGGGGAGGAAGGGGAAGGCGAAGCCGGGGATCGCGACGAGCACGATCAGGGCGGCGGCGTAGACCGTCTTGGTCAGGTAGAGGCGGCCGAGCCGGTGGACGTTGCGGGCGATCCGCCGGCCTTCGCCGACCGCCTGCGGCAGGCGGGCGAACTCGTCCTTGAGCAGGACGACGTCGGCGACCCCCTTGGTCACCTGAGCGCCCGAGCCCATCGCCACCGCCATCCGCGCCCGCTTCAATGCCGGCACATCGTTGACGCCGTCGCCGATCATCGCCGCGTAGCGGCCCGAGGCGGCCAGGGCGGCGACCAGATCGCGCTTCTGCTCGGGCTTGATCCGGCAGAAGACCGTGTTGCGCTGAGCGACCGCGGCGAGCTCCTCCGGGTCCTCGGGCAGCTCGTGGCCCTCGACCACGCCGGCGTCCGCGGGTACGCCGACCGCCGCGGCGACCGCCGTGACGGTGGCCCGCGCATCGCCCGAGATCAGCTTCAGCTCGACGTCTTCCTCGCGCATCAGGGCGACCGTTTCGGCCGCGTCAGGTCGCAGCGTCTCCTCCAGCACGACCAGGGCCACGGGTGCCAGCCGCGGCGGCGCTTGCTCGCCGGGATTGGGCGGCAGCGGCTCGCTGGTTTCGGCGAAGGCGACGACGCGCCGCCCGGCTGCGGTCTCGCGCTCGAGCGCGCGGGCGAGGTCGGGGGGGAGGGTGAGCGCGCCCGTTTCGCTGAGCACGTCGGGGGCGCCGAGCACGTAGCTGGCGGAGTCGATCCGCAGCCCGCTCCACTTCCACTCCGAGGAGAAGGGGACTTCGCCCGAGACCCGGCCGGCCTGGCCCGGGAAGCGTTCGCCGATCGCCTCCAGGGTGCGGTTGCGGTCCCCGGCGCTGGCGGCAAAGCGGCCGAGTGCTGCGTGGGCGGCTTTGGCGTCGACGCTCTCGGCCACCTCGGTGCCGATCAGGCGCAGCTCGCCGTCGGTCAGCGTCCCGGTCTTGTCGACGCAGATCGTGTCAACTGCAGCGAGGCTCTCGGTGGCGCTCATCTGCTGCACCAGCGTGTCTTTTTTCGCCAGCCGCACAGCGGCGACCGCGAAAGTGACGCTCATCAGCAGCACCAGGCCCTCCGGCACTAGCGTGACCAGGCCGGCGGTTGCCGTCTGCGCCGCCTCTTCGATGCCGGTGTTGCGCAGCTTCAGGGTGAGGATCAGCAGGATTGCCAGCGGCACCATCGCGTAGACGCAGGCGACGATCACTCGGTTGACCTCGCCCTGCAGCGGCGAGGGCGGGTGGCGGAAGGTGCGTGCCTCACCGGCAAGTTTTCCGGCGTAGCTGTCCTCGCGCACCGCGTCGACCTTGTAGCCGCCGGAGCCGCTGATGCAGAAGGAGCCGGAGAGCGCTCGGTCGCCGGCCTCCTTGCGCACGCCGTCGGCCTCGCCGGTCAGCATCGACTCGTCGAGGGTCATCCCGCGCGAGCCACTCACCTCGCCGTCGGCGACAAGCTGGTCGCCGGGGGCGACTTCGATCACGTCGCCCGGCACGATCTCCTCGGCGAGCAGGCTGGTGGTGGCGCCGTCGCGGATCACCTTGGCGTGGGGGGCGACCAGCACCGCCAGCTCGTCCAAGGTGCGCTTCGCCTTCAGCTCCTGGCGGATGCCGATGTAGGAGTTGATCACCGCGATCAAGCCGAAGATCGAGTCGGCGTAGAGGCCGAGCCCGAGGTCGAGCACGAAGAAGGCGCCGATGATTGCGTTGAAGAGCGTGAAGACGTTGCCGGCGACGATGCTGGAGGTCGAGCGCGAGGAGTTCTCCGGCGGCGGCCCGAGCTCGCGCAGCCGCTTCGCCGCGGTGGCGCTGGAGAGGCCCTGCTCGATCGCCGCTTCGCTCATCGAGCTCTATTCAATAGGGTGAGCACCGGATGGCTTTGAAGCTCGGACTCAACCTCGGTTACTGGGGCATCGGCCCGGCCGGCGAGGATGCCCTCGAGGTCGTTCAGGCCGCCGAGAGCGCTGGCTTCGAGTCGGTCTGGGCAGCCGAGTCCTACGGCTCCGACGTGGTCAGCGTGCTGGCTTGGCTGGCGCCGCAGACGAAGACGATCAAGCTCGGCGCCGCGATCCTGCAGGTGCCTGCTCGTCCTCCGGCCGCGGCAGCGATGGCCGGCGCGACGATCGACAAGCTCTCCGGCGGCCGCTTCCTCTTCGGCTTCGGCCCTTCCGGCCCGCAGGTCTCCGAGGGCTGGTACGGCGTGCCCTACGCCAAGCCCTGGGGCCGCACCCGCGAGTACATCGAAGTCGTGCGTGAGATCATCGCCCGCGAGGGGCCGGTCAATCACCAGGGCGAGCATTACCAGCTGCCTCTACCCGATGGCGAGGGAAAGCCGCTGAAGCTCAACTTTCACCCCGAGCGCAACGAGATCCCGGTCTTCGTCGGCGCGATCGGCCGCAAGTCGGTCGAGATGGCGGCCGAGATCTGCGACGGCTGGATCCCGATCTTCTTCAGCGTCGACGCCTTCGAGGCGACCTGGGGAGGGCACCTGGAGGCGGGTTTCGCCAAGGGCGGCCGCCAGCGCTCCGACCTCGAGGTCTCACCCTCGCTGCAGGTCGCAATCGACGGCGATCTCGAGGCGGCCAAGGCCGTGGTCAAGGCCGGGCTCGTTCTCTACTTCGGCGGCATGGGCAGCCGCAAAACCAACTTCTACGTCGACCTCGCCCACCGCTTCGGCTTCGGCGACGTCGCCGATGACGTTCAGAAGCGCTTCCAGGACGGTGACCGCGCTGGTGCCTTCGAGGCCGTGCCCGACGAGATCGTCGAAGCGACCTCGCTGGTCGGCACCGAGGCGGAAGTGGCGGAGCGGGTCGAGCGCTTCCAAGGTGCCGGCATCGACCGTCTGATCGTCTCCCCGGTCCACGCCGAGCGCGATCAGCAGCTCCACACGCTCCAACGGCTGGCCGCTCTGACGGCCAGCTGACGCCCCGGACCCGCTTTCACATAACCTTCCGCGCCGCGTGAAGATCGGAGTGCCGAAAGAGACCGTCGAGGGGGAGCGCCGGGTCGCGCTGGTTCCTGACGTCGTTAAATCTCTCGCCGCCAACGAGAAGGTCGCGGTGCTGGTCGAGAGCGGCGCCGGCGAGAGCGCCGGCCACCCCGACTCCCAGTACAGCGAGGCCGGGGCCGAGGTCGTCGAGGGCGAGGTTACGTGGGGCGCCGACGTGGTCCTTCGCGTCGCCGCCCCTTCCGCCGAGGAAATCGCTCGCCTCAGCTCCAACCAGGTCTTCATCGGCCACCTCGCGCCCTGGACCGCAGCCGAGACGAACAAGGCGCTGGCAGCGGCCGGCGTCACCAGTTTCGCGATGGAGGCGATTCCGCGGACGACGCGCGCCCAGGCGATGGACGCGCTCTCCTCGCAGGCCGCCGCGGCCGGCTACGCCGCGAGCCTGATCGCCGCGCGCGAGTCGGGCCGCTTCTTCGGGATGATGACCACGGCCGCCGGCACCGTGCCGCCGGCCAAGGTCCTCGTCCTCGGCGCCGGCGTTGCCGGCCTGCAGGCGGTCGCCACCGCCAAGCGGCTGGGCGCGATCGTCACCGGCTTTGACATCCGCCGCGCCGCCTGGGAGCAGATCGCCTCGCTCGGCGGACGGCCGCTGGAACTCGACTTCATTCCCGACGCCGAGGGGGAGGGCGGTTACGCCCGGCCGCTCACCGACGAGGAGAACGCGCAGGTGCGCGACGCGCTCGGCGAGAACGCCGCCAAGCAGGACGTGATCATCACCACCGCCGCGATCCCGGGGCGACCGGCGCCGCTGCTGATCACCGCCGAGGCGGTGCGCGGCATGCAACCCGGCTCGGTGATCGTCGACCTCGCCGCCGAGACCGGCGGCAACTGCGAGCTGACCGAGGCCGGCCAGACCGTGGTCGAGGGCGGCGTCAAGGTGATCGGCCCGCGCAACCTGGCCAGCGAGATGCCGGTCCCCGCCTCCCAGCTCTACGCCAAGAACCTGGACAACCTGCTCGGCCTGCTGGTCTCCGAGGAGGGCGATCTGAAGATCGACTTCGAGGACGACATCGTCGCCGCCGCCTGCATCACCCACGGCGGCGAGATCAAGAACGAGAGAGCCGCGAAGTGAGAGCGCAAATCGACACGGTGACTTCCGGGTATTCGAATCCGGGTCGATTTGCGCGGGAACGCGGTGTTCTATGAGCGTGATGACCGAGGTGACGATCTTCGTGCTCGCCGCCTTCGTCGGTTTCGAGGTGATCTCGAAGGTGCCGACGACGCTGCACACGCCGTTGATGTCGCAGACCAACGCGATCCACGGCATCGTCATGCTCGGCGGGCTGATCGTCGTCGGCTACGCCAACGACCCGCTCGAGTACGTGATCGGCACGATCGCGATCGCCTTCGGCGCGATCAACATCGTCGGTGGCTTCATGGTCACCGACCGCATGCTCGGCATGTTCTCCAAAAAGCCGAAACCCAAGGCCGACGCTGACGGCAAAGGCGGGGCCGGCAAATGAGCCTGCTTGCCGTGCTCGAACCGAGTGGCAGCGCCGCCACCGCGCTCTACATCGTCGCCTTCTCGCTCTTCATCATCGGGATTAAGCAGGGCACCCACCCGACCACGGCCAAGCGCGGCAACCAGATCGCCGCCGTCGGCATGGCGGTCGCCATCATCACCACGCTGCTGCTCGACGGCATCGGCAACTGGGGCCTGATCGCGCTCGGCCTCGGGATCGGCACCGCGGTTGGTGTGATCGCCTCGATCCGGGTGCAGATGACCGAGATGCCGCAGATGGTCGCCCTCTACAACGGCGTCGGCGGCGGTGCCGTGGCGCTGATCGCCTGGTCGGAGCTACGCCACGGAATCAGCGGCATCAACTCCGGCGAAATCGCTTCGATCCCGCTTGAAGAGCTGATTCCCACCCTCTTCGCCGCGGTCGTTGGCTCGGTCTCCTTCTGGGGCTCCAACATCGCCTTCGCCAAGCTGCAGGACCTGATCCCGACTAAGCCGCTCTCGGTGCCGGGGCAGCAAGTGATCAACGGCGTGCTGCTGATCGGCATCCTCGCCGCCTGCGTCGACATCGCGGTCAACAACGGCGATCCCTCGCAGGCGATCTTCATCGCCATCCTGCTCGCCGCGGCCCTGCTCGGCAACCTCGTCGTGCTGCCGATC
>DATMIH010000019.1:0-9472 GCA_035554595.1 Solirubrobacterales bacterium
GCGCCCAAACCACCCAGAAGGGCAACCTGCGCCTCACCGTCTCCGGCAAGCTCGCACCGCAGAAGCTGCCGCGCCAAGGAGTTGCCCCGATCTCGGTCTCGGTCGGCGGTCAGATCGCCACCACCGATCAAACCCTGCCACCGGCGCTGAAGTCGTTGCGGATCGAGCTAAACCGCCACGGCCGCCTCGACTACAAGGGCCTTCCCACTTGCAACTACGCGCGGATCCAACCGGGCTCAAGCTCCCACGCCCTAGCCGGCTGCAGATCTTCCCTGGTCGGCGAAGGAACCTTCAGCGCCGCCATCACCCTCTCAGGCCAAGAGCCCTACCCGACCCAGGGCAAGCTCCTGGTCTTCAACAGCACCAAAGGCGGGCGCCCGGTCCTCTACGGCCACATCTACTCAGCCCACCCCTTCGCCACCTCCTTCGTGATCGTCTTCAAGGTCTCCCAGCTTAAGAAGGGCACCTACGGCATCGCCTTGGATGCCCCGATGCCCAAGGCGATGAAGTCCTGGGGGCGGCTCACCGGCCTCGCCATGACCCTCGATCGGCGCTTCAACTTCAAGGGCCAATCGCACTCCTACATCAGCTCCGGTTGTCCTGCGCCCAAGGGCTTTAGCGCCACTCCCTTCCAGCTGGCGCGCACCTCCTTTGCCTTTGCCGGGGGCACGCAGCTCAGTTCGGTGCTGACGGGGGAATGCAAGGTGCGGTGAGGGCTTGACGGTGGTCTACCTTCAGGTGGAGTCTGCGGCCACACACTGGAGGAACCATGATCACCAAGACCGACTTCATCGGCATTCCCTCGACTGACGCCGAGCGCTCGCGGCGCTTCTACGTCGAGACGCTCGGCCTGCGTCCCGACGAGCGCAGCAAGTACGAGGTCTGGGCGGGCGACACCTGCTTCGGCATCTGGGAGCCGGCGCAGCAGGGGATGGAGTTCGCGCCGCAGAAAAACGCGCACCCGGCGCTGCACGTCGACGACGTCGCTGCGGCGCGGGCGGAGCTCGAGGCCAAGGGGGTCGAGTTCAACGGCGAGACCTTCGATACCGGCGTCTGCCATATGGCCCTCTTCACCGACCCCGACGGCAACGACCTGATGCTGCATAACCGCTACGCGCCTCCCCGCGCGGCTGAGTAGGCGCGATCAGACGGTGCGGGTGGCGCTGCCGGGCCGAAGCGCCGCCCGGATCGCCTCGGCCAGCTCATCGGCGTCGCCTCCGGCCAGGGTGCTCGTGGTGACGCGGATCGCGCGGTCACTGCGCAGGCGAAAGGGGGCACCCGGCATCACGGCCCAGCCCTGGGCCAGCAGCGACTGGACCACCGGTGCTTCCTCCGGCACCGGAATCCAGACCGCGATGCCCGCGCCTGCGGAGACCTCGATCCCGCGCTCGGCCAGGGCGCGCAGGAACCGCTCGCGGCGCTCGCGGTAGGTGTCGGCCGCGCGCTCGAGCGCCGCGCCAACGCCCTCGTCTGCCCACATCGCCGCGACCAGGTGCTGCAGTAGGTGGCTGACCCACTGAGGCCCGACCGCCTGGCGGCCGCGCACCCGGCTGATCGTCTGCGTGTCACCGGCGAGAACCGCCACCCGTAGGTCGGGCCCGAGCGACTTGGCTAGGGAGAAGGCGGACGCCCAGTGCTCGCGCCCGGCGGTCAGGCTGAGTCGTGGCACGCCGGCGATCGGCCCGAGGTGATCGTCCTCTACCACCAGGGCCGCCGGCGCTCGCTCGAGCGCCCCGCGCAGCTCTTTCGCCCTCTTCCGGTCAAGCGAGGCGCCGGTCGGGTTCTGGCCGCGCGGGTTGAGGACGACCGCGCTCGCGCCCTCCTCGAGCGCCGCGGCGAGCTCGTCGGAGAGCATGCCCTTGGCGTCGATCGGGACCGGGCGCAGGGCCAGGCCGAGGGCGCGCAGGAGGTCGAACAAGCCGGCGAAGCCGGGGTCTTCGACCGCGACCAGGTCGCCCGGCCTCGTGTTGGCCTGCAGCGCCCGCTCGATCCCGTCGAGGGCGCCGCTGGTGACGGCGATCGCATCGTTGCCGATTCCAGCCGCGCCGAGCTCGGCCTCGGCCAGGGCGCGCAGCTCGGGCACCGTCGGCTCGCCGCCGTAGAGCTGCGTTGGCGGATCGAGTCGGCGCAGAAAGGGCGCTGGATCGGGAAGCAGCGTTGGGTCGGGATTACCGCTGGCAAGGTCGCGGGTGCCGGACGGAACGGCTGGCCTGAGCAGGGCTCCACCGAGCGGGGGGCGCCAGCTGACCTGGGAGCGGCTGCGTTCGTGCGTGACGACGAGGCCGCGCGAGCGCAGGTCGCTGAACGCAGCTGAGACGGTGGTCGGGCTGACGCCGAGCTCGCGGGCGAGGGTGCGGACCGCAGGCAGTGTCTCTCCCGGAGCCAGCATCCCCTGCTCGATCGCCCGCTCGATGCTGTCGGCAATCTCCTGCCCGCTCTTTCCCTTAATACGGTATTGTGCCATATCAGATAGTCAATCTGTACTGTAACAAATGAAGAGACAGAGAACGAAGCTGCGTCGCAAGCCAAGCCGGGGATCGCACGACCGGGCCGCGATCGCGGCGATCTTCGATGAGGCGTTGGTGTCCCACCTCGGCTTCATCGATGCTGGCCTGCCGGTGGTGATCCCGACCCTGCACGCGCGGGTTGGATCGAACGTCTATCTGCACGGCTCCGCCGCGAGCCGGGCGCTGCGGGAGTCGAAGGGGGTGGAGGTCTGCCTGACCGCGACCCTGGTCGATGGCCTGGTGCTGGCCCGGGCGGTGATGCATCACTCGGCCAACTACCGCTCGGCGATGCTCTTCGGCGCGGGGGAGTGGATCGACGACGAGGCGGAGAAGCTGACCGCGCTCGAGGCGCTGGTCGAGAAGCTGGTGTCGGGTCGCTGGGGCGATGCCCGCGTTCCGACCGCGAAGGAGCTGCGGGCCACTGCCGTGCTGCGGATCCCGCTCGAAGAGGCCTCGGCCAAGGTCCGGACGGGGCCACCGGTCGACGATGAGGAGGACATGGCGCTGCCCGTCTGGGCCGGGGTGGTCGGCCTGCGCACCGTAGTCGGGGAGCCCGAGCCCGACCCACTGCTCGCGGCCGGGATCGAGCCTCCGGCGTACCTGGGCGATCTGTTGCGAGAACGGGCAGGGTCGGCGCGCCAAGAGTCGAACTAGGCGCCATGAATAGAAAGCTCGATGTAGGCGGCACCCTCAGTCAGATCTTCTCCACCTATGGCCAGCAGGCCGGCGTGCTTCTGCCGCTTGCTTTCGGGCTCTTCCTGCTGGTGGCAATCCTCACCGGCCTCTTCGCGGGAAGCTTCCTCCTCAGCCTCATCGCCATCATCGCGGGCGTGATCGCTGGGACCCTCTACCAAGGCATGGTCGTCAGCTTGGTACGCGACGTCCAGGACGGGACCAGAGACTCCTCGGTCGGCCAGCTGGTTGAAGAGACCTGGCCTGTGGTGCTGCCGCTGATCGGTGCCGGCATCCTCGCCGGCATCGGCATCACGATCGGCAGCTTCCTGTTCATCGTCCCCGGGCTGATCCTGCTGACGATCTGGTCGGTGATCGCCCCGGTGATCGTGGTCGAGCGCAGCGGCGCGATCGACGCCTTCGGCCGCTCCCGCGCCTTGGTCAAGGGCAACGGCTGGCAGGTCTTCGGCGTGATCGTTGTCGCCTTCTTGATCGCCGCCGTCGCCAGCTTTGTGTTCCGCGCGATCGGCGCCAGCATCTCCGACAGCTTCGCGATGCTCGCCCTCTTCAGCCTGATTGCCTCGACCCTGACCGCGCCGATCACGGCGCTTGCCGCCTCGGTGATCTATTTCAGGCTGCTCGCCCTGCAGGGCGAGCCGGCGGTGACGGAGCCTGGCTCAGCCAGCGACGCTCCTTTGCCGCCATCACCGGCCTAGCGAGCAGGCTGCCTGCGCGTCGCCGAGCGGCGCGCAGGCGGGAGCCGTCCTCGGTAGGCAGCAGCTTGGCGAGCTGGCGGTACTCGCGCGAGACCTGGCTGCCGCGGAAGACGGCTGCGATCGCGGTGAGTAGATCGGCGGGATCCTCGACCGTGGTCCTGGCGATCTCCTCGCCCTCGACCGCGATCCGCAGCTCCGCCGGGTAGGTCCGCGCCGGAGGCGGCTGGGGTGGGGAGGCGCAGGCGGCGCCGATCGCCTCGGTGATCTCGGCGTGCACCGTGGCAAGCTCGTGCGAGTGGGCCCGGGCTCGCCCTTCGCCGACCTTGGTCTCGACCAGCCTGGCGCCGCCGAGCTCTCCCTGCTCGAACTCCTCGAGCATCCAGCGGTCGCCGCCGGCGACGAGGACCGGAACGCCCTCAGCCGCCAGCGCCTGCGCGTAGACGCGCGCCTCGCTGAGCGGGGTGCCGCCGAGTGAGACCTCCATCTCCCAGATGAAGGTGTGCGAGCAGAAGGCGCGCGGGTTCTTGGTGCTGGCGTGATGGCCGAGCATGACGACGGCGTCGAGCGGGCCGCCGTGGGCCTTCGCCATCGACGGCTCGCTCTCAGTCAGGGCGAGGTCGGCGATCGGCCGCACCTCGACGCCCGCCGGCATGCGCTCGCGTTCGATGTTGGTGCCGACCATGTGCCAGTCCCCAACCGAGATGCGGCCGGCGCCGGCCGCGCGCAGGGCCTCGACCGCGACCAGGACCTCATCGGTCATCAGCCGCCGGCCGCGTGCGTAGGCCGCCGGATGCGAGGGAAGGCAGTCGCCGCAGGCATCGATCCCCGCGATTCCCTCCATGTCGGCAGCGATCAGGACGTTCACGGCGGCCAGCCTAGTAGGGATTGTGTGAGACCCACATCACGGTTGGCTGACCAGCCAACATGCGAGAATGGCCGGGCGTGACCGCTATTGGGGAATCCATCGAGCACCTCGACGTGCTCATCGTTGGCGCCGGACTCTCCGGCATCGGCGCCGCGCACCACCTGCAGGAGGCTTTCCCCGGCCGCAGCTACGCGATCTTCGAGGCGCGCGAGGAACTGGGGGGGACCTGGGATCTCTTCCGTTACCCCGGCATCCGCTCGGACTCCGACATGCACACCCTGGGCTATCGCTTCAAGCCCTGGACGGCGGCGAAGTCGATCAGCGACGGCGAGGCGATCCTCGATTACGTGCGGGAGACCGCCCGCGACGGCCGCATCGACACCAAGATCCGCTTCCAGCACCGCGTCGTTCGGGCCGAGTGGTCGAGCGAGGAGGCGTTGTGGTCGGTCGAGGCCGAGCGGGTCGACAGCGGCGAGAGCGTGCGCTTGACCTGTAGCTACCTCTGGGTCTGCAGCGGCTACTACCGCTACGACCAGGGCTTCACCCCCGAGTTCCCCGGCGCCGAGGACTTCAGCGGCGAGATAGTCCACCCGCAGCACTGGCCCGCCGACCTCGATTACAGCGGCAAGCGCGTGGTTGTGATCGGCAGTGGCGCCACCGCCGTGACGCTGGTGCCGGCGATGGCCGAGCAGGCCGCGCACGTGACGATGCTGCAGCGCTCACCGACCTACATCGCCTCGCTGCCCGCCGAAGACCCGATCGCCAACGGGCTGCGCCGCTTCCTCCCCGAGAAGGCCGTCTACACGATCGTGCGCTGGAAGAACGTGATGATCCAGGCGCTGATCTACCAGCTCAGCCGCCGCCGCCCGCGGGCGATCAAACGGTTCATTCGCAAGGGCGTCGAACGCTCGCTGCCGGCCGGCTACGACATCGACAAGCACTTCAAGCCGAAGTACAACCCCTGGGATCAGAGGATGTGCCTGGTGCCCAACGGCGACCTCTTCAAGGTGATCCGCGACGGCGACGCGACGGTCGTGACCGACACGATCGAGACCTTCACCGAGGACGGGATCAAGCTCGACTCCGGCGAGCAACTCGAGGCCGACGTGATCGTCACCGCGACGGGGCTCAACCTGCTCTTTCTCGGCGGCATGGAGCTGATCGTCGACGGCGAGCCGGTCAACATCTCGGAGAAGATGGCCTACAAGGGAATGATGCTGAGCGGCGTGCCCAACTGCGCCTTCACCGTCGGTTACACCAACGCCTCCTGGACGCTGAAGGCCGACCTCACCTCCGAATACGTCTGCCGGGTGCTCGCCCACATGGATGTCCACGGCTACCGCAAAAGCGTCCCCGAGCTCTCCGATCCCAGCGTTAAGGAGATGCCGCTGCTCGACTTCACCTCCGGCTACGTGCAGCGCTCGCTGCACGAATTCCCCAAACAGGGCTCGAAGGAGCCCTGGAAGCTGCGCCAGAACTACGTGCTCGATATCAGGACGATCCGCCGCGGCCCGATCGACGACGGCGCCATGCGGTTCTCCAACCCCGCACCGCGCGGCTCCAAAAGCGAGCCGACGCTCGCCTCTGCCTGAGCGGTTGCCGCACCGACTTCTCTAATCCCGAGCGCCCCGCTTAGCGCGCGCAGCATTTTCCACACTGGAGTGTGGTCGATGTTGCTTGCGCTACGGCAGCACGGCGATCGCGCGGCCTGGGGCTCCGCTGGCGACGGCCATCTTGATCGGCAGGAAGACGAAGGAGGCGCCGCGGGCGGGGAGCTGATCGAGGTTGGTCAGGCCCTCGATGAAGGCCATCTCGCGGCTGAGGCCGGCGCGGTGGACTTCGTTGCCCTCCTCGGCCGAGCCCATGCTCGGCGCGTCGATGCCGATCGCGTTGACGCCGCGCTCGTGCAGGAAGATCGCCGTGTCGGCCTCGGGAGCGGGCCAGGCGGGGCGCGACTGCAGCACGACCGGCTCGTGCAGAAAGGCCCGGCCGGCCTCGCCCTTCACGTAGTGCTTGGACCAACCGGTCAAGAGCAAAGCGATCTCCCCCGCCTCGAAGCGCCCGTGCTCGGCCTCCCAGGCTTCGAGGTGGGCGACCGTGATCGCCGGACTGGCGCCGTTCTCGGCTTCGCCGTCGAGGTGGCGGACATCTAGGACCGCGGCCTGCCCGATCAACTTCGAGAGGTCGATCCTCTCGGAGCTGTCTCCTTCCCGGAAGTAGTGGGAGGGTGCGTCGACGTGGGTACCGGCGTGCTCGTCGAGGATGAAGAAGTGGGTTACGTAGGGGCCGAGCGAGCAGGTACAGGCGCCGGTCGGCAGCTCGTCCTCCTCGAACCAGCTCCAGTTCTTGTGGGCAAACGGCATGTGCTCCGGCCAGGTCACCGGCAGGTGCTCGGAGAGCGTGACCGAGAGGTCGACGATCTTGCCTGGGTCCGCTTCGATCAAGACGATCTAAGTAGTACCACGGAGGTTCCCTCAGGCCTCCCCGAGCAGGCGCTCGGCGAGGCGGTTCATGCCGCGCTCGTGAGCTGCCTTGGCGGCCTCGGCCCAGTCTGTCTCGCGGTCGGCGGGCGGCTCGACCCCGGCGTCTCGCAGGGTGGCGATGTCCTTGAAGGCGCGCAGGTCGTCGGCGGCTTCGATCAGCGCGGCGCGCAGGGCGGGGCGGCGCTCGCGGATCGCGTTCTCGAGCACGCCCTCGAGCGAGCCATGGCTGCGCAGCAGCTCGGCGGCGGTCTTCGGTCCGACGCCCTTGGCGCCCGGCAGGCCGTCGGAGGGATCGCCGCGCAGGGCGATGAAGTCAGGGACGAGCTCGGGGGGGATTCCGTAGCGCTCCTCGACCTCCGCTGGGCCGACCGCTTCGGCGCCTTTGCCTTTGCCGCCGGTCTTGACGTAGAGCACGGTGACCCGCTCGCCGGCGCACTGGTACATGTCGCGGTCGCCGGTCATCAGCAGGGCGTGGCCGCCGGCCTCGGCCTCGCGGCGGGCGTAGGTGCCGAGCAGGTCGTCGGCCTCGAGGTCATCGCTGGTTGCCACGGTCCAGCCGAAGGCGGCGAAGAAGTCGCGGGCGGCGGTGAACTGGGGCGCGAGGTCGTCGGGCATCGCCGCCTCGCGCTCGGCGTGGTAGGCGGGGTAGAGCTCAGTCCGGTAGGAGGCGGCGTCGGGGCCGAAACAGAGGACGACTGCGCGCGGCCGGTGCAGTTCGACCTCGCGCAGGATGAGGTTGGCGGTGCCGAGCAGGGCGTTGACCGGCTTGCCGTCGGTCCCCTTGATCGAGTCGGGCAGCGCGTAGAAGGCGCGGAAGAGCATCGAGGGCGTGTCGACGGCGAGCAGCGGTTGGGCCACGGCCGCAGCCTAAGGCCCCGAGGTTCGCATGTGGACTACGGTCTGCGCGCATGGATTCGCCTCCAAAGCCCCGCATCGCACCCGGCGACCGGCGCCAGCTTGGCTGGGTCAACTTCGGCATCGCCAAGGTTGCCGGGATCGCCACCCGCGGGCGGCCGCCGCACATCTTCACCACGCTGGGTCGCCACCGTGGCCTCTTCCGTCGCTGGCTCTGGTTTGCCGGGGCGCTGATGCCGGGCGGCAAGCTGCCCCGCGAGGAGACCGAGCTGGTGATCCTGCGCGTGGCCCACAACACCGGCAGTGAATATGAGTGGGCCCAGCACGAGCGCATGGCACGGCGCGCTGGGCTGAGTGACGAGGAGATCGCCCGGGTCCGCCAAGGCCCCGAGGCGGCCGGCTGGTCCGAGCGCCGCGCCCTGCTCCTGCGCGCCGCCGATGAACTGCACACCGGGGACCGGATTGGCGACGAGCTTTGGGCCGAGCTGAGCCAGCACCTAGACGAGATATTGCTGATCGAGCTCTGCATGCTGATCGGCCACTACGAGATGCTGGCGATGACCCTCAACTCACTCCAGGTCGAACCCGACTTCCCGGTGCGGCTGTGAAGTTGGGTGTCCAAGATCTGCGCGGCAAGCGCTGCCTGATCACCGGGGCGGCGAGCGGGATCGGGCGGGCGACAGCGATCGCCGCTGCCGCTCAGGGCGCCGAGCTCTTCCTCACCGATCGCAATGGTGACGGGCTCGAGCAGGTTGCCGCCGAGATTCGCGGCGCGGGGGGCACCGTCTCCCACTTTGCCACCGTCGACCTCGTCGATCACGACGCCGTGGTTGCCTTCGCTGTCGAGGTGCACGCGATTGCGCCAAGCATGGACGTGGTGATGAACATCGCCGGGATCTCCACCTGGGGCAAAATCGAGCAGCTCGAACACGAGCACTGGCGGCGCACGATCGAGATCGACCTGATGGGGCCGATCAGCATCCTCGAGTGCTTCGTGCCGCCGATGATCGAGGCCCGCCGCGGTGGCCACGTCGTCAACGTCGCCTCGGTCGCCGGCCTCTTCGGCCTGCCCTGGCACGCTCCCTACAGCGCCGCCAAGTTCGGCCTGCGCGGTGTCTCCGAGGTGCTGCGCTTCGATTTGCGCAAGAACCGCATCGGCGTCAGCCTGGTCTGCCCGGGGGCGGTGAAGACGCCACTGGTCGGCACCGTGGACATCGTCGGCGTCGACCGCGACAGCCCGAAGATGCGGCGGCTGATCGCGCTCTTCGAGCGCCGCGCCGTCACTCCCGAGAGCGTTGCCGAGAAGATCATCGAAGCGATCGAGAAGAACCGCTACATGGTCTTCACCTCCCCCGACGGTCGCCTTCTCCACTG
>DATMIH010000020.1:0-5370 GCA_035554595.1 Solirubrobacterales bacterium
GTACACCCCCGGCGACGTGCTCGAGGACTGGGACATGGCGGAGATGGAGACCCAGCTGCGCCAGATCTGGCCCGTCAGCGTCGAGGTCGGCTCGTTGGCCCCGGAGCAGGTCGATCGCGAGAAGCTCAAGGACGAGCTCGATGACGACGCGATGAACGCCTACGATGAGCGCGAAGGCGTCTTCGGCGAGGAGCTGATGCGCTACCTGGAGCGCTCGATCCTGCTGCAGGTGATCGACAACCGCTGGCGCGAACACCTCTACGACATGGACTACCTACGCGAGGGCATCCACCTGCGCGGCTTCGCCCAGATCGACCCGCTGGTCGCCTACAAGAACGAGGGCTTCGGCATGTTCGAGGAATTGATGCACTCGATCTGGGAGGAGTTCAGCAAACTGATCTTCCACGTCGAGGTCGAGGTCGACCCGGCGCAGGCACAACGGGCATTCGGCCCCAACGGCGGCAACGCCCCGGCGGCGCTCTCTTACTCCGGTGGCACGCCCGATGCCCAGCCTTCGGCGCTGCAGCAGGTCGCTGCCGGTGCCGGGCCGATCGAAGTCGGTGCCGGCACTGCCGCCGGCAACGGCGGCAGCGAGGTGGTCGAGACGGTGGTCAAGGGTGAGCACGAGAACATCGGCCGCAACGACCCCTGCTGGTGTGGCAGCGGCAAGAAGTACAAGAAGTGCCACGGAGCGTAAGCGGCGATCCCGGTAAGGGTTTCGCTTAACTTTTTCGGTGGAGACGCGTAGGGCTGGCGCCGCGAGGGATTGCCGAAAAAGTGCAAGACGCTCCACCCCTACCGGGATCGCCGCCTATGGCTCGTGACTCGGTTCGTGAGTTCATCCGAGCTTTCAACGAGCGGGATCTTGATGCGTTCGTGAGCACGCTTGATCCGGAGGTCGAGCTGCACGCGTCGCGCGGGCTGCGCAGGGGCACCGAGGCAGCGCGGGTCTGGGCGACCAGAGCGCCCGGCGGGGTGCAGCAGACGATCGAGGTTGAGGAGCTATTTGAGGACGACACCGAGTCGGGCGGCGGCCGGGCGCTTGCCCTGATCAAACGTGTCTGGCGCTGGGACGAGGACGGGTCTGCGGCTGGGGAGGACGAGATGGCCTGGCTCTTTGAGCTTCAAGACCATCGGATTCGTGCCTGGCGGCCGTTTGAGGATCGCGAGGCCGCGTGGCGGGCGTACCATGGAGGAGATGGCAGTCCCGGCCGCAGAGAATCGCGAGGCGACTGAGGCCTGGAGCGGGCCGCTGTTTGAGCGCTTCGTGCAGTACCGCGACCTCGTCGCCGGGGGCCTGGGGGCGCACGGCGATGCGGCGATGGCGGCGCATCCACCGCAGCCGGCCGATCGCGTCGTCGACCTCGGCTGTGGCTTTGGCGACACGACGCAGCGGCTGGCCGAGCTGGTCGGCGCCGACGGCGATGCCCTGGGGGTGGATGTCTCCGAGCCGTTCATCGAGCTGGCTCGCAAGGAGGCGGAGGAGGCCGACGCCGCCAGCGTCCGCTTCGCAGTCGCCGACGTGCAGGTGACCGAGTTCGAGGAGAGCTTCGACTACGCCTTTTCGCGGATGGGGATCATGTTCTTTGCCAACCCGGTACAGGCCCTGCGCAACGTCCGCCAGGCGCTCTCGCCTGGGGGAAGGTTCTGCGCGGTTGTCTGGCGGCGCAAGCTCGACAACGTGTGGGTCAGCCGGGCCGAGGCTGTCGTCGCGCAGTACCTCGACCGCCCAGAGGAGAGCGACCAGCCGACCTGTGGCCCGGGGCCGTTCTCGATGGCCGACGCCGACACGGTCAGCGAGCAGATGACGATCGCCGGTTTCGAGGCGGTGAGCTTCCAGCGCTGCGACCTGCCGCTGAAGATCGGCCACGACCTCGACCACGCGGTCGAGTTCAACATGGCGCTCGGGCCGGCCGGCGAGGTGTTGCGGCTCTGGGAAGACCGGATCGATGAGATCAAGCCGAAGATCGCAGCCGAGCTGCGCGAGGCCCTGGCCGACCTCGACGGTTCCGACGGCGTCTACGCGCCGGCCTCGACCTGGATCATCAGCGCCAGCGCCCCCGCCTGATCTGAACTGCATCAAATTCTCGATCTGGCAGGTAGATAATTTGATGCAGTTCGGCTGGGTAGGCTGTCGGGTATGGCCGAGGCCGCGCAAACCGATTCCGTGCCCGCGCGGCTGGCCGAGATCCGCGAGCAGTTGTCCCTGCTCTCGGACTACCTTTGACCCGGCTTCGCTTGAAGCAGAGGCCGAGCGGCTGGAGGAGGAGATGCAGCGCCCCGGCTTCTGGGATGACCAGGACGCCGCGGCTCGCACCTCGGCCGCGCACGCCCGCGCCCAGCGCAAGCTGAAGACCTTCCGCGAGCTCGAGTCGGAGGCCGGCGACCTCGGCGAGCTGGCTGAGATGGCGGCCGACGACGAGGAAATGGCGCGCGAGCTGGCGACCCAGCTGGCCTCGGTCGAGCGGCGGTTGGATGAGCTTGAAGAGGCGCGACTGTTCAGCGGCTCCTACGACGCCGGCGACGCCGTCGTCACCGTCCACGCCGGGGCGGGCGGCACCGACTCTCAGGACTGGGCGGAGATGCTGCTGCGCATGTACCTGCGCTGGGCCGAGCGCCGCGGCTTCGAGGTCGAGATGAAGGAGGCCTCGCCGGGGGAGGAGGCCGGTCTCAAGTCGGCCACCTTCATCGCCCGCGGCGAGAACGCCTACGGCCTCTTCGCCGCCGAGCGCGGTGTCCATCGCCTGGTACGGATCTCCCCCTTCGACTCCTCGGCCCGGCGCCACACCAGCTTCGCCCAGCTCGATGTCGGCCCGCTGGTTGACGAAAGCGTCGAGGTCGAGATCGACGACACCGACCTGCGCATCGACACCTACCGCGCCTCCGGCGCCGGCGGCCAGCACGTCAACAAGACCGACTCGGCCGTGCGCATCACCCACATCCCGACCGGCGTCGTCGTGCAGTGCCAGAACGAGCGCTCGCAGACCCAGAACAAGGCGGTGGCGATGCAGTTCCTGCGCTCGAAGCTGATCGAGCTGGAGGAGCGCAAACGGGCTGAGCAGCTGGCCAAGGAGCGTGGCGAAGTCAAGGACGTCGCCTGGGGCTCGCAGATCCGCAGCTACTTCCTGCATCCCGACCAGCGGGTCAAGGACCACAGAACGGGCCACGAGGTGGGCGATGCCCAGCGAGTGCTCGACGGTGACCTCGACGACTTCATTCGGGATTATTTGAACAAGACCGCTGCGATGGGCGCTTCCGATTAGCGCACCCACGGATGACGCATCTGGCGCGGCGCTGGATCGGCACTCGCGTCCTCCCGCATAGCTCTGCTATGCGCGTCGAACCCGATCACCGCCCAGCTTGGCCAGTTGCGCCCCCGCGGGCACGCGAATCGGAATCGACCATCTCCGCTGTCAGCTGGTATCCGACAATGACCACACTGGGGTGGGGTTGATGCGAGAGCACGCGGCATCGCTTTGATCGGTCCAGACGCTCACCGCTAGGGTCGGTACATGGATTCGCTGATCTACTTGGAGCGCCCGGCCGGCGCGGCGACGGAGGGGCTGTTGGTGCTCCATCACGGCCGCGGGACCAACGAGCGCGACCTGCTTGGGCTCGCCGACCTGCTCGATCCCGAGGCTCGGTTGCGGGTGGTCACGCCGCGTGCGCCGCTGGTCCTCGAGGGCTCGCCGGGGTACCACTGGTACCTGGTGCCGCGGGTCGGCTACCCGGATCCAGACACGTTCCAGGCGGCCCACGAGGCGCTGGCGGAGCTGCACGACGGGCTCTGGGAGGAGACGGGGGTCGAGCCGCGGCAGACCGTGCTCGGCGGCTTCTCGATGGGCGCTGTAATGAGCTACGCGATGGCGCTGAGCGCGGAGCGGCCGGCGGTTGCCGGGATCCTCGCCTTCAGCGGCTTCGTGCCGACGGTGGAGGGCTGGACGCCTCGCTTCGACGATCGGCTCGGGACCAGGGCCTTCATCGCCCACGGTCGCAACGATCCGGTGATCGGGATCGAGTTCGCCGAGCGGGCTCGACAGCTGCTCGAAGCGGGAGGGCTGGCAGTCGAGCACCATGAGTCGGAGCTCGGGCACCAGATCGAACCAGCGCACCTGAGCGCGGCGCGGAGCTGGCTAACGGAGACGCTTCCCCAGCGGAGCTAGCGGGCCTCGGCCCAGGTGACGCGCGCCTTGCTGCTCTGCGCGACTCGCAGCTGTTGGACCTCGAAGCGCTGGCAGGCGCGCGGTGCTTCCGGCACGTGCACGGTTACCGTGAAGCGACCCGAGGTCTCGACCTTGGCCATCTGCCTGCTGGCGAGGTGCTTGCTGAGGCGGAGCACGCCGCTGCGGCCGAGCTGGCGGTGAATCGTGCCCAGGTGCGGATCCTTCCTGGCGCCATACTCGACCGTTGCCGCCGCCGGCGTGTAGGTCGTGTAGTCGAGGGTGAGGCGCATCATCTTGCGGTCTGGATAGGCAACCACGCGCGCCGTGGCGGTTCGCAGGTAGCAGTCTTCGGAGGGAGAAAAACCGGCGTCTTCGGCTTCGCATTCTTCTTCTGCTTCTTCGGCGCCTTCGGTTTCTTCGTCTTCAGCTTCGGCGCATTCGCCTTCGGTTTCGTCTTCTTCTTCGCTCAGCTGAATTGCGACGTTGAGGGGCGGGCCGGGTTCTTCGGCGTCCGCGAAGGCGTCAACCGTTTGGGACGCCACGAAGATCGCGAGCAGAAGGAGGGGCAGGAAGAGGCGAATCCGGGCCATGGCCCCGTAATCGGTCGGGGGCTGCCATCCCTTTAGCGCTGGGGCTTCGGGAGGCGCTGGTCTGCGGGTTTCCCCGTTACATTGCTCGGCAATGCACGGATCGCCGCCGCAGATCGACGGAGTCACACACCGCTACGTCGACCTTCCCGGGGTTCGCATGCATGTCGCCGAAGCGGGGGAGGGACCGCCGCTTCTCCTCCTCCACGGCTGGCCGCAGCACTGGTGGACCTGGCGCAAGGTGATCCCCGCGCTGGCCGAGAACCACCGGGTGGTCTGCCCCGACCTGCGCGGCTTCGGCTGGAGTGAGGCCCCCGCCGGGCCGTACGAGATCTCGGAACTGGCGACCGACATGGTTGTCCTGCTCGACGAGCTCGGGCTCGAGCAGGTGGACCTGATCGGACACGACTGGGGTGGCTACACGGGCTTCCTGCTCTGTCTCCAGGAGCAGCGCCGCATTCGCCGCTACCTGGCGCTGGGGATTGTTCACCCCTGGTTTGAGCCGCCGAAGGTCTCGCCGCAGGCGCTGCAGCGGACCGCCTACCAGTTCATCCTCGCCACTCCGTTGCTTGGCGAGAGCGTGCTGCGCTTCGCGCCGGGCTTCGTCAAGTTGGTGCTGC
>DATMIH010000021.1:0-3399 GCA_035554595.1 Solirubrobacterales bacterium
GACGGCGCCCGCCGACGCGACCCCGCCCCAGCCCTCCGAGGACGGCGGCGAGGTCGTCGCCCGCGACTACAAGGTCGAGGTCTCCGGCAAGCTCTTCGACGTCAAGGTGATCGGCGAGGCTCCCGCGGGCGGCGCAGCCGCTCCGGCCACCGCCGGCAAGAAGCCGCAGAAGCGCGAGCGCAAGGGCAGCGGCCCCAGCGCCTCCAGTGAGGCGCTCCCGGCACCGCTGCAGGGCACGATCCTCAAAGTCGCGGTAGAGAAGGGCGCCGAGGTCTCCGAGGGCGACCTGATCTGCGTCATCGAGGCGATGAAGATGGAGAACGAGATCACCGCCCACCGCTCCGGCAAGGTCGAGGAGCTGCCGATCTCAGAGGGCGCCGCAGTAGGCAGCGGCGACACCCTGGCAGTCATCAAGTAACGCTGCGGCTACCCGAAACGCGGTGGCTTACTTGCCGCGTTTGTGGTGCCGCTTTTCTTCCCGTTCCTTTTCTTTCTGCCGTTCTTCTTCGCGCCGCTGCTTGTCGACCTTGAGCTGCTGGTCGCGGGTCAGCGGGAACGGCGGCGCGACTTCCTGGCAGGTGCGGCCGACGCAGCTCTCGAGGCGGATCAGCTGGGCGTGGAGGAAGGCGCGGATCGGCGAGAGGTTGCGGACCCGGACGACGTTGTTCAGCTCGTAGGGGTCCTTGGTGATGTCGTAGAGCTCTTTCTCGCCGTCGGGCCACTCGATGTACTTGTAGGGCCCGAGGCGGATTCCCTCGTAGTCCTTCGGCGGCGCGACGATCGAGGCGCTGGCGCCGTTGCCGCGCCTGCGGGGCTGGACCTCCTTGACCGTGCGCTGGGCGGTCGGTTCGCCGTTGGCTTCGACGTCGGCGGTCTCGACGAAGGACTCGAAGAGGATCGGCCGTCGGCTGCGCAGGGCGGGGTCTTTCATGTAGGGGACCAGGGAGCGGCCGTCGATGCTTTTGTCCGCCGTCGCCCCGGCCAGTTCGAGGATCGTCGGGGCGATGTCGATGTTGGCCGCCAGCTCGCCGGTCGAGGTGCCTGGCTTGATCCCCGGCCCGCGGATGATCAGCGGCAGGTGGGTCGAAGGCTCGTAGGCGAGGAACTTGCCCCCGGTCAGCCGGTGCTCGCCGTAGAAGAAGCCGTTGTCGGAGGTGAAGACGATGTAGGTGTTGCGCAGCCGGTGCAGGCCACCGAGCGTGTCGACGATCAGTTTCACGCCTTCGTCGATCGAGCGCAGCGACTCCAGCGCCTTCTGGTAGTAGACGCGGTAGGTGTGGATGTCGTTCAGCGAGAGGTAGGGCGCTTCGCGGATGAAGCGCGGCTTGTCGTTGACGTTGCCCTCGTTGAAGCCCTGTTCGCGGCTGTGCGGGTAGGGCGCGCCGGCGAAGGTGTTGTAGTGGCGCGTCGCGGGCTCCGGCCCGGCCGGGCGGCGGAAGTCGCCGTGCGGCGCCGTGTAGTCCATCTGCAGGTAGAAGGGCTGTTCGGGGGAGGTGGCGTTCAGTTCTTCCCAGGCGAGGGCGTTGAACTTGTCGGTCTCGTAGAAGCAGGGTTTGCCGTTCAGCGGCGCGTTGGGGCAGCCGAAGTCGTCGCGTTCGCCGTATTCGCGCGTGTCCCAGCTGCCGGAGTCGCCGAACGGGCCGTCGAGGACGCCGTTGTCGTTCAGCGTGTAGCCGTAGAAGTAGTGGTGGGTGTCGGCGTTGAGGACGCTGTGCCAGGCGCTCCAGCCGGGCGGCACGTCTTTGCCTTCGTCGTACGGTTCGTCGCCATAGCCGTTGAGGAACTTGCCGACGTGGATCGTCCGGTAGCCCGCCGCCTGCAGCCAGGGCGCCAGGTTGTGGGCGTAGGCCTGGCGCGCTTTGAAGCCGGTGAAGCCGCCGTTCGGCGGCACGTTGCCGCGCACGTTGTGGTTGTGGGCGTAACGGCCGGTGAGCAGGCTGACCCGCGAGGGGCAGCAGAGGGGGTAGGGGACGTAGTAGCGGTTGAAGGTGATGCCGCGAGCGGCGAGCAGCGAGAGCGTGTAGGGCATCGCCTGCACTTCGACCCCGCCGACGTTGAGGCTGGCGTAGAGCTGGTCGAGCGTCTCGTCGTCGGTCTGGATGACGACGAAGCTCGGCTTCTGCACCGCCGCCTGCTGGGCTGCTCCCGCCTCCTGCCGGCCCGCGATCACCAGCAGGACGAGCAAGCCGAGGAGAGCCGCAGCGACGGCCAGGCGCACCCGGGTTTGGGCGTGCGAAGGACTGGGATGTGGAGCGAGCATCTGCATCGTCGGGGCGATTCGCGGGGTGACCTACCCCCGAAACCGGCGCGTCACGCCTGAGTTGCGGCCTGAACGCTAGAAGACGCTCAGGACGCGCCGAGCTTTTTCACTGCTTCGCGAAAGTTTTTAACCGTCGCGCTGGGGGCTTTGCGCCCTTCAAGTTTCTCGCCGTGGCGGTTGACCCAGATCACCGGCACGTTCATTTTCAGCACCGGGGCGATGTCGGTCGTGTAGTCGCAGCCGATGTGGAGCCAGCCTTTCTTGCCGCCGATCCGCCGCGCGCACTCTTTGAAGTGGACGGGGTCCGGCTTGTAGCTGCGCACCTGCTGGGCGGTGACCACGAGGTCCAGTTCGGTCCGCAGGTGGCGGCGGCTGATCCCCAGAAGTTTGTCGTCGACGTTGGAGACGATCCCGATCTCGTACTTCTTGCCGAGCCGGTCCATCGCCGCGTTGGACTCGCGGAACGGCAGCCAGTAGGCGACGCTGTCGGGCAGGAACTGGGCCCGGGAGGGCTCGATCTCCCAGCCGACCTCGCGGGCTACTTTGACGATCGTGCGGCGCAGCACCTCCGCGTACAGTTCGTAGGAGCCGGCCATGATTTCGGCCTGCACTTCCATGAAGCGGGCGAGGAAGGGCTCCTCTTCGAAGCTGAACCCGTCTTTGGTCGCCTCTTTCTTGCAGGCCTCGATGATGCCTTTCTCCCAGTCGATGAGGGTGCCGTAACAGTCGGTGGTCACCCATTTGATGTTTTTCAGACTGGGAAGGGCCATGGCGGCGGCGCATTATGTCATTCGGTAGTCTGCGCCGCCGCGCCCCTGGCGCACCTCTACTTATGGACCTCCTCGAGTATCAGGGCAAGCAGCTGTTCGCCAAGCACGGGATCGCCGTGCCCAGCGGCGAGGTCGCCGACACCGTCGACGCCGCCGTCGCGGCGGCGGAGAAGATCGGCTACCCCTGTGCGATCAAGGCCCAGGTCCTGATCGGGGGCCGCGGCAAGGCGGGCGGGATCAAGATCGCCGCCGACGCCGCGCAGGCGCGCGAGTACGCCGACGCGATCCTCGGCATGGACATCGTCGGACCGCACGGCGAGGGCCCCTTCCGGGTCGACCAGGTCTGGGTCGAGGGTGGCTCCGACATCG
>DATMIH010000022.1:0-13049 GCA_035554595.1 Solirubrobacterales bacterium
CACGTAGTTCGCCAGCGGCGAAGCGAGGAAGAGCACCGGGCCGGAGGCCTCCTCCGGCGTGGCCGGGCGGCCGAGCGGGATGATCGCCGAGGCCATCGCCCGCATCTGCTCGGGGATGCCGAGCTCGATCTTCTCGCCGCCGGGAGCGGTCATCTCCTCGCCCTCCTCCTTGGCGGCGGTGAGGCGGGTTTCAACGAAGCCGAAGGCGCCGGCGTTGACGTTGATCTTGAACTGGCCCCACTCCTTGGCGAGGGTTTTGGTCAGGCCGACGACGGCCATCTTCGCCGCCGAGTAGTTGACCTGGCCGGCGTTGCCCATCGTGCCGGAGGTTGAGGACACGTTGATCAGCTTGCGGAAGACCTCTTTGCCTTCGCCGCGCTCGGCCTTGGCCGCCTCGCGCCAGTGCGGCGCCAGCGCCCGGGCGACGCGGAAGGGCACGATCGTGTGGATGTCGAGCATCGCCTGGAACTGCTCGTCGGTCATCTTGTGGGCAACGCCGTCCCAGGTGTAGCCGGCGTTGTTGACGACGATGTCGACGGCGCCGAAGGCGTCGATGCTGGCGGCAACGAGCTTGTCGGCGGCCTCGGGCTGGGTCAGGTCACCTGCGTGGACGGCGGTTTCGCCGTTGATCTCACCGGCGGCCTGCTCGGCGACGTCGGCGTCGAGGTCGTTGATCAGCACCTTGGCGCCCTCGCCGGCAAATAGTTCGGCAGTTGCCCGGCCGATTCCGCGCGCCGATCCGGTGACGATCGCCGCCTTTCCGTCAAGAAGTCCCATCAGTCGCTCTCTCCTTATGGATTCAGTGAAATTCGGCTCGGGAGGCTACAAGGAACCAACCGTCCTGGTTGACTGGCCAGTCGGGCACCCGGCCGAGCGGTGTCGTCAGGGCGCCGGGAACATCAGCATCTGGTACTCGAAGGCGGTCTCGTAGCCCATCGCCTCATAGATCGGCTTGCCCATCGGCGAGGCCTGCAGCGAGGCGAGGTCGGCGCCGAGCTCGAAGCCGGCGTTGGTCGCGGCCACGGTCACCGCCCGGCCGATGCCCTTGCCGCGCGCCTGCTCGAGGCTGCCCACCCAGTAGATGCCGGCGACGCCGTGGCTGACCATCGTCATCGCGATGCCGACCGGCTCGCCGTCGAGCAGGGCAAGGAAGGCGACGACGTTCTCGGCGAGCAGGCCGGCGTGGTTGCTGTAGCCGGCGAAGACCTCGGGCGGGAAGCCGATGCTCTCGTAGGAGGCGATCGCTACGCGCCAGAAGTCCGTCGCGTGCTGGACCGCGGTCAGCTTACGCAGCTCCGCTCCGGGCGGCAGCTCGGGCGGCTCCAGCTTCTCTCCGAGCGTCATCTCCGGCATTTCGTAGATGAGCTGGAGGCCGGCCGCCTCGGCGGCGGCGAGGAGATCGCGGTCCTCTTTCTGGCCGCCCCGCACCCAGATGCTGAAGCCACGCCCCCTGGCGGTAAAGAACTCCCTTGCCCGGGCGACGAACTCGTCTGCGTCGACGCCGTCGTCGCGGCGGAAGGCGCCGTTGGAGATCACTGGGTGGGTGGAGCTGCCGGCGCCGAAGAGCCAGCCCGGTTCGGCCTCGATCGCGGCGCCCGGGTCAAGCTCGAAGAACTGGCGCGAGCTGTCGAGGAGGTTGAGGTGGGAGCGTTGCAGCGGGCTAGCGGCCAAGCTCGATGCCGCCGCTCTCGGTGACGGTCCAGTGCGGGTTGTGGGCGACCTCCCAGGGATGGCCGTCGGGGTCGATGAAGACCCCGCTGTAGCCACCCCAGAAGGTCTCGGCCGGCTCGCGCCCGATCGTCGCCCCGGCGCTCCGCGCTTCCTCGATCGCCGTGTCGACCTCGGCCGGCGAGCCGAAGTTGAGCGCCAGGGTCACACCGCCCCAGCCGCCGCCGTCGGTGACCACGCTGTCCTCGGCCAGGCGCGCCCGATCCCAGAGGGCGAGGACCATCTCGCCCGCCTGGAAGAAGACGACGTCGTCGTCGGGCGCCGCGCCGGTGGTCCAGCCAAGCGCCTCGTAGAAGCGGCGCGCCCGCCCGAGGTCACCCACGCCGAGGGTGATCAGGTTGACGCGCTGCTTCACGGGCGGTTCAGGCGGTCGGCCCCGCGGGCGGCGGGTCGCCGGCTGGCGGCTCGGTCGCTTGCGGCTGCTCGGGCAGCGGCGGGGGGAGTGGGTCGGCGGGCGCGGGGGGCGCAAGTTCGCCCTCGACCGGGTCGGCCTCGGCTTGCCAGACCTTGTTCAGCTCGGACTGGACGTAGAACCACAGCGCCGGCGAGATGATCAGGTAGAGGATGATCGCGATCCAGCCGTTGAGAGGTGTTTGTCCTGCGACCTTCGAGGCGCCCATGACGCGCTTGGTGCCGCGCCAGTAGGTGATCAGGGCCGGCACGATGATCAGGCAGCCCGGAAAGAGGGCTAGCAGCGAGTTGGTCGGGTTCTGACCGAGGTCATAGCCCTTGGTCTTGCCGTAGTCACGCAGCTCGCGATTGATCTTGTACCACCAGACCAGGTGATAGATGCCGAGCGTGATGAACGGCAGCAGCGCCGCTGCCCAAGGGCTGCGGATCTTCACTTTGTCCTGGCTCTCCCTGAGCTGCATTTCGTACGCCATGTAACCCTCGTTTCTCCCCGCGTCGAATAGGTCGGGAAGACCCTACTCGACGTTTCGCGCGAAATTCACCACTGCCTGGACCGATGAACACACACCGACCGCAGGCGGCTCAGGTGCCGGCGATCGCCGCCAGATCCTTGGGTCTGAGCAGGGCGACAAGGGTGCCGCCGTCGACGATGGCCAGGCCACCCTTGCGTAGCTTCGCCTTGGCGCCGGTGAGGCGCGCCACCTCGTTCGAGAAGTCAGGCTCGTGGCCGACCAAGAGGACGTCGCCGCGGCCGGCCGCCAGGCTCGCTGAGTCGAAGGGCCCACCGCGCAGCTCCCCGCAGACCTCTGGCTCGAGCTCGAGCGCTTCGCACGCTAGCCGGGCGGTATCGGCCGCGCGCACCTTCGGGCTGGTCAGGCAGGCGTCCGGCTTGGCCGCGAGCGCCACCAGCGCTCGCCCGGCTGCCTCGGCCTGGCGCTCGCCCTTCAGTGTCAGCCGTCGCGCCGCGTCGTCGCCCCTGCCTTCCTCGGCGTCACCGTGTCGGAGCAGGAAGATCACGGCCCGATCCTACGTAGTGGGCGCCGCCGGGGCCTATCCTCGGTTCTCTGATCCACCGCCGCCTATCAGCCGCAGCCTCAATCGTCGCCGTCGCGCTGCTGTGTGTTTGCGGGCAGGCCGGCGCCCGCTGGCACCCAGCCCCTACCACCCAGCCCTGGCAGTGGCAGCTGCAAGGCAAGATCGACACCGGTGTCGATGCCTCGGTCTACGACGTTGACGGCTTCGAAACGCCGGCGAATGTCGTGCGGCGCCTGCACGCGCAAAGGCGGCACGTCGTCTGTTACCTCGACGTCGGCAGTTGGGAGAGCTACCGGCCGGACGCGGACGCCTTTCCCCGCTCAGTGATCGGCAGCCGCTACGAAGGCTTCCCGGACGAGCGCTGGCTCGACATCCGTCGCTTCCAGCTCTTCGCCAAGCCGCTCGAGCGGCGCTTCGACCTCTGCGCCCGCAAGGGTTTCGACGCGGTTGAGCCGGACAACATCGCCGGCTGGGAAAACAAGACGGGCTTTCCGATCGGGGCCAGTGCCCAGCTGCGCTTCAACCGCTGGGTGGCGCGACAAGTCCATGCCCGGGGGATGGCGGTGGCGCTGAAGAACGACGGCGGTCAGGTGGGGCAACTGCTCGGCAGCTTCGACTTCGCGATCGTCGAGCAGTGCTTCCAGTACGACGAATGCGGCACCTACGAGCCCTTCGTCAAGGCCGGCAAGGCGGTCTTCGAGGCCGAGTACGAACTCGAACCGGCAGCTTATTGCGACGCCGCGGCAAGCCTCGACTTCAGCGCGATCGGCAAGTCATATGACCTCTTCGCTCAGCCCTGGCGCCCCTGCCCGGCGGCCGGCGCGCCCTAGCCGGCTCGGCCGTTGGTGAAAGCCTGCAGCGCCGGGCGGCCGCCGCCGACCAGCGGGTCGCCGTGGGCAAAGAGGAGGTGCTCGAAGCGCTCGTCGAGGAGTCCCTTGCAATGGGCGAGGATCTTCTCCTTGATCGCTTCGGGGTCATCGCCGATCAGGCCGTCGGAGACGAAGCCGAGTGAGCCACGATTGACCACGCTGTCGGCGAAAAGAAGCGCTCCGCCGCCCTGTTCGATGCGCAGCACCGTGTCATCGGGCGAGATCGAGTTCATCTCGAGCGCGACGACGTCGTCGGCGAGCCGGTCGCCAAAGGCGAATCCCTCAACGGCGGGGCCGTCCTCGAACTCGTAGAGGCCGGACTCGTGGCAGAGGATCGGGCAATCGAAGCGCTCGACGATCTTGGGCGCGTGGCGGAGGTGATGGCGGGTCGAGAGCACGATCCGCTCGACCCCGCGGCCGTCGAACCACTCGATTCCCTCATCCGGCAGCAGTGGGTCGATCGCCGTTCGCGAGTCGACGACAAAGTGGCAGCTGGCGTCGGAACTGGTGTTGGGATGTGTCGCCTTCCAGTGGAAGACGCCCTCGATGATCTCCTCCATGGCCGGGCAGCTACCCGCCGCAGCCGTTGCCCAAATCAGCAGCCGCCGAGCCGGCGTAGCCGGCGGCGATAGGTCTGCATCGAGGCGTGTCGCCAGTCCCCGTGGGTCTGCTGCCGCAGGCTCGCGACCCGCTCCCGGTGATAGGGGGAGGAGAGGCTCTCGGCGTGCCCGATCACATTGCGCAGCTTGATCTGGAAACGACAACGCAGGTAGCGGGTCAGCGCCAAGGAGGCACGCATCTCGCGCGGGTTGCCGAGCACCTCCGCGTCGCTGAAGCCGGTGTGCTCGATCCCGATCGCGGTCCAGTTGAGCCCAACCGTGTGCCGACAGCGAATCCGGGTCGAGACCAGCTGGTAGATCCGCCCCGATCCCGAGACGACAAAGTGGGAGCAGACGTTGGGCAGCTCGTGCAGCTCCGGATCCGGGTGGTCGGGCACGAAGGTGTTGTAGACGGACGCAGCCGTGCCGGCTTCAGCCCAGTGCTCAACAATCACGCGAGGGTGCTTCAGCCGCCAGGTGTGTTCCCCGTAGTGCCGCTCCGAGTAGGCTGCCATTTGCCGCTTGCGCTTCGGTCCAAAGGGGATGAGGCGGCTGATGATGTGCGGCCGCGGAACACGCGTGTCACCCGTTGGAGTTCCGCGATCGTGCTGACTTGCCGGCGCCTCGTGACTCATCAGCGCAACTAGACCGATGAGGAGCAAGCTGCAGAGGCCAACGGCTCGGAATCGGTGCCTCAAAAGGCGTTGTAGTGGCCGGTCTTGACCTTGAAGCCGTGATGGGCGTCGTTTGTGCAGCGGACGGCGTTGGCGAGGACTGCGCATCTGGCCCCGATCTTGTCGGAGCTCCACATCTGTCCCGCTCGGAGTTCTGGGCGATGGCGGCTGTCCCAGCCGTCTTCGCTCTGCCACGAATACTGGCTCAGCCGAGCCAGGCGTGGGCGTCCAGATGAACGTAGGAAGACAAAGCCCGGGTCACCCTCGTCCGCCGGTGTGTGCTTGGGCGCGGGTATCGATCTAGCGGCGCACAGCAATTCATCCGGCGCGCCCGGTGCATGAATCGCGTAGCCGCATATGACTTTCCCGTCGAGCGCTCCCCAGAGAGGCGCCTGCGAGGTCGCTGCTCTGACCAGCGGCGTCGCGGCTCGGCTGCTTTGCCGGGGGCGATTGGCCGCGGCTGATCCCGGCAGAGGGACGACTTCGGTAGCGTTGATCCTGAAGCCGTTCCCCTTGCCCGGATCGGTGACCCTCACGCAGGTGATCCCGTCTTCTGCCGAGGTGCAGCGAACACCTCCGACTTCACTCTTTTCACCGTAGCCGAGCGCTGGGGCTTTCCGGTTCCAGTTCTGGCTGCAGCCTTCGGTGAGGGAGACGTGTTCCGCGGTGCAGGTTGTGACCTTTCCGTTACGGTCGAAGGTGGCCAAGCCCTGCGGTTCGTTTTTTGGGTCGAGCCCGCCGCTGACGCAAAACGGGTCTACGACTTCGCTCAACGCGCACCAGACCTTATGGTCGGGAGATAGGAATTCAGCCGGATTGACGTAGTGGTAGTCCCAGCGACTAGAGACGAAGCGGCGCCCGTCCCAGTGCCAGGTGCGAGATTTCGTTCCGCCGGTTGGGTGGCAGCGAGGGTCGCTGGGCCGGAGGATGTTCAGCGTTTCCTCGATGTCCGAGCCGACTGCCTTGATGCTCCGCTGGCCGTTTCGGTGCCTCCAGGCCAGCTTCCACTGGCCGCCCTGGTGGCGAAACGCTGCCCAGCCTGAACTCCCGCCACAGGTCGCGGCCGCAAATGACATCACCAGAGCGTTGCTTCCCTTGCCAAGAAAAGGTCCGCAGAGGACAGCGCCTGGAGCTTCGTAGATGGGTGCCCAGGGATCGAGGTGGGGGTATTCGTGGATCAGTTTCTTCGCGACGGTCCTGGAGCAACCTCCCGTCGTACCGCTCCTTGCCAGCGACTGACCGGTGAAGACTCCCAGGGCGACGAGGCAGAGGAGTGTTATTCCCAGGGCACGACGCATTGCTCTCACAACCCCATCAGCTTGCCGAGGATCTCCTTCATCACCTCGTCGGTGCCGCCGCCGATCGGGCCCAGGCGGGCGTCACGGACGGCGCGCTCGATGCCGTACTCGCGCATGTAGCCGTAGCCGCCGTGGATCTGGAGGGATTGGTCGGCGATCTCGAGGACGGCGCGCTGGGTGACTAGCTTGGCCATGGTCACGTCCTGGATGCAGTTCTGGCCTTCGTGGAAGAGGCGGAGGGCGTTGTAGGTGAGGGCGCGAGAGGCCTCGGCCTTGGTTGCCATCTCGGCTACTTGATGGCGGATCGCCTGGAACTTGCCGATCGGGCGGCCGAAGGCTTCGCGCTCGAGGGCATAGGAGACGGTGGTCTCGACCAGGCGCTGCATGGCGCCAACGGCGCCGATCGCCATCAGCAGCCGCTCCCAGGCGAAGTTGGCCATGATCAGCTTGAAGCCCTCGTTCTCACCGCCGAGCAGGTTCTCCTCGGGCACCTCGACGTCGGTGAAGGCCAGCTCTCCGGTGTCGGATGAGTGCCAGCCCATCTTCTCCAGCTTCTGCGCCACCTCGTAGCCGGGCATCTCGCGCTCGAGGACGAGGAAGGAGATGCCGCCGTGGCCCCCCTCTTTGGTCGTCTTGACGGCACAGACGAGGAAGTCGGCGCGGACGCCGTTGGTGATGAAGGTCTTCGAGCCGTTGACGATGTAGCCGCCGTCGACCTTCCGGGCGTTGGTGGAGATGCCGGCGACGTCGGAGCCGGCGCCAGGCTCGGTGATTCCCAGCGCGCCGATCTTCTCGCCGGCGATGCCGGGCACCAGCCAGCGCTGCTTCTGCTCCTCGGTGCCGAAGTTGAAGATCGGCGGCATCGCGATCGAGGTGTGGGCGTTGAGGCCGGCGGCAACGCCGCCGGAGCCGCCGGAGCGCGCCAGCTCCTCGACCCAGATCGCGTCGTGCAGGTGGGTGCCGCCCTGGCCGCCGAGCTCCTCGGGGAACTTGAGGCCGAGGAAGCCGAGCTCGGCGCAGCGGCCGTAGAGCTCGCGGGGGAATTCGCGCGCCGCCTCCCACTCGTCGACATTGGGGGCGATCTCCTTGACGACGAAGCGACGAACCGTCTCGCGCAGCTCCTCGTGCTCCTCGCCGAATGGCGGCAGGACAGCCCGCGTACCTGTGTCCTTGATTACGGTCATCCTGCGCTCGCCGCTCATCATCCCTTAAAGCGATGGACCACACGACCCTCAGCCTGATCACGATCCCGCTCTTCACCGGGGCGATCGGCTACGTGACCAACCTCAGCGGGGTCTGGATGCTCTTCTACCCGGTGCGCTTTGCCGGGGTCAGGGTGCCGGGCTTGGCGCCGCTCGCCAACGTGATGCCGCGACGCATCCAGCAGATCCCGGGGCTCGGCCAGGGTGGCCTCGGCTGGCAGGGGATCGTTCCCTCGCGGGCGGCGAAGATGGGCTCGATCGCGGTCGACAAAGGGATCTCGAAGCTGGGCAGCCCCGGCGACTTCTACCGTCAGCTCGACCCCGAGGCGATCGCCGAGCAGATCCTCGAGACGGCACGTGGCGAGATCCACGACGTGGTCGAGCGGATCATGGAGCGCGAGCGCCCGCAGCTCTGGCACGACCTGCCGCCGCGGGTGCGCGCCGCCGTCCACGCTCGCGTCGAGGAGCAGCTGCCGCAGATCGTGCGCACGATCACCGATGAAATCGGCACCCACGCCGACGAGCTGATCGACGTCAAGCTGATGGTGATCCGCCGCCTCGAGGCGAACCCAGCGCTGGCCAACCGGATCTTCCTCGAGGTTGGGCGCAAGGAGCTGCGCTTCATCGTCAACTTCGGCTTCTTCTTCGGCCTCTTGCTCGGCATCCCCACCGCCTTCTTCACCCAGGAGGTGCTGACCCAGTGGTGGGTGCTGCCGATCGCCGGCGTGCTGATCGGCTACACGACCAACCTGCTCGGCATCCGCATGATTTTCGAGCCGGTGCGGCCACGGCGGGTCGGGCCGTTCGAGGTCCAGGGGCTCTTCCTCAAGCGCCAGCCCGAGGTCGCCGGGGTCTACGCCGACATCATCGCCGAGGACGTGGTGACGATGACCAACGTCGCCGAGGACCTGATGCACGGGCCGAACTCGGACCGCACCCGGCAGCTGATCGAGGACTCGCTGCGGCCCGCGGTCGATCGGGCGCTGGGCCGGGCGCGCTCGGCGGTGCGCGTCGCGGTCGGCAGTCGCGATTACGAGACGATCCGCACCTCGCTCGCCGCTGAGGCCGCCGACTACGCGGTCACGCCGCTCGCCGACGAGGAGTTCAACGCCAGGCAGCGCAGCGGCGTGCGCGAGTTCGTCGCCACGCAAGTGCGGGCAATGGGGCCGGCCGAATTCTCGGAGATGCTGCGCACGGCGATGCGCGAGGACGAGTGGCTGCTCTACCTGCACGGGGCCGTGCTCGGATTCGGCGCGGGACTGCTACACCTGGCGATCTTCGGATGAGCTTCGACGACGACAGGGGAGAGCGGGCGGGCCCACGGCGGACGCCACCCGCGAGCAGCCAACAGGCTCTGGAAGAGCTGCTGCAGGCGGCGCCCGGCTTGGCCAGGATCGCCGCCAACATGGCCCGGCAGGGAGCCTCGGAGATCGCCAACGCCTATGTAGAGGGCGCCTCGCGGGTGGTGCGCGCTGCCTCTCAGGGCGAGTCGACCGCGGACGCGGTCCAGGAGACCACCGCCGAGCTGCGCGCCTACCTGCGCGAGCTGATTGGGGTGGAGGAAGGGTCGCGCTCGAAGCCCACAAGCGGCGACGCTTCGGCGGAGGCGTTGCGCAACCGCGGCGAGGAGCTGCTGCGCCGCTCGGCCGACGTCAGCGTCGACGTCGATTCCCACCCTGCCTACATGCGGATCCTCGACGCCCTGGCGCCGGACGAGGCCCGCATCCTGCGCTTCCTGGCCCGGGAGGGAGAGCAGCCTTCGGTCGATGTGCGGGCGGGTCTGCCGTTCGCCTCGGAGCTGGTCGCCCAGGGCTGCACGATGATCGCCGAGGAGGCCGGCTGCCGTCACGCCGATCGCGTCTACGCCTACCTCAACAACCTGAACCGGCTGGGGCTCGTCTGGTTCTCACGCGAGGCGCTGCGCGACGCCCGGCGCTACCAGGTGCTCGAGGCGCAGTCGGAGGTGACCGACGCCCTCGAGAAGGGCGGGCGCACCGCCCGCACGGTGCGCCGCAGCATCGTCCTCACCCCCTTCGGCGAGGACTTCTGCGCGATCTGCCTGCCGCTGGAGTAGGCGCGGCAGCTGCGCGCGACTTATGACGCGGTTTCGTGCGCGGATCTAAATTCCCGCAACACATTGTCTGCGCACAAATCGGCTAGCGTGGCTACCATGGATCGCACGATGTGGACTGACGAGCGCCTTGACGAACGGTTCGACTCGATCGATCGGCATTTCGATGAGCTTCACACCGACGTTCGTGAATTGCGCTCGCTGATGTTTCAGCTCTGGGGTACGAACATGCTGGGCATCCTCATTGCGATCCTCGCCATAGTGATCCGCACCTAGCTCTACAGCCCGTAACTCCGCCCGATCACGTCGAGCATCACCTCGTCGGTGCCGGCACCGATGCGGTTGAGGCGGACGTCGCGGTAGGCGCGCTCGATCTCGTACTCCTTCATGTAGCCGTAGCCGCCGAGGATCTGCACGGCATCGTCTGCCACCTCGCAACAGATGCGGGAGGCGTAGAGCTTGGCCATCGTGATCTCGCGCACCGGGTACTCGCCGTTGGCGAAGCGCCAGGCGGTGGCGTAGGTGAACTGCTTGGCGGCCTCGGTCTTGGTCGCCATCTCGGCGATCTTGTGGCGCAGGGCCTGGAATTTGCCGATCGGGCGGCCGAAGGCTTCGCGCTCCTTGGCGTACTCGATCGTCTTCTCGATCATCCGCTCTGCGCCCGCGTGGCAGCCGGCGGCGGCGACCAGCCGCTCGCCCTGGAGCTCCCAGGCGATGTGGTAGAAGCCCTTGCCGACTTCGCCGAGCACGGCGTCGGCCGGCACGCGGACGTCTTCGAAGGAGAGCTCGCCGGTGTCTGAGGCGTGCATCCCCATCTTCTCCAGCTCGGCCGAGACGGTGAAGCCGGGCACGTGGTTGCCCTCCTCGTCGCGCAGCGGCAGCACGAAGAGCGTGATGCCCTCGTGGCGGGCGCTGGGGTCGGTCTTGGTGACGAGGACGATGAAGTCGGCGCGGGGACCGTTGGTGATGAAGGTCTTGGAGCCGTTGATCACGTATTCGTCGCCGTCGAGGATCGCCGTGGTGCGGATGCCGGCGACGTCGGAGCCGGCGCCCGGCTCGGTGATCGCGATGCAGCCGATCTTCTCGCCCTTGAGGCCGGGCTCGAGGTAGCGGCGCTTCTGCTCCTCGGTGCCGAGCAGGTGGATCGGGGGCAGGACCATGTCGCTCTGCACCGCGAAGCCCATGTTGGTGCCGCCGGAGCCGGAGTAGCTCATGCACTCGGCGCGGACCAGCGAGTAGAAGTAGTCGCCGCCCTGTCCGCCGTACTCCTCGGGGAAGCAGAGGCCGAGGAAACCGAGCTCGCCGGCGCGCTTCATCGCGGCGGAGTCCCAGTAGGTGTCCTCCCACTCATTGCGGTGCGGCCACAGCTCCTTTTTCACCCACGACTGCATCGACTCGCGCAGGTCTTCGTGCTCCTGGCTGAAGATGAAGTGCTTGCGCCCAGCTTCGTGGTCGGGCTTGATGACTTTGGAGCCGTTGGTCGTCGCGGTCGCCACTGTCTCTCTCCTCGTTCGCAGGTTCGTGATGGGCGGCGCGGCCGCCGGAAATCCGCCGTGGACAGTAGCACTTCCTACTTTCAGCGCAGTTCGGCTATGGTGCCGGCTCGATGAGCGTCGAGAGAGCGGAGCGCGCAAGCTGATGGCCGAATACGAGCTGGTCGCCTACGAGGTCGCCGAGGGAGTCGCCACGGTGACGCTGAACAACCCGGAGAAGCGCAACATGCTCTCCGGCCAGATGCTGACCGAGCTGGTCGACGCGATGAAGACGGCGCGCGACTCCGAGGACGTGCGGGCGGTTGTCCTCACCGGTGCCGGGGACAAGGTCTTTTGCGCCGGCGCCGACCTGGGCGGCTTCGCCGCCGACATGCCGCTGGTCGCCAAACACTTCGCCTCAGACCTCTTCCTCGAGTTCTTCAGGCTGATGCCGCGACTCGGCAAGCCGAGCCTCTGCGCCGCCAACGGCCACGTGCTGGCGGGGGGGATGGGTCTCGCCCTCTCCTGCGACCTGCTGATCGCCAAAGAGGGCGCCACCTTCGGCACGCCGGAGATCAACGTCGGCGCCTTCCCCTACATGATCATGGCGATCATCTACCGCAACGTCCCGCGCAAGAAGGTCAACGAGATGATGCTGCTGGGCGAGCGGCTCAGCGCCGAGCAGGCGGTCGAGTACGGGCTCGCCAACAAGGTCGTCCCGGGCGGGGAGTTCGACGCCGCGGTCGCCGATTGGGCGGCGAAGCTGGCTTCGAAGAGCCCGGTGCTGATGCGGCTCGGCCACGACGCGATGTACCGCCAGCAGGACATGGCGGTGGACGACGCGCTCGAGTACCTGCGCTCGCAGCTCTCGCTCACCTTCACCACCGAGGACATCGTCGAGGGCGTCACCGCATTCTTCGAGAAACGCGACCCGCAGTGGAAGGGGCGTTGATGCGGTGCGCCTCAGGCACCGCGGTAGCCGACGTGGCGATAGAGGTGTTCGATCACTTCCCCTTCGAGTGCGTCGACGACTTCGTCCAGGCTGTGCGGGACCTTGGAGTCAGAGAAGAGGACCGTGTGACCGTGGTAGGTGATCGAGTAGACGTAGCAGTCGTTGCAGGTTGCCGCGGTCGTGCTTTCCAAATGGGCGAAGTGCGCCTTGGCGAGTTCCCGTCGCAGTTCTTCGGCGGTCTGGGCATCCATCCTGAAGTGCGCCGATGCCTGGCGGGGTCCCTTCGGCCCCGTCGCGTAAGCGTGCAGCCCCGGCCGCACGACCAAGGTCTCCACCCTCGCCTTCAACCCGCCGCTGCGTTCGAAGGCGATCGCGAACTTGGACGCGGGTCTCGGTGCGGCGTGGGCAGCCGGCACGGCCGGCGGGCCACCGCAGCCGGCGGACATCGCGGTGCAGATCAAGGCTGTCGCGAGCAGCGCCATCAGGTCAAAAGGTAGACGGAAGAGGGGATCTTTGAGCGAGACCGACCACAAGTTGCCAGGCACCGCGCCGCTGACGGAGTTGACCGAGCAGCTGCACAAGCGCCGCGAGGTGGCGCGGCTCGGCGGCGGCGAGGAGAAGATCGCCAAGCAGCACGAGCGCGGCAAGCTGACCGCCCGCGAGCGGATCGACCTGCTGGTCGACGAGGGCACCTTCGTCGAGATGGGCATCCACGGCCGCCCCCACTTCGCCCAGCGG
>DATMIH010000023.1:0-13368 GCA_035554595.1 Solirubrobacterales bacterium
GAACTTGCGCCGGTGCGGCGGCCCGGCTTCCGCGGTCACCTCGTAGCTTACGACCGAGCGACGCCGCGCCAGTAACTCCTGCAGCGCCGACTTGAAGTCGATCCGCGTCTCGGCGGCGTGCTCGACCCGGGGCTCGAAGGCTTGGGCAACGGCGGCGGCGACCCGATCGAAGCCGAAGGCCAGAAAGCAGGCACCGATCAGCGCCTCGGTCGCCTCCGGCAGCGGCCGCTCGCCGCTGAGCAGAACCTCGGCGGGGATCCCCACCGGCATGTCCTCGGGCTCGTTGGCGCGCAGCATCTCGGGCACGCCGAGCTCGCGGCCGACCTCGGCGCAGGAGACGCCGCTGACCGCCTGGTTGTGGATCTTGGTCAGGCCACCGGCGTCGACCGTGGGGAATTGCTCGACCAGGCCGCGGGCAACGGCCAGGGCCAGGACGCTGTCACCGAGGTAGGCGAAGCGCTCGTAGGAGTCGGTGCGGATCTCGGTCCATGAGGAGTGGGTCAGCGCCTGGCAGCGCAAATCGTCCGGTAGTTCGGCGATTAGCTCGGCGAGAGTGGACTCGCTCACGCCGGCGCGTGCTCGAGCACGAAGTCGACGGCGTCGCCGACGGTCGCGATCTTGGCCGCCTGCTCCTCGGAGACGGAGATCCCGTAAGTGTCCTCCAGCTCCATCACCAGCTCGTAGAGGTCGAGCGAGTCGGCGTCGAGGTCCTCCTTGAAGCGGCTCGTCTCGCCGATCTTGCCGGCGTCGAGCTCGAGCTCCTCGGCGAGGTGGTTGCGGACCAGGGTGAGGACTTCCTCGCGGCTCATCGTTGGTTTCCTATCACGCCCCGTCGGCCTCGTCACGCTTGGCGAGCTCACCGCGACCGGCGCCTCCCTCGCGTAGCAGCGCTGCCGTGCGGCCGACGGCGTCGACCTCGACGCAGCGGGCGGCGAGGCGAATCGCGTTGGCGATCCCATCGGGCCCGGCGCTGCCGTGGCCAACGACCGCGATCCCGCGCAGTCCGAGCAGAATCGCGCCGCCGGTGCTGTCGGGGTGCAGCTCGCGCCGCAGGCCGCCGAGGGCTGGGCGCATCAGCAGCCCACCGAGGGCGGCCAGCGGGTTGGAGCGGGCGGCCTCGCGGATCGCGCCGGTGACAGCCTTCGCCGTCCCCTCCATCAGCTTCAGCGAGACGTTGCCGGTGAAGCCATCGGTGACAATCACGTCGGCCACATCGGCAGGCAGGTCGCGCCCCTCGACGTTGCCGACGAAATCGATTCCCGCGGCGGCCGAGAGCGCATCGTTCGCCGCCACCACCTCCTCGCGCCCCTTGCCCGCCTCCTCGCCGACCGAGAGCAGCCCGACCCGCGGCCGCTCGACCCCGAGCACTGCCGCGCTGAAAGCGGCCCCGAGAAAGGCGAACTGAACAAGGTGCTGCGCCCGCACCTCGACATTGGCGCCGACATCGAGAAAGAGAACCGGCTTGCCCGGCACCGGCAGCTGCACCGCAAGAGCGGGCCGCTGCACGCCCTTGAGCCTGCGCAAGCCAAAGGTCGCCGCCGCCATCGTCGCCCCTGTCGACCCCGAGCTGACCATCGCGGCCGAGCGTCCCGCGGCAACGTCGGCAGCAGCAAGCACAACCGACGCCTCCTTCTTCGCCCGCACCGCCGTGACCGCGTCCTCGTCGTTGCCGATCCACTCGTGAGTCGGCACAACCTCGATCCCGTTGACACCTTCGAGACCTAGCTCTTGCGGCGGCCAGAAGACCCGCAGACGAATGCCGTCAGCAGCAGCCTTACGCGCACCCTCCGCAAGCACCTCAAAGCCCTGCTCCGCCCCGAACCCGTCGAGAGCGACCGTGGTGCCCTCAGGCATCGCTACTCAGCAGCGTCAGGCGAGGGCGCAGTCGGCTCGGCAACCGTGTGTTTGATCACCTCGCGCCCGGCGTAGGTCCCACAAGTGGGACACACCCGATGCGGCAGACGCGGGCTATGGCAACGCGGGCAACGATTGAGTCTTGCCTTGCCAGCCTTATGGTTGGCCCGCCGCTTATCGCGCCGAGCACTGGAAGTTCTCTTCTTCGGGACAGCCATAGGTCGCGGGATGGTAGCGGGTCGAGGGAGGGCCGGGGTGCCCCTCCCAAAACACTCAAGCGAGGCTCCTGCCGAGCGTTTTGGGAGGGGCACCCCGGCCCTCGTCCCACCCTCAACTACTCCAGCTTCAACTCCTTCCGCTTCGCCCACCGAGGCTCGACAGAACTCTCGTGTTCGTGATCCGCGGGATCGGCGTCATTGAGCGACTCCCCGCAAGCCGGGCAGAGCCCGGCGCAATCGGAACGACAGAGGAACTGAGTGGGGATCGCCAGCACGGCCGCGTCGTGGGCCCAGCGGCCGAGGTCGAGCTCGTCGTCGACCACATAAGGGCTGAGCAACTCCTCGTCCTCGGTGTTGTCCTGGGCCACCTCACGGGCGTCGACCTCGGCCTCGAGAGCTGCGTCCTCGAGGCAGCGCATGCAGGGCCCCTCGATCCGCACCGGGAAGCGCATGCGGAAGGCGTAGCCGCCGCTGGGCCGCGAGACGTCGAGGCGGACCGGGACAGAGTCGGGCGAGACGTAGGCCTGGCCGGCCAGCTCCAACGGCTCGAGGTCGACCGCGAGGTCGAGCCGGCGCCCTTCTCCATGCGACAGCGAAAGCCGTGCGAGGTCGATGATCGTCGATGCGTGCGCCATTGATTGCTCCCTCCGCTTCGGCCGGCCGTACGATGAGCCCTCCCAACGAGATTACGGAATGGGTCAATTGGACTGGACACCCGAGGTCTACCTGGAGCGGATCCGTACGCAGATCCCCCGCTATGACGAGCTGCAAGAGCAGGCGATCGCCGCGATCCCCTTCCCGCCCGAGCGCGTGCTCGAGCTCGGCATGGGCACCGGCGAGACCACCCGCCGCCTGATCGAGGCCCACCCCGACGCCTGGGTAGTAGGCCTCGACTCCAGCCCCGACATGGTCTTCCGCGCCCGCCAGTCCTACGACGACGTCCAACTCGCCCGCATGGAGGACCCCCTCCCCGACGGCCCCTGGGATCTGGTCATCTCAGTCCTCGCCACCGCCGAACTGAACGACGACCAGCTAGAAGCCCTCTGCCGCCGAGTCGGAGAGCAATCCCGCTCCTTCGTAATCGCAGATGCCTTCGCTTCGGAGCAGCTCGAGAAACTCATCGAGTGGACCGGCGGCCAGATCACCTGGCAGGCCGACGACCTTGCCGTGCTGACAGCCACCTACTGATCGGCCGAGAAGCTTTCGTGTGAGAGGGAGGGCAAGGCCTCTCCCAAAACACTCAAGCGAGGCTCCTGCCGAGCGTTTTGGGAGAGGCCTTGCCCTCCCTCCCGCTCTACTGCTCCTGCTCGTCCAGATCAGGTACGGGCTGCTGCTCTTCGTCCCGACCCGCCAAACGATCCCGCCCCCGCTGCACCGCAGCAAGGAACTTCTGAAGATTGACCTCAAGCGTGTTGAGAATCTCGTCCGCGTAGTCCTCGGCGCCCAGACGAATCTCCCGCTCGCGCGCCCGCGCGTCCTCGACGATCTCGTCGGCGGCCCGCTCGGCCTGCTTGGTGACCTCCTCGTCGGAGATCAGGCGGGCCTGCTGCTCGCGCGCCTCGCGCACGATCCGCTCGGCCTCGCGCTTGGCCTCGGCCAGCATCTCCTGGCGCTCCTTGACGATCCAGCGCGCCTGCTTGATCTCCTCGGGGATCGTCGCCCGCATCTGATCGAGCAGGTCGTAGATCTCCTCGCGATCGACACGAACCTGGTCGGTGAGCGGCACCGGCCGGGCGTTGTGCACAACATCGTCGAGCTTGTCTATTAGAACGAGAACGTCCATCAGGAGGTCGTAAGCCTACGTGTCAGCGGCATCTTCGGTGAAGAAGCGGTCATTTCCTCGGCTTTTTGCAAGCTCTCTCCCACACCGCTTCTACTGAAAAAGCCTACCTGTCGCCCAGGCGCTGCGTCATCGCGGCCGAAACAGGACCGGGAACCAGGTCGGAGACGTCGCCGCCGAAGGTCGCCATTTCCTTCACTCCGGTCGAGGAAAGGAAGCTGTACTGCGGCGAGGCGATCATGTAGATGCTCTCGATCCCCGGGTCGAGCTTGCGGTTGAGCTGAGCCATCTCGAACTCGTACTCGAAGTCGGAGATCGCCCGCAGGCCCTTGACGATCGCCCGCGCGCCCGATTCCCGGGCGAACTCGACCAGGAGGTTGGAGAAGATCTGCGCCTCGACGTTGCCGAGGTCGGCGGTCGCTTCTTCGATCAGCTCCTTGCGCTCCTCGGCCGTGAAGAGCGTCTTGTCCTTGCGCATCGGGTTGTTGACGATGCCGACGACGACGCGCTCGAAGACCGCGGAGGTGCGGGTGATGATGTCGATGTGCCCGTTGGTGACCGGGTCATAGCTGCCGGGACAGACAACGGTGCCGTCGCGCTGCTCGGTCATCAGGCCGCGCTCCCGTAGATCGAGACGTCGGCGGCGCCGTAGCGACGCTGGCGCAGGCGCGGCAGCGAGTCGATGCGCAGCGGTCGGCGCGCGCCGCTCTCCACTATCGCCCGGCCGCCCTCACTGAGAAGGCCTGGCAGCTGGCTATCGAGTTCCTGCCCCACGCGGTCGGCGAGTCTATAAGGGGCGTCGACGAAGACGAGATCGAACACGGGCTTCTCCTCCCCGCTCTCGCGGTTCTCCAACCAGCGCGAGACGTCGGCGCGGATGAGCTCGACCCGCTCGGCGAGGCCGAGCCGCTCGATATTGCCGACAGCGGCGCGGGTGTCGCGGTCGACGAGCGTCGCTTGGGCGGCGCCGCGGGAGAGCGCCTCGATCGCCAGGGCGCCGGTGCCGCAGTAGAGATCGAGCACGCGGGCGCCGATGACGCGCTCGCCGAGCACGGAGAAGATCGCCTCGCGGGCACGGTCGGAGGTCGGCCTCACCTTCCAGCCGCGCGGCGCGACCAGTTGCTGACCGCCGAACTCTCCCGCAATGACCCTCATGCTCAGAGTGGTATCGGCTCCGCCGCGCCGGCGCCGAAGCGGCGCCGGGCGGCCTCGAGCAGAGGGCCGAGCTCGGGTGTGTCGAGCGAGCCGTGCTCGCGCAGCAGGGCGAGCACCTCTTCCCGGGCCGCTTCCAGGGCCGGGGAATCATCGGGCAGCTCGGCGACGGCGAAGCGGGGCAGGCCGTGCTGACGCGTGCCCAGCACCTCGCCCTCGCCGCGCAGGCTGAGGTCGACCTCGGCCAGCTTGAAGCCGTCGCTCTCGCGCTCGACCGCCTTCAGCCGCCGGCGCGCCAGCGCCCCGGCGTCTTCGGGGAAGAGCAGGCAGCAGGACGCGTGCTCGCCGCGGCCGACCCGGCCGCGCAGCTGGTGCAGCTGCGAGATTCCGTAGCGCTCGGCCCCCTCGATCACCATCACGGTCGCGTTGGGCACATCGATGCCGACCTCGATCACGGTCGTCGCGACGAGCACGTCGGTCGCGCCGGCGACGAATGCCTCCATCGCCGCAGCCTTCTCGGGCGAGCGCATCTGGCCGTGAATCACGCCGACCCGGAAGTCGCGCAGCTCCCCGGCCGCGAGCCGCTCAGCCTCGACCTCGGCGGCCCGGCCCTGCATTTTCTCCGACTCCTCGACCAGCGGGCAGACGACGAAGGCCTGGCGGCCCTCGCGCAGCTGCCCGCGGATGAACTCATAAGCGCCGGGGCGCTCGTCCTCCTCGACCACGCGGGTCTGCACCGGCTTGCGCCCCGAGGGCAGCTCGTGCAGGGCGGTGGTGTCGAGGTCACCGTAAGCGGTGAGTGAGAGCGTGCGCGGGATCGGCGTCGCGGTCATGTGGAGGATGTGAGGCGCCAGACCTTCCACGCCCTTGGAGTCGAGCGCCTTGCGTTGCTCCACGCCGAAGCGGTGCTGCTCATCGACCACGCAGAGACCGAGGCGGGCGAACCGAACGGTCGGCTCGATCAAGGCGTGGGTGCCGACAATCAGGCCCAACTCACCCGTGGCGAGGCGCTCCAGGTATTGCCTTCGCTGCGCGGCCGGCGTCGCTCCGGTCAGCAGGGCGAACGGCGTCGCCTCTTCGGCCAGCAGCTTGCCCAGGGTCACGGAGTGCTGCTCGGCCAGCGTCTCGGTCGGCGCCATCAACACCGCCTGGAAGCCGGCTTCGAGCGCTCGCAACATCGAGTAGAGCGCGACCACCGTCTTGCCCGAGCCGACCTCACCCATCAGCAGCCGCTGCATCGGCTCGCCGGAGTCGAGGTCGGCGTCGATCTCATCGAATGCGCGCAACTGGTCGTGGGTCGGCTCGAAGGGCAGCGACTCGATCCAGCGCCCGACGCTCTCCCCCGGTTTGCCGAGCCGCGGCGCCGGTCGCGCCGTGCGGTGTGAGCGCTTGCGCGTGGCCAGAATCGCCTGGTAGAGAAAGAGCTCCTCGAAGCGCAGACGCTCGCGCGCGATCTCGACTTCCTCGCTGCTCTCGGGGAAGTGGACGGCGCGAATCGCGTCGGCGGCACCGGCGAGGCCACGGCGGGCGCGCAACTGTGCCGGCAGCGGCTCGAGCACGTTGCCAACCGAGCCGATCGCCTGCTCCATCCACTGCCGCAGGCGCTGGGCCTTGAGCTGCTCGGTGCCGGGATGGACCGGCACCAGGCCTTCTCCGGCATCACCGCTGAACTCGTATTCGGCGACGCGGAAGCCGCGTTTGTCGGCCGAGCCGGTGAGCAGCATCTGGGTGCCCTCGGTCAGCTTCGAGGCCAGCCAGGGCTGGTTGAACCAGGTCGCCCTGATCGTGCCGCTTTCGTCACCCACCTTGACGCTGAGGATCGAGAGACCGCGCCGGCGGAAGGGGCGCCCGGCGTTGCCGAGCACCTCCACCGCGATGCTCGCCTGCTGTTTCGGCTCGAGGCTCGCCACGGGCACGATCTGGCGGTCGCGGTGGCGGTGCGGGAAGCGAACGAGGAGGTCACCGACGGTCGCGATGCCGGCCTCAGCTGCAAGCTCGGCCAGCTTCGGCCCCACCCCCTCCAGCGCCTGCAGCGAGACGTCAAGGGCGCTCACCCGCGGCCAGTGGAGCGGAGCGTCGCGCAGTTGCGCCTGGGTCAGCTCGACGGTACTGGCGAACGAGCGCACTACTGGGCGGCGAGCAGCCACCACCAGCTCGGCTGGCCGCCGTCCTGGGTCTCGAACTCGACCCCGTCGGGCACGTGTGGATCGAGCTCATCGAGGGCGATCGGGGCGTCCTGACCGCCGATCACGGTGACGATCTCGGCCCCCTCCGCGAGCCGCTCGATCGTCGCCGCCAGGGTCGTGCCGGCGCCACCCCAGGCGACTATGTCCTCACCGACGAAGCCGACCGCGTCGCCCTTGCGGAAGCGACCCTGGGCGTCGTCGCGGGCGGCCGGGGCGACCCCGCCGGCGGCGACCGTCGCCAGCGCCGCCTCAAGCCGTTCCGCGTTCTCCGCCAGGGTCGCCTCGGGATCGAGCTCGACCAGGACCAGCAGGCTGGCTTGCTGCGAAGTAGCCGAGACCACCCGGGCCGGCTTCTCGGAGAGCTCGCAGGCGCGCTCGGCGGCCATGATCACATTCGAGGAGCTGGGAAAGACGAGGACTTCCTCTGCCGGCACCTGGTGGATGCCCGCCAGCAGCTCGTAGGTCGAGGGGTTGAGGGTCTCGCCGCCGGGGACGACGTGGGCGCCGAGCTCGGCGAATAGGCGCTCCAGGCCCTCGCCGGCGGCGACTGCGAGGGCGCCGCTGCGACTGCCCTCGAGCCGGGCGCGGCGCTCGGCGATCTGCTCGCGCATGTCGGCGACGTCGAGGTTGGTCACCTCGCCGGCGTCCTCGAAGAGCGCGACCGCGGCCTCCGGGGTGTCGGTGTGGACGTGGACCTTGAGGGTGGCCTCGTCGCCGACGACGAGCACCGAATCGCCTAGCCCCTCCAACCGCGGCAGGAAGTCGCGACTGCTCAGGCCACTGCCGGAGACGATGAAGTTGGTGCAGTAGCGAAAGCGGCTGTCCTCGTGGTGGGGCTGGCTCAGCTTCGGCGCCTCGTGGTGGTTGACCTCCGGCACCGCCTCCTCGTCGCCGCGCAGGCCGGCGACGACGCCGGCGAGGATCAGCACGAGGCCGTAGCCGCCGGCGTCGACCACTCCCGACTCGCGCAGGACGTCGAGCTGCTCGGGGGTGCGCTCGACCGCGCGCTGGCCGTCCTCGATCGCCCGCTCGAGGATCTCGGCGAGGACGGCGTCTTGGAGCTCGTCGGAGACCCCCTGCTCGAGCCGCTGCTTGCCGGCGTCGAGGTGGGCGAGCTGGCGGGCGATCGAGTGCGCCATCTCGCGGAAGACGGTCAGCATCGTCCCCTCAGCCGGGTCGCGGACGGAGTCATAGGCGGCATCGGCAGCGCTGGCGAAGGCGGAGGCGACCAGGACCGGGTCGATCAGCTCGCCGGGGCGGCTGGCCAGCTCCTCGGCGGCGCCGCGGACGATCTGGCTGAGAATCACGCCCGAGTTGCCGCGAGCTCCCATCAGCGCCGCCCGGGCCAAGGCCTGAACCAGCTGCGTGCGGCCGACCTCGTCGACCTCCATCCCGTCGAGGCGGTCGAGCTCCTCCATCACGGCGCGCATCGTCATCGCCATGTTGTCGCCCGTATCGCCATCGGCAACGGGGAAGACGTTGAGGTCATTGACCTCCTGGCGGCGGGCCTCCAGGTTGGCGTAGGCGGAGCTGACAACGCGCCGGAAGCGCACGATCGAGGGATCGGGCATCGGTCGAAATCTAGCTGTCGGACAGGCGATGCAATCCAACGGACGAGTTCGCTACGGTGCGACGCTCGATGCGACGCTTCGCCACCTGGACCACCGGCCACCGCAAGACGGTGATCATCGGCTGGATCGTGGCGCTGATCGGAGTCGGCATGATCTCCGGTGCGGTCGGCTCCGACTTCAGCGAAGAATTCAAGCTGCCTTCCTCAGATTCCACGGAAGCCTTCGAACTGCTCGAAGACAGGTTCCCGCAGCAATCGGGCGTCACTGCGGAAATCGTCTATAAGGCGCCGGCCGGAGCCGACTCGCCGGCGGTCCGCAGGAAGATGGAGGGTGTCTTCGCCGAAGCGGAAAAGCTGCCGCACGTCAGTGGAGTCGCCAGTCCCTACGCGGCCGGGGGCGCCGGCGCGATCAGCAAAGACGGCGAAATCGCCTACGCAACCGTGCAGTACGACGTCTCCACTGACAAGCTCGAAAAGAGCGACATCAAGAAGCTGATCTCGATCGGCCAGGCGGCGAACGGGGAAGACCTCAAGGTCGCCGTCGGCGGTTCCCCGGTCGAGGAAGTGAGGGGCGAAGAAGAAGGGGGCGACTCCTCTTTTGCAATCGGACTGCTTGCCGCGGTCATCATCCTGCTGCTGACCTTCGGCTCTGCGGTGGCGATGGGACTGCCGCTGATCACCGCGCTCTTTGCCCTCGGCGTCGGCATCGGCGTGATCACGCTTGGCACCCACGTCTTCGACACGGCCAATTTCGCGCCGGAATTGGCGGCGATGATCGGCCTCGGCGTCGGCATCGACTACGCGCTCTTCATCCTCACCCGCTTCCGCAACGGCCTCGACGAGGGGCTCGAGTCGCGCGACGCGGCGATCGCCGCCGTCGATACCGCCGGCCGCGCCGTGCTCTTCGCCGGCATCACCGTGATCATCTCGCTGATGGGGATGCTGCTGCTCGGCATCAGCTTCCTCTACGGCGTCGCGGTGGCGGCGGCGCTGGCGGTGCTGTTCACGATGATCGCGGCGTTGACTCTGTTGCCGGCGCTGCTGACGATCGCCGGCAAGCGAGTAGACCGGCTGCGCATCCCGGGCTTGGGAAAGCGTGTTCCCTCGACAGCCGAAGACACGCGCTGGTTCCGCTGGAGCCGCGAGATCCAGAAGCGCCCGGTCCTCTCCGCAATCCTCTCCGGCGGCCTGTTGTTGCTGCTCTGCGTGCCGACCCTCTCGCTACGCCTGGGTTCTAACGACGCCGGAACGGACCCGGCGGGATCATCGACACGCGAAGCCTACGATCTACTCGCCGAAGGCTTCGGCCCCGGCTTCAATGGGCCCTTCGCGATGGTGGCTGCGCTGCCGGGCAAGGGAGAAGACGAAGCCCTGGTCACCCTGCGCAACCAGATGAAGGAAGAAGAAGGGGTCGCAAAGGTCACCGCGATCACGCTCAACCCGGCCGAAAATACCGGCGTCTTCCAGCTCTACCCGACCACCTCGCCGCAGAGCGCCGACACGACCAAGTTGCTCGACCACATCCGCGGCGACGTACTGCCGCCGATCGAGCAGAAGACCGGCGCGCAGATGCACGTCGGCGGCATCACCGCGATCTTCGAGGACTTCGGCGACGCGATCTCCGAAAAGCTGCCGCTCTTCATCGGCGTCGTCGTGCTGCTCTCAGCGCTGCTGCTGATGATCGTCTTCCGCTCGATCCTGGTGCCGCTGAAGGCGATGGTGATGAACCTGCTCAGCATCGGCGCCGCCTTCGGCCTGATCGTCGCCGTCTTCCAGTGGGGCTGGGGAGCCAGCATCATCGGCGTCGACGGCACTGGGCCGATCATCTCCTTCTTCCCCGTCTTCCTCTTCTCGATCGTCTTCGGGCTCTCGATGGACTACGAGGTCTTCCTGATGTCGCGCATCCACGAGGAGTGGGAGAACAGCCACGACGCAACCGAATCCGTCACCCGCGGCCTCGCCCTGACCGGCCGGGTGATCACCGCCGCGGCAGCGATCATGGTCACCGTCTTCGCCTCTTTCATGCTCGGCGAAGACCGCATCATCAAGCTCTTCGGCCTCGGCCTTGCCTCGGCCGTGCTGATCGACGCCGTGATCATCCGCTCGGTCCTGGTGCCGGCGATCATGCAGCTCTTCGGCAAGAGCGCCTGGTGGATCCCCGCCTGGCTCGACCGGATCCTGCCGAAGCTGCACGTCGAGCCCGCCGAGGGCGATCCCGCACCCACGGGCGAGCACCCCGTGGTCGTATCTGCTGACTGAGTAATTCGGGGGCACCCCTGAGGGAGGTGCCGGTGGCCCTCATCCGGAATTGATATCGCACGCGCCTGCGGCGCTTAGCGACAATTTGAGAGCGCGGCTACGCCGCGCTTCGAATCACGAGTGCAGCGGCTGCCTTCGGCAACATTCCGGATGAGGGCCACCGGCACCTCCAACACGAGCGGCTCAGAAAACTCAGTGAGCCACGCAAGGAGGGTGAGCTTCCGGGGGACCCGAACCCAAGCGATCTGTCGAGCGGCGTCTGCGAGGAGCTTTGGGCGAGACTGCGCGGGGGGCTTTCAGGCGGAGCTCGGGGTGGGACGCTCGCGTGGACGCAGGCCTTGGAGCTGAAGGGAGCCCGGTGGGTCTCTGGGCGAATGTTGCCGAAGGCAGCCGCTGCACTCGTGTCTCTAGGCGCGGCGCCAGCCGCGCTCTCAGATTGTCGCTAAGCGCCTTTTGGCGCGTGCGATATCAATTCGCCCAGAGACCCACCGGGCTCCCACCACCTTCAAAGCCAGCGAACTAAGCCGCCTTGGTGACCTTGTTGGCCTTGAGGCACCGCGTGCAGACGTAGGTGCGGAGCTTGCGTCCACCCTCGGTGATCCGCACCTTTTGCAGGTTCGGATCGAAGCGACGCTTGGTCGCGACCATCGAGTGGCTGCGGGACTGGCCGAAGGCCGGCCCCTTGCCGCAGCTGTGGCATACCTTGGCCATTGGGTCGGGGATGGTACCGATCTCAGTCGATTGGAGGCAGCATCGGTGCCTAAGAGGGCTTGACGAAACGGTTGGCGAAACGCTTGCCGTTGATCGCTGAGTAGTTCAGGTTCCGCCGGGTCCAGACAACAAATGGCCCCGGCGAGCGGTGGAACGCTCCCGGGGCCGTGACATAGGAGCGTGAACTCCCATGCACGACCAAGGTACCCCGTCACCGGGGACGGCTCAGCGAGCCGTTTTGAGCCTGGTACTCGACGCCCACCCGAACCCCCTCACGATCCCGGCTATCGCCAGGGAGATCGACCAAGGAGACGCAGGAGAGCGCGCCATCCGCGAACTCGTCGGCGTCGGCCTATTGGAGTGCAGCGGCATCACGGTTCGACCGACCGCCGCCGCCCTTCGCTTCGAGTGCTTGGATCTGCCGTGACGGTGGCTCAGCGCTTCGGCGCCAACCTCTCGCGTCTTCGCGAGCAGTCAGGGATCACGCAGGAGGAACTGTCGTTTCGGGCGGGATTGCACCGCACCGAGATCGGCCTCTTGGAGCGTGGCGGGCGGGTGCCCCGAATCGACACGCTCGCGAAGCTCGCTGGCTCCCTCGGCGCTACTCCCGCCGCACTGCTCGACGGGATCGAGTGGCAGTCGGGAGAGTTTCGGCCCGGTGCCTTCCACTTCTCTGGCGAGGCCGGGCCGTAGCGGCCCGAGCCTTCGCCAACGCGCAGGCCAGCTTGGTCAGGATCGTCAGGTCGGCGTGCAGCCGCACCCGATCCAAGCCGCGCACCCGCAGAGGCTTCAGTCCCCATTCGTTCTTGAGCCGACCGAACTCGCGCTCGACCGCACCGCGCCCCCGGTAGAGACCCTTCCAACGCTTGGTCTCTCGGGGGACCAGCGGGTGAAGGCGGTTGGCGGCAACCCACGTTGAGGCGGGCTTGCACTCGCCGGTCGGGCAGCGCCACTTGGACGCGCCGCGCTTGCGATCCGAACCGGCGAACCTCCAGACGCCGTGCTTGCAGCGCGGCGGTAAGTGATCGCCCTGCTTCACGCCCGGCGTCTGGCGCAGCGGCACGATGGCCTCGCAATCGCGCTCGGCGCACTCTCCGTAGACGCGGCCAATGTCATACGCCTTGTCCATCGCGCAAGTCGCGGCCAGCGCTCCCCGGCGCTTGGCTTCATCGATCAGCGAGGTCACGAACAGCGACTCGTTGGCCTTGGCTGTCTCAACTGACCAAGCCACCGGCAGCCCAGTCGTCGTGCAGCAGGCCATCTGCAACTTGAAGCCGTAGAAGCCGCCGCCTTTGCGAGTGGCGACTGCCGAGCGGTGACCCCAAGAGGCGTCGGGGTCGGTGTGCCAGTTGCGTTCGGGTCCGCCCTTGTAGACGTAGCGCTGGCCGTTCGCGTAGGCGGGCATATCGCTCGCGTCGATGGCGAGGTCGGTGCCATAGCTGGGCAACTTCGAGCGCAGCCCTTCGACAACGCCGTCGATGCACCGCTCGATGGCCTCGCCGTTCTCCCGCAGCTTCGCGGCGAAGCGGTAGGCCGACCAAAGGCTTGGCGGCTTCCCCTCGCAGCCGAGAACCCGTTGCAGCTTCCAGTGGTCGGCCACCAGGGCGACCGTCCTGGTCCAGGTCGGAATCGCGTAGA
>DATMIH010000024.1:0-9342 GCA_035554595.1 Solirubrobacterales bacterium
ATCAACACCGAAATCGAAGGTCTGCGCTCCGCCACCGAGTACATCGTCGTGTTCGGGGTCTTCCTGCTCGCGGTCAGCCTGATCGGGGTGAGCGCCACGATTCTCTTCGAGGCGCTCGGCAGCACCCACCTCTCCGAGATCATCGACAGCCTCAACCGCATTCACCTGCAGGGGACGAGCGCAACCGTGGTGACGGTCGCCGGCCTCGCCGTCTTGATGGTCTGCGTGCTCGCCGCAATCCTCGCGCTGACCAAGGGATTCGCCTGGGCCCTGCGACGCGGGACCGGGGGTTAACCGCAGGGCGTGGCTTCGCGCCTGGTGCGGGCGCGGCTAGGCGGCCGAAGAGGTGGCGGTCGCCTCTGGCGAGAACACCTCGGCGGGAACCGTCTCCACGCCCTGGGCCTCAACCGGCTTCAGAGGGTTCTCCTCGCCGGGGATGAGCTTGCGGTGCGAGCGCCAACCGCGGAAGTTGCCGCTCCACTCGCCGGCGTTCAGCTCGAAGCGGGAGAGCGGCCGGGCCGGGTGCTCCATCGGCGACATGTGGCCACTGCTGAGCAGGCGATCGTGGAGGTCGATGTCGGCGGCGAGGTCACGCTTGCCCGTGTGCGTCAGGTAGCTGACCCGGGCGCAGCGCCCGGCCGAGATCTTGACCAGGTTCTCGATCGAGTCGACCTCTTTGCGGTCCTCCGGCCTGACCAAGGGCAGGTGCCACTCGTCCCGGTCGAGATCGGCGGGCTGAGAGGCCTGGATCTCCGCTCGCATCATCTCGGCGATGCGCCTGATCTCGGGCTGGGCGTCCGCGTGGCAGCGGAGGTTCCAGAAGTTGTCCCAGTCGGTCGCGGTGACGATCACGGTGTGCCACATGAAGGGCTCGAGGAGCCTGTTAGCCACCTGCTTATGCACATTCAGCCAGGTCTTCTGCGGACCCTCTTCTCGGCGGATCGCATCAGCTCGCTCGAAGCAGGTGAGCAGGTCCCTCTCGTCCGCTGCCTCTTCAGGGCTGGTCATGAGGGCGAGCACATGGCGCACGGCAGCGTCGCGGGCTCGCAGCCACTCTCTTTCGGCGGCCACTTGGGCGTCGCCTGTCAGGGGCGGACCGGCTTGCATTCCGGGTTGATTCGAGCCGAACTCAATCGGCACGTAGGGCTCCACGAGCACTCGGCGGATCTGCTTCGCGATCGGAATCGCGCGCGAGCTGGCGGAGTTCCGTGAGAAGACTCGGTGGGTGTTGAACTCGGCGAGGACGAAGCGCGGGAACGTCGTCTCGACCGTCGTCAGCCTATGGCCGGAGGGCGAGGACGAATCAGCGAGGACTTTGACGTCGAAGCCCATGGTTTATGCGGCTTCGGAGATCGTGTCGGAGTCGAAGTTCACGCGAGTCGCAATCTCTCATCGGTGGCGGACGGAAGACCGGCGTCGTTTCTGCGGTCTTTGGGCCAATGGTTGCGCATTTGGGTCGTCGCTTCGGCGCCGTGCTCAGCTTGGGGCGGCCGCAGTCAACTCGACTCGGTGACCTGCGGGGGCAATCACGACGGCGCGCGAAGCACCCCAGTGCTCGCGGCGGCGCTCGACTTCGAAGCCGCTCTCGGTCAGCCTCGCGAAGGTGCGCTCGAAGTCGGCGACCACGATCGCGGTGTGGCCGCGTGTGGGCACCGTGGGCGACTCGGTCGGCATCAGGTGGACCTGCGTCCCCTCGCGTTCGAGCCAGGTGAACTCGCTGAGCGAGGCCGGTGGCTCGACCAGCTCGAAGCCGAGCAGCTGCCAGAGCTCGATCGAGCGCTCGATGTCGGCGGGCGCTACCTCGATTCCAACGTGGTGCAGCATCAGAACAAGAGTGACAGCAGGGCGGCGGCAACCACGATCGCGGTCGACCAGACGACGGCCTCGGCGGTGATCTCCATGTCCAGCCCGTAGGCGTGGGCAACCACCAGCGAGTTGAGGCCGGAGGGCATCGCGGAAAGCAGCCGGTAGGCGGCGGGCAGGTCGATCAGCGGCGCCGCCATCAACATCAGCAGGCCGGGGACGATCGCGAGCCGGGTGGCGATCGTCAGCGCCACGGGGCGGGTCATCGGCGGCGGAATCGGCAGCTGGCCGTGCTCGGCGTTCTCAGCCAGGGTGGCGCCGACGGCGAAGAAGCCGATCGGCAGGATCGCCACGATCAGTGCCTGCGAGATGTCGACGAGCACAGTGGGCGCCAGCGCCTTGGGAGCGAGGAGGCCGGCGATCGCGGCGTAGAGCGCCGGGTTGCGGGTGAAGAAGGCGCGCACCCGCTGGCGCGGCGTTTCGCCGGCCTTGGTGCCGAAGGCGGCGCCGACCGCGAAGGCGCCGAGCAGCAGACAGGGGCCGGTGACGAGCACGTCGTAGAGGACAGCGGTCGAGAGCTGGTCGCGGCCGAGCAGGGCCACTGTCAGCGGGTAGCCGAGGTAGCCGGTGTTGACGCTGAGCACGGTGCAGACGACCGCGCCGGTTTGGAAGCGCGGCAGCTTCAGCCCCCGGTCGGCGACCAGGAAGGCGAGCAAGGCGCCGAGCGAGGAGGCGACGATGCCGAGGATCAGGCCGACCCCGTGGCTGAGGTCGATGTTGGCCTTGGCGATGTTGAAAAAGATCACCGGCGGCAGGAAGACGTAGAGCAGCAGCGTTAGCGCCCGCCGCGCCGCCATCGCCGCCCCGGTTGGCCAGCGATGCTCGGAGGCGACGCCGATCCCGACCGAGATCACGATTGCCGCGGTTGTGAGTAGAACGCCGATCCGCGGGACCCTTTCAGGTTGGCTGGAAGATCAGGCGGCGGCTATTTGGAGGATCCCGCCGAGCAGGAAGGCGAGGCCGACGAGGGGCCAGATCCAATCTCTTTCGCCGATTCGAGCCTGCAAAGTCGTCATCGCCCGTCCGTCTGGAAGCGATTGGCGGTCGACGAGACGAGCAGACCCGAACATGAGCAGCGATCCCAGGAGGGCCACGATTCCCACCATGAGGATCAAGAGGGCGGGAATGCCCAGGAGCCAGGCGACCGCGTTGCTCGACGCCCAGCCAGGCATTCTTATGAGGAAGAACCCCAGCGCGCACCAGGTCGCCGACAGCAGCAGGGAGCGGAGCGTGCCGTCGAAGAGCCTTGCCACGTGCCAGCGGTTGCGCGCGATCTGCTGGGCGCCCCAACGCACCATCGCATCGGAGGCGTTGTTCGCCCAGAGCTGGATCGCGGCCAGCAGGCCGGCCAGCGTCTGCAGCGCGATGCCGAGGGCCGGCACGGGATGGTCGGCCCCCCAGGCGACCGTGAAGAGGACCGCCGTGATCATGATCGCCGCGCCACTGGCGAGGTAAGCCTGAAGTTGACCCGACCGCGGGAGAGTCGCGCTCTCGCCCTGTAACTCCCCCTCTGGGTGCCTCAACTTGTCATTGAGTACAACGCCTCGATCTCCGCTTCGTACTTGCGCTCGATCGGGCGCCGCTTCAGCTTCATCGTCGGCGTCAGCTCCTCGCCGCCGGGGACCCACTCGCCGCTCAGCACCTTGAAGCGCTTGATCTGTTCTACCCGGGAGAGGCGCCCGTTGGCGGCCTCGACCGCGCGGGCAATCTCATCGGCGATCGCGGGATCGTCGGCCGCGGCGCCGCGCGCCGCGAGGCTTTCTGGGTCGAGGGCGATCAGGGCGACGTTGTAGGGGCGGTTGTCGCCGATCGCCACTACCTGGGCGATCAGCGGCGTCGCCGCCTTCAGCTTCGCCTCGATGTTGGCCGGCGACATGTTCTTGCCAGCGGCATTGATGATCAGCTCCTTCTTGCGATCGATGATCCGCAGGTAGCCGGCCTCGTCGAACTCGCCGATGTCGCCGGTCAGCAGCCAGCCGTCCTCGCTCAGCGCCTCGGCGGTCTTCTCCGGCAGGTTGCGGTAGCCGGCCATCACCTGCGGCCCGCGCACCATCACCTCGCCGTCATCGGCCAGCTTCACCTCGGTGTTGGGGATCGGCGGACCGACGGTGCCGACCCGCACGCCGCCGGGCGGGTTCAGCGTCGTGATTGCGGTGGTCTCCGACATTCCCCAGGTCTCGCGGATCTCGATGCCGAGGGCGAGGAAGAACTCGAGCACCTCCGGCGGGGTCGGCGCTGCGCCGACCACGAACGACTCGACCTGGTCGAGGCCGAGCATCGCGCGGATCGTCGAGAGCACCTGCTCGTCGGCTCGCTGCCACTCGGCCTCGAGCTCGGCCGGTGCGCCGCCGTCCATGAGAGCGCGGGCGCGCCGGCGGCCCAGCTCGATCGCCGCCACGGTCGCTTCGCGTTTGGCCTCGTCGGGCTCGGCCGTGATGCCGATCTCGATCGCCGTCTTCAGCTTTTCCCAGATCCGCGGCACGCCGCCCCAGACAGTCGGCTTCACCTCGATCGAGTAGGCGACCATCTGGCGTGGGTCTGGGCAGCAGTAGACGCAGCTGCCGTAGATCATCTGCGCGTAGATTCCGGCCCAGCGGTCGGCGATGTGGGCGCTTGGGAGGTAGGAGATCATTCGCCCACCCGGCGTGGTCTGCTGCACCTCGTCGCAGGCCCGCCAGACGCGGACCATGTTGGCGTGGGTCAGCTGCACGCCCTTCGGCGGCCCGGTCGTCCCCGACGTATAGATCAAGCAGAGCACGTCCTCCGGCCCGACCGCCCGCCAGGCCGCCTCGAAGTCAAAGTCCGGCTCGCCCATCTCTTCGAGCTCGCCGATCGCGATCGTCCCCTCCGGCGCATCGCCGTCAATGACCACCACGTGCTCCAGCGTGTCGACCGCCTCCCGTGCCGCCAGCACGGTCTCGAGAAACGCCTGCTCGGTAACGATCACTTTGTTCCCCGCGTCCCGCACCACGTACTCAACCTGCTCCGGCGAAGACGTGTTGTAGACGGAGAAGCAGGTTGCCCCTAGGTGCATGGCGGCCGCATCGGTCAGATGCAACGCGGGCCTATTGACCAGCATGAAGCCCACCGTGTCGCCCCGCCTAACCCCCAACTTCGCCAGCCCAGCGGCCCGTTTCCGCACCGCCTCCGCGTAGTCCGCCCAGCTCGCCTCGTAGTCGGAGTCCTTGAACCGCAGCGCCGGACTCTCCGACCACTCCTCCGCAGTCAGCTGAAACGCCTCGCACATAGTCGAGGCCGAAAGCGCTTTCGGCCGCTCACCCATGCGATGACGATAGCGGCGTCCCGTCCGGTTGTCCTACCGCAAGCGTTAGCGATGTAGGTCGCTGCGGTGTCCGACCATTATCGTCGGGGCCGGCAAGCCGATCTTCGGTGCCAGCCACGGGCCGAGCGTGGGCCAGCCGAGGACGAATAGGCCGATGCCGACGATCTCGGTGACGCCCGCTGCTCCCCCTGACCAACCGAGCAGCTTCCGCTCGATCAAGAGCACGGGGAACACCAACGCCATTCCCACGGCGAGAGGAAGGATGAACTCCGAAATGAATACGTTTCGGCGCATCCGGGCCACTATAGCTCGCTGATCACGCTGGCACAGTAGATCAGGAGCCCAAGCCCCACGCCCGCATAGCCGCAGGCAAATGCCATCCAACGGATGTCATCACGCGACTCTTCTCGCCACAGGCCATAGCTCGTCCCGAGAAAGCCGGCCAGGATCGAGGAGACGGCGATGATGCCGGGGGAAGCTGGATCGGGAAGGCTGCCAACGAGCACAACCCGATCCTGTTCGTCGCGGACGCACGCGTGGTGCACAGAAACGCGCGAGTGTCAGAAAAGAGAGGCGCCGGCGTGTTCGGCGAACTTCACCAGCGGCTCGGGGATCACACCGAAGAAGACGACCGCGGCGGCCGCCAGCAGTGCGGGGATCACCAGATAGGGCCGCTGTCCCGCCTCAGGGTCGATCGGATCGGCCTCCGGGGAAGCCCCCGCTATCGCGGGCACGGCCCCGCCCTCGGGCCTCATCCACATCGTCGCCACCACCCGCAGGTAGTAAGCCAGCGAGATCATCGTCCCGACCGCGATGAATACCGCGAGCCAGGTGTAGTTCCCTTCGACCAGCGCCTCGATCAGGTAGAGCTTGCCGATGAACCCCGCCGTTGCCGGCAGCCCGGCGAGGCCGAGCATCGAGATCGTCAGCGGCCAGGCGAGCTGGGGTCGCTCGGCACCGAGGCCGCGCACCGCGGCGATGTCGTCGCCGTAGGGGGTCTCGCGCTCGCGGGCGATGACGACGGCGAAGGCGGCGAGGTTCATGAAGGCGTAGGCGGCGAGGTAGAAGACGATCGCGTTGATCCCGGCCTCGCTGGCGACGACGAGGCCGCCGAGGATGTAGCCGGCCTGGGCGATGCCGGAGTAGCCGAGCAGTCGCTTGAGTGAGTTCTGGCCGAGCGCGCCGACGTTGCCAACCACGATCGAGATCGCCGCGAGCGCCGCGAGCGCCGGCTGCCACTCGCTCGCCTGCGGCGCCAGGGCGACGTCGAAGAAGCGAATGAAGACGGCGAAAGCGGCGGCCTTGGTCGCCACTGCCATGAAGCTGGTGATCGGCGAGGGCGCGCCCTCGTAGACGTCGGGGGTCCACTGGTGGAAGGGGGCGATCGAGGTCTTGAAGGCGAGGCCGACCGCGGCCATGCCGATCCCGACCAGGATTAGCGGGTCGCTGAGAATGCCCTTCTGGGCGATGCCGTGGGCGATCCCGCTGAAGTCGGTCGAGCCGGTGCCGCCGTAGAGGAAGGCCATCCCGTAGAGCAGCGTCGCCGAGCCGAGCGAGCCGACGATCAGGTACTTGAGCCCCGACTCGAGCGACTTCTCGCGCCGCATGTTGGTGGCGCAGAGGATGTAGAGCGGAATCGAGAGGGTCTCGAGGGCGACGAAGAAGGTGACCAGGTTCTGCGCCTGGGCGAGCAGGACCATGCCCAGCACCGAGCCGAGCAGCAGCGCGTGGTACTCGCCCTTGCCTGCCTGCTCGGCGGCGGGCTCGCGAATCGAGAAGAGCACGGCGAAGGCGGCGGTGAGGAGCGCGATCAGTGAGATCGAGATCGCCAGGTCGTCGAGTCGCAGGGCGCCGGAGACGAGGTCCTGCGGGTTGTCCCAGCGCCAGATCAGCAGCCCGGCCGTGGTTGCGAGCGTGATCAGCGTCAGCGCCGGGACGCCGCGCTTGAGCGGCTTGAAGACGCCGGCGAGCAGGACGACGCAGAGCCCGACTGTCAGCGCCAGGACTGGCGAGAGGGCGGCGTAGTCGACGTGGGGGGCGTGGAAGTTCATTGGCTTGCCTTGGTGGGGTCGGGGGCCGTCGGGGGGGTCTCCCAAAACGCGACTCCGCGGAGCTGTGTGGGTTGCTCTCTGGGACTTGGTGGCCGCTTCGCGCTAAGTGTTTTGGGAGACCCCCCTGACGGCCCTTCGGTCGCCGCCACGGATCTCGCCACTGAAGTATCCGTGCGCTTGAGGATCAACTGCGGGTACAGCGCCAGTCCCAGGATGCAGAGCACCAGGGGGACCAGCACGACCCCGTCACGCCAGTTGATCTCGCGCGATTCGAGACCCTCGGGCCGACGATTGTGCATCGTGCGCTGGTAGAGACGCAGGGCGTAGTAGGCGGACATCGCGACGCCGGAGATGGCTACAAACGCGAAAACAATCTTTGAGTCGAAGAGCCCATTCAAGATGTAGAACTCGCCGACGAAGTTGGCCGAGCCGGGCATCGCCAGTGTCGCCAGGGTGACGATCAGGAAGAGGGCGGCCAGGACCGGGGCCTTCATCGCCATGCCTCCCATTTCTCGGAGGTCCTCGGTTCCCGAGCGCTCCGCCAGAATCGCGACGATCACGAACAGCGGCGCAACCACCAGGCCGTGGTTGACCATCTGCAGGATCGCCCCGTCGGAGCCATCGGCCGAGAGGGCGAAGATCCCGGCGGTGATGAAGCCGAGCTGCGCCACCGAGGAGTAGCCGGCGATCAGCCGCACGTTGGTCTGGGTGAAGGCCATCACCGAGCCGTAGAGGATCGAGGCCAGGGCGATCACCAGGATCACCTCCTGGAATTCGATCGTCGCCGCCGGGAAGAGCGGCAGCACGACGCGCAGGAAGCCGTAGGCGCCGACCTTGGCCAGCACGCCGGAGAAGACCGCCAGGGCCGGCAGTGGCGCCGCTCGGTAGGCGTCGGGCATCCAGCCGTGCAGGAGGAAGGCCGGCATCTTGACCAGGAAGGCGGCGGCGAAGAACCAGAAGATCCAGCGCTGGCTGCCTTCGCCGACCGGGTGCTTGGCCAACTCAGCTATCGAGAAGGTGATGTGGCCGCCGTCGGCGGCGATGATCGCCGTGGCGATCGCCGCGACCAGCATCAGCAGCGAGCCGATCAGCGTGTAGACGATCATCTTCAGCGTCGCCGCCGAGGCGCTCGGGCCGCCCTCGCGATCGCTGCCCCAGGCGCCGAAGAGGAAGTAGAACGGCACCAGCATCAGGTCGAAGAAGAGGACGAAGAGCAGCAGGTCCTGGGCCAGGAACGAGCCCAGCGTCGCGGTCTCGCCGACCAGCATCATCAGGAAGAAGAGGTGGGGGCGATCCTGCTCGCGGAAGGCGGCGAAGGCGGTGCCGGCCGTCCACAGCACCGTGGTCAGCAGGATTAGGAAGACGTTGAGGCCGTCGATCCCGAGGCTGTAGTCGACGCCGAGCCCGGGGATCCAGTTGACATCCACGGTGTCCTGCAGGCCCGAGGCGCCCGAGTCGAAACCGGCGACGAGCGAGATCGCGATGCCCAGCGTCGCTACCGCGCCCAGCGTCGCCCACCAGCCGGCCAGGCGCTTGGGCAGGAAGAGGCCGACGAGGCCGAAGGCGAGCGGTGTCCAGAGCAGCGAGTTGGTCATCACACCGTCTCCCGCGAAATTCGCGGTGCGAAGAACCAGAGATGCACGCTTGCGAATTTCGCGCTCATTGACTGCTCAGCAGGAAGTAGAGGGCGAGACCGGCGAAGCCGATCAGCAGCAGCAGCGCGTAGCTGCGCACGAAGCCGCTCTGCACGACGCGGACGACGCGGCCGCTGCCGCCAACGACGTCCTCGGTGCCGCTGATCAGGCCGTTGACGACGAGGCGCTCGAAGGTGCGGTTGGCGAAGCGCCCGATCGCCAGCGCCGGGCGCACGATGAGGAAGTCGATCGCCTCGTCGAAGTACCACTTGTTGACCAGGAAGGTGTGCAGCGGGCGCAGGCGCTGAATCAGCAGCGCCGGCGTCTCGGGGCGGGCGATGTAGAGCCAGTAGGCGATCCCGATGCCGATGATCGAGATCGTCGCGCCGATCGCCAGGCCGGCCCAGGAGGCGCCGACCGAGGGCACGATCGCCGCCAGCGGCGAGTCGGCGAAGACCGGGTCGAGGAACTTGGTGATCGTCTCGTCCACGCCCGGCACCTGGACCAGGCC